>SCTB01000142.1 GCA_004297545.1 Alphaproteobacteria bacterium
GCGAATACTGCGCCTTCGCGTCTTTGCGCGCCGCGGCCTTCTCGAACAGCGAAATGGCCCGCGCCGGATCTTGAGGCACGCCCTTGCCCGACAGGCAGCATTCGCCCAGCGCCTGCTGCGCGGGCGCATGCTCCTGCGCGGCCGATTTCTCGTACCATGCCGCGGCGGCGGCGGTATCCTGGGGCATCCCGGTTCCCTGCTCGCAGCACTGGCCCAGCAGGTATTGCGCCTTGGCGTCCCCGCGCGACGCCGGTTTTTCAAGCCATTTCACGGCCTGCGCGGCATCCTGCGGCACGCCCTTGCCGGTCAGGTAACATTCCCCAAGCGCCGTCTGTGCCGGGTCATATTGCAGCGCAGCCGCTTTCGCATACCATGCGGCGGCCTCCGTCTCGCTTTTGGGCAGCCCCCCAACGCCGAGCCGGAAAAAATCGCCGTATAATTTTTGCGACGGCGCAAATCCGGCCTCCGATGCTTTTTTCACGTGCTGAACGGCCGTGGCGTCGTCCTGTTTCACGCCCTCGCCAAACCAGTAAGCGTCGCCCAGCGCCCCTTCGGCGGCGGCATCGCCCTGCGCCGCCGCCAGCTTGTACCATTTGAAGGCCTCGGCATGATTCTTGGGCACTGCGGTCCCGTTGCGGAACAGCTCGCCCATCCAGTACTGGGCGCGGGCATGTCCGCTTTCGGCGGCATCGCGGAACCAGCGGGCGGCGGCGGGCCAGCTTTTGTCCAGGCCCTTGCCGCGGAGAAAGCAGGTTCCCAGATGATATTTCGCCTCGATGTTTCCCTGCGCAGCCGCTTTCTGCAGCCAGGCGGCGCCTTCGGCCAGGTCCTGCGGGGTTGCGGCGGGGCGGCCCTGACAGGCAAGACCCATGGCCAACTGCGCGCCCGCATCGCCTTTCTGGGCTTGTGCGAGGAGGGTGGGGTCCAGGGGCGTCGTCATGTCAGCGGCGGGAAAAGATTAACCCAGCTGCGCGCACATTTCCTTGATGACATCCTCGATGCCCTTGCCTTCCGCGCGGGCGGAGAAGTGCAGGGCCATGCGGTGCCGGAGGACAGAAGGGGCCAGCGCAACCACGTCATCGAGCGAGGGCGAATAGCGCCCTTCCAGCAGCGCGCGGGCGCGGGCGGTTAGCATAAAGGCCTGGGCAGCGCGCGGGCCGGGACCCCAGCTCACGTATTTCTTCACGCTTTCCAGCTTCGTCTGTTCGGGGCGTCCGGACTGGACGAGGGCAAGAATACCGTCGACGACTTTCTGGCCGATGGGCAGCTGGCGGATGACGCCCTGCGCGGTGATCACGTCTTCGGCGCTTAAGACCTTGACGGCCTTCTCCTGATTGAGGCCCGTCGTCACAAGAATCATCCTGCGTTCGTCGGCGAGCGTGGGATATCCGATATCCACTTGCAGCATGAAACGGTCGAGCTGCGCCTCGGGCAGCGGATAGGTGCCTTCCTGCTCCAGCGGGTTCTGCGTCGCCATGACATGGAACGGGCGCGGCAGGTCATAGGTCGCGCCGCCGACCGAAACCTGGTATTCCTGCATCGCCTGCAAAAGCGCGGACTGCGTGCGCGGAGAGGCGCGGTTGATTTCGTCCGCCATCAGCAGCTGGCAGAAGATGGGGCCCTTGACGAAGCGGAAGCTGCGCTCTCCGTCCTTGCCGCCCGAAAGGATTTCCGAGCCCACGATATCGGCTGGCATCAGGTCGGGCGTGCACTGCACGCGGCGCGCATCGAATCCAAGAACGGTGCCGAGCGTCTCGACCAGTTTCGTCTTGCCAAGGCCGGGCAGGCCCATGATGAGAAAATGGCCACCCGACAAAATCGCCGTCAGGCACAAGTTCACGACCTGCTCCTGGCCGATGATGACCTTGTGCACGTTTTCCTTCGCGTCCTTCAGCTGGCGCGCGAGCACGCCGACCTTCTTTTCGAGGTCGCTGGAAATATCCGCCTTGGCAAGGGGTTCTACGCTCATGTTGGCCTCATTTTCCCTTATACAAACGCATTGCTAACAAGGTAGCACCGATCAGGGCGAAAGCAAGCAGAATGGTTTCCGGCATGCCCAAACCTCCGCCCGGGCCGTCTGTCCTGCCGCCCGAGAACACGCCCAGTAGGGCGAGAATCACGGCGAAGAGGGCGACCAGGATGAAGATGATAATCAGCGCGCCGATTTTCTTGCTCTGCAGGGCGGCGAGGCGCTGTATCGTGCGCCCATGCGCCTTGTCGAGCATCGTGACCTTCTGGTCGATGGCGCGGAACATGTCGTCCATGATCCATACTTTGCGCAGCACGTTCCATATCTCGATGGACTGCGGGTCAAGCTGGTTGTCGTAGTCGTCGTAGATGCTTTTCAGGAAATTCACGCGGGAAAGACAGTCCGACATGAATTGCGCCTGGCGCTCGAGGTATTCCATGTCGTCCGAATGCCCGCGCGCGCCGACCTCGTTGTTGAGATAGAACAGGTCGCGGTCGACATCTTCCAGTGCGGCGTAAAAAACATTTTTTGCGCGCACCACGCTGCGCAGCCGCGCGCGGTTCCATTCGGGCGTCGCGTCCTTCGTGTAGACGACGCAGGAATTGCCGTGGCCCGGAAAGACCGCCATGTCCGGGCGCAGGGAAACATCGTCCATGACGTCCGTGCGCGCGCTATAGACAAGGGCGCGGCATTCCGTCTTGGCGCGGATGAATTCCACCTGCGTGCCGCAGGGCACCGAAAATATGCGGTGCACCCAGAACAGCTCGCCCATGTGTTTTTTCAGCGTGGTATTGGGCCAGAAACCGCCTTCTTCCGGCTGCCTGTCGTGATAGCTGACGACGATGAACTCGCGCGGAATGGCCTTCGCGATCTTCGCGATCGTGCTCTGGAACAGCTCGGTGTAATCCGGCATCGCGGAGCTGATATGTTCCACCGCCGAGCGGTATTCCTGGATGGTCAGGTCCTTGTTCGCGGTGACATGGCCGCTGATGATGCAGGAGGCATAGCCGTAGTCGTAGAGGAAGATATCCATTTCCTCGATGCGGAACACGGCGGGCGCCTTTTTGCGCTCCGGGCGGTACATCGTGCGCTTCTCCTCCGCCAGGAAGCGGCCGGAGTCCGGATCGGGCGGCGGTTCCTCGATCGTTTCGCCCGGCTGTGGCGCGCCGGCGTCTTCGCCTTCCGGCTCGGCGGGATAGATGTCGGCGGGCAGGCGGAACTCGGCGAGGATGTCTTCCAGGTCCCTGCCCTCGAAAACGCGGCTGATGAGATAGCGCGGGATGATCGTTTCGCCCTGGAAGCTGTCGACGTCGAAGGTCAGTTTGTTTTTGCGGCCCTGAAAATCCGGATACTCCCATGCGCCCACGTAGAGCTCGCGCAGGGTCCCGGCGAGTTCCTTCTGGAAGGTCCGGTAGCCGCGATTCAGCAGCCCCTGGGAATCAAGGAGTATCCCCGACCTCATGGGGCCGTTGAAAAACATCTCCATCTTTTCCTGGGCGGCCAGAAAAACCGTCATGCAATCAACCGATTACCTTTGTTTTTGAGAAAACTCCCCTTAAAGGCTATAGTAAAGGATATGGGCGCACCGATGGAATCCAAAAAGCCGGTCATTGATTCGGAAGAATATTACGGGATAAAAATCCTGAAAAACGGCACGTGGATGTATAACGGCTCGCCGATCACAAGACATAATCTGGTCAAGCTCTTCGCGAGCGTGCTCAAAAAGGACGAGGCTGGAGATTACTGGCTGATTACCCCATATGAAAAAGGCCGCATCGAGGTCGAGGACGTGCCTTTTACGGCGGTCGAGCTGAAACTGGAATCTTCCGGCAAATCGCAGCAGCTGAAATTCCGCACCAACCTCGACGACTGGGTGGCGGCCGGGCGCGAGAATCGAATCCGCGTGGTTTTTGACGCCGCGACAGGCGAGCCTTCGCCCTATATCATGGTGCGCGACGGGCTCGAGGCGCGCATCGTGCGGCCAGTTTACTACGAGCTCGTGAAGATCGCAACCGAGGACGAGAAGGACAAGGGCCTCTTCGGCGTCTGGAGCGCGGGAGAATTTTTCGGGATTGGAAGGGCAAAACAGTGACGCTGTCGATTGCCGACATCGAGCAGAGGCTGAAAGGCTACGCGCCGCCCGCGCGGGAGAACGGCGATTATGCGCTTAATCCCGGCATGACGAAGAAAAAGAGAGACGACGAGCTGCGCGACGCGGCCGTGCTGATCCTGCTGGTGCCGAAGGAAGACGGCAGCCTGTCCATTTTGTTCACAGAGCGCACCAAGACGCTGCACGCCCATGCGGGGCAGATCAGCTTTCCGGGCGGCGGCGTCGACAAGGACGACAAGGACAACCGGGCGACCGCGCTGCGCGAGGCCGCCGAAGAAATCGGGCTCAATATTTCAGGCGCGCGCGTGATCGGCGAACTGGAAGACTACGTCACGCGCACGGGTTTTCGCGTGAAGCCGGTCGTGGCCGTGCTTGAAAAAGACCAGGTCTGGACGCCGAACCCCGGCGAAGTCGCGAAGATTTTCGAGGTGCCGCTCGATTTTATCCTCACGAGCGGCAACCTCGCCGAGGAAAGCCTCACCTTCGAGGGCGGCGAGCGCAGATTCTACGCCGTCACCTATGACGGCAACCATATCTGGGGCGCGACCGCCGGCATGCTCAAGGATTTTTCCGACGCCATCGCCGGCCCGCCGCCCTCCGACAAAACCGTTTCCCCCGCCAGAAAGAACGACGCCCCGCCCAAGAGTGCCCTTTAGATCATGGATGTTTTTACCGGAAAACTAAGCCATCAGGCCTGGATGATATCGCCGGACACCGTGCGCGTCATGGAAGCGCTGCAGGCCGATGGCGGCGACGCGCGCTTCGTGGGGGGCTGCGTGCGGGACGCGCTGGTCAACCGGCCGGTGCTTGACATCGACATCGCCACGCCGCTGAAACCGGACGAAGTCATCGCGCGCCTGAATGCCGCGAAAATCAAGCATGCGCCGACCGGCCTCAAGCACGGCACGGTCACGGCTATCGTCGACGGGCACCCATTCGAAATCACCACCCTGCGCATCGATGTCAACCCGTTCGGACGGCACGCGGAAGTCGCCTTCACCGACGACTGGGAAAAGGACGCCGCGCGGCGTGACTTCACCATCAACGCCATGTCGGCGACGATGGACGGCGATGTTTACGACCCGTTCAACGGGGTCGAGCACCTGCGCACCGGCCGCGTCGTCTTCGTCGGCGAGGCGGAACAACGCATCCGCGAAGATATCCTGCGCATCCTGCGGTTCTTCCGTTTTTACGCGCATTTCGGCCAGGGGCGCCCCGACATGCGCGCGCTGCTCGCCTGCTCCCGGCTGGCGGGGGAGATCGTGAAGCTCTCCGCGGAGCGGATCCGCCAGGAAATTTTCAAGCTGCTGGAATCCGACAGGTCGGCGGACGTCTGGAATATCATGATGCACGCGGGCGTCGTCACCCATTTCCTGCCGGAGGCGACGGCGGTGCCGGTGCTCTCCCGGCTGATAGAACTCGAAGCGGCGCGGCATCATCAGGGAAAGGCTTTCGTGCTGCGGCGTCTCGCCGCCCTGCTCGATATCACGCAGAACTGCGTGCCGATGGTCATCAAGGCGCTCAAGCTCTCCAATGACCAGGCGGCGCAGCTGGCCACCCTGGCCACGCCCACCTGGAAAGTCTCGCTGCGGATGAGCGTCAAAGAGGTGGAGCAGCTCGTCTATCGCCTCGATAACGACATGGTGCGCAGCCTGCTGCTGCTGGCCTCCGCGCGCGAAAATACCCGGGAGCATTTCGACGAGCTTTACCAGGCCGCCACCGCGTTCCGCGCGCCGCGCTTCCCCTTGGTCGGCGGCGACGTGCTGAAGATCGGCTGGAAAGAGGGGCCTGACGTGGGGCGCATCCTGGGCGAAATCAGCGAATGGTGGATGGAGCAGGGCTTCAAGCCCGGGCGCACCGAATGCCTTGCGAAGCTACTGGAGAACTATCCCAACAACCCGGACCCGAAACCTGCCTGGCTGGCCAAAAAGGAATAAGGGGTAAGGTACTTATGTCCTCATTTTATGCTTGATTTTGAGCGCCCGTTTCTGTTATATTCTGGAAAATAAAGTTTGGAAACGGAAAGAATGAGCGAAAACAAGGAAATAAATACTTCTGCCGCGGACAAAAACTGGGCCCGCCAGCTCAAACGCAGGGTGGGACGCCAGATTTCCCGTTCGGCTGCGAATGCCATTATCGCCGATGAACTGGCGCAGGCGCTTCGCCAGCAGAATCTGCTGCAGGTCGAATTCCTGCTGACCACGCCATTGCCATCCCTGTTCTCGCGCAAGCCGGCTTTGCCGCATCCGGAAACCGCCTTCGAGGATGCCTGGAAAGGCATGTCTGAAAATGCGCGGGAGAAAGCGCGCTATTGGGTTCCCGCGCTCTATGACGCTCACCGCAACTCGCCGCTCGGCATGGCGGTGCTGGCAGGGTTTACGCCCGGTGTTGAAATGCTGACCGCCAAAGGGGCCTGCCCCTTCCAGACCATGCCGCAGAACCCGGCGGGGTACGGCGGGCCCCTGGGCGCCGCCATCTTTCATGGCAAGGAAGACCTTATCACGCTGCTGATGAAGCAGCCGGCCGTGCAGGAGGAGCTGAAGGCGGAACCGAAGTTCCGCAATTACCTGCTGCTTACGGCGCTGGGGACCGACTGCGCGGCGACGCTGGCGCATCTCGCGACATGCGATCCCGAGCTGATGGAAAAAGGCCGCGCCTACGGCGACCGCAAGGCCTCCGACTTCACGCTGGGGGAGGGAATCTTTGCCTATAAGGAGAAACTGAAAGCCCGGCGCGCGTTCGAAGCGGCGAACAAACCGTTGTCGGACAAATACGGCGCAGGCCCCAAATACAGGCCGCGGACACTTCCTGAAAACCAGCCTGATTTCTAGCCCATGCCCGGGCCCCTGGGCCGGGGCCGCTGCGGCGCGGATGCCGTGGGCGGCGTGACGGGCTTGGCGCCCGTGGTCGCGGGATCGCCGGGGTTGGCGGCGTCGTAATTCTGCAATTCCTTCTTGTACATCTGGATTTCCTGCAGGGCGCCCGCCATATCCGCGCGTTCCATCTGGGCATTCGTCATCTTGTCGACGGAATCTCCCGAAAAGATGCGCAGGCCCTTGGGCAGGATTGAATCGTTGTCCTTGATGACCTTGTCCTGCCGCGCGATCTCGGCTTTCAGCACGCGCTCGAGCTCGGCGATGTTTCTCGGGTCGCGCAGGTCGATCTTTTTAAAGTCCGTAATCTTGATCTTCCCGTTCTTGTCGCGCTCGATGCCCGCCGTGCCGTTCATGTTCTCGTTCTTCAAGAGCTCCGAATGATGCAGCAGGGCGGTCGCGATATGCTTGTAACCCAGGACGGACGGCTTGCCGTCCTGCGACTTGTAGCCCTCGCGCTTCTGCGCCCGGCCGTTTTCCTCGATCATCTTGTCGACGTCGTCCCAGGCGCGCTTGGATTCGATGGCGGCGTTGCCGGCATAGGCGACGGCGCCCGCGGCAGCCACGGTCAGCACGACCGGCGCGGCAGCCACGGCGACAGCGGCAGTGCCGGTTGCGGCGGCGCCCGTGCCCAGGACGGCCGTGACACCCGTCGTAATAACGGCGGCTTCGCCGGCGGTCGCGACAGCCGTTCCGGCCAGAAGGGCGGTGCCGGTTGTGGCGGCAACGACAGTCGCGCGCTCGACCTTATGCTGCGTGGTGTCTTCCTTCGAAATCTGGTATGCGCCGTCGATCGCCGTGATCGCAAGGTTCGCGCCGGGAATGAATTTTCCGACCTTCGTCACCATAGGCGCCGCGCGGCCGGCTGCGGTCAGCACGCCTTCCGTCGCCTGCACGGTGGACGTGGCGATGTTCGCGCCGGCAATCACGCCGCCGGTGGTATCCCCGGTCTTGATGGCTTCATGCAGGCCTTCCGCGCCCAGCACGATGCCGAGGCCCGCGGCGCCCGCATTGCCGGTGCCGGCATTGCGCGGATTATCCATGATGCTGGCCATGGGACCTTTGTTCTCGGGCAGGAACCTGGATCCTGTCGGAGGCTTCTCGACGACGATCGGCTTGGCTCTCAGCTCTTCCCCGACCTTGGCGACGGGCGGACCGTTTTCACCGCTGGCTTTGGCAGGCGGCGGGTTCGGGGGCGCCGAGCCGCCCGGCGGCGGGGGCTGCGGCGGCGTATTTCCGCCCGTGGAACCGCCGGTCGGCGGCGAAGGGGGCTTTGGAGGCGGCGGCGTGACTTTTATCGGCGCTTTTGTCTGGACCTGCGCTTCCTCCTGCAGACGGTTGACGACCGAGGCGTTGTAACCATGGACGGCGATCTTGCCGGGTTCGTTCGTCGAGGGCGCCAGCTTTTCCGCTGTGAGGGCGTTCTGCAGCGCCTTGATCTCGTCGTTGCCGAGCGGGGCGGTCTTGACCTCGGTTATCCCGTATTTGTAGATTTCCTGTCTTTCAAAGTCCTGCTGCCAGTTCATCCGGCCGATGACTTCCTTGCGCATCGTACCAAGCTTGGCGACATCGTCCCCCTCGACGCGGAAGGTCGTCTTGGTGCCGTCCTCGCTATGCGTGAGGGTGGGGTTCAGCCCCGCTTCCTTCATCGCGGCCAGCGTGCCGTTGACCTGACCGGGGTTCAGCCCGGTTGCCTCGACGGTCGAAAACGGGCGGCCGCCTTCCATGGCGCCGTCCTGCCACTGGCCGACCGCAAGGGTTTTCATCTGGCTCGCAATCGCGCGGGTCTGGGTGTACATTTCCTTGTAGTTTTGGCCCAGCGCGTCCTGCGCCGCGGCGGAGGCCGGGCCTTCGCCGACGACGAAATCGCTGAATCCCTGCCGCGCGCTCGGGCCCTGCAGGTTTTCGTTATAGTTGCGCTCCATCAATTCCTGCGTGAAGCCCTGGCTCATCTTCACGTTGGACTTCGTGCCCTCGAAGGCCGACGCGCCAAGGTCCGAGTCCTCGAGGATGGCGGAACGGGCGGTCAGCTTCGGGTCCCTTTGCAGCTTTTCAGCGAGCTCTTTCAGCTCGGGCATCTTGTTGTTGGGGTCGATCTTCTCCCATTCGACCATCCTGCCTTCCTGCTGCGCCTTGGCGACGGCCTTCAGAATGCTGTGCGGCCCGTCGGGGCTGGTGGTCTGGATCATGGTGTGGATGTCGCCGATCGCCCTTTCGCTTAAGCCCGCGTCTTTCAGCAGCGGCTCGATGGTCTTGAACGACTGCTCCTCCAGCCGCAGTCGGTTCGACGCAGTAACCTGCTCGCCGGGGGCCACGTTCTTGCCGCCCGGGTGCTCGATGTCGTGGCCGACGGCGGCAGTAATGGAATCCGCCATTTCCTGCGGCGTCAGTTTCTGCGCGCCCGGCACGCCTTTTTCGGCAAGGTCGTTGTTGCGCTTGATCAGCTCGGCCACCTGCGCGGTCACGTCCGCATAGTGGTTGGTGTTGTGGTATTGCGGCGTCTTGGCGAGGTCGACCTCGGCGCGCGAGGCGACGAGCAGCGCGGCCTTGTAATGAGGGTCGTCCTTGGCGAGGCCGATTTCGTCCAGATGGTGCGCGACGAGCGCGGGCAGGCTCGGGCGCCCGACCTCGCGGTAATTGTCGACGTGGATTTTGGTGAAGGCTTCCGCCGTCTCAGCGGGGCTGCTGCCGAGATGGAAGAAGACGCCGCCGCGCGCCTCGAATTTCGTGTCCAGCGTGCCGATCTTTTCCATCGCGGCCTTGAACTTTTCGGCGCCGCCGAACTGCTCGATAATCCCGGGGTTCTGCTCCGCCATCGCCTTGATCGCGTCGGGCAGTTTCTGCGCATGGGATTTCACTTCGGCGATCTGCTCCGCTGTCGTCGCGCGCAGCGCCTTGTCGTTCGCGCCCAGCGCGTCCTGCGCGGCGGCCGAAGCAGGCCCTTCCTTGACGACGAATTGGGTGAATCCGGCGCGCGCGAGCGGGCCGTTCAGGTCCTCCAGCGTGCCGGCGCCGGTGCGGTACTGGCGTTCCTGCAGTTCCTGCGTGAAGGCGTCGCTCATCTTGACGTTGGACCTCAAGCCCTCGTAGGCCGACGCGCCGAGGTCGGCGTCTTCCAGCATCGCGGAACGGGCCGTCAGCTTGGGATCTTTCTGGAGCTTGTCGAAGAGCTCTTTGAATTCGGGCGGGTATTGTTTCTTCGGGTCGACCTCGTCCCAGCTCAGCGGCTTGCCTTCCTGCTGCGCCTTGGCCACGGCCTTCAGGATGTCATGCGGGCCGTCCGGGCTGGTGGTCTGGATCATCGTCCGGATGTTTCTTTCGGCCTCCAGGTCGATGCCGGCCTCCCGCAGCAGCGGCTTGATCGCGCCGAATGATTGATCCTCCAGGCGCGTGCGATTGAAATATTTTTCGCCGCGGGCGATCTGCTCGGGCGTGGCGTTCTTTCCGCCCGGATGGTCGATGTCGTGGGCGACGGCGGCGGTGATGGAATCCGCCATTTCCTCCGGCGTCAGCTTATGCGCGCCGGGCACGCCTTTGGCGGCAAGTTCGTTGTTCTTCTTCACGAATTCCGCGACCTGCGCGGTCACATCGGCATAATGGTTCTTGTTGTGGTATTGCGGCGTGTCGGCCAGGTCAACCTCGGCGCGCGCCGCGACCAGCAGCGCCGCCTTGTAATGCGGGCTGTCCTTGGCGAGGCCGATTTCGTCGAGGTGGTGCGCGACGAGCGCCGGCAGGCTGGGTCGCGCGTTCTCGCGGTATTGATCTATATGAATGTTGGTGAAAGCCTCCGCCGTTTCCTGCGGATTGCTTCCAAGATGGAAGAACACGCCGCCAGTCTGCTGGAATTTCGTGTCGAGTCCCCCGATCTTGGCGACCGTCGCCTCGAACCTCTCTTCGCCGCCGAACCAGCGCATGATCTCGGGGTCCTTTTTGGCGAAGTCCCGGAGTTGCTCCTCGAATGTCTTCGGATCTGCCATTAATGCACCTTCGTTGTACGTGCCTGCAGGATGGAAAGAAAAATGGCCTCCAGCTTCATGACATCAGACTGCATTTCGGAGGTCAGCGACCCCCATTGCGCATGCAGTTCGCCGATGGACTCGGCCATGCCCTTGATGTCACCGTCGACGGCGAATTTCTGAAGGTTTTTAATGTGATCCTGCGGCGAAACGGTATTGGGCTGGTTTGTCGACATGGTATTCTCCCCGAATGCTGTTGAGAAGTCTTTCGCCGCTCTTTACGAAAAAGTTACGAATATCGCGTTACATAATATTATATTGAGGTAATATTATGAAATTGTTAACGAAAGCAGGAAAATTTTAACTGTTTAAAATTATTAATGTTTTCAGGGCCATTTCACTTCGGGCGGCATAGACATCAGAATCGCCTCCGTATTGCCTCCGGTCTTGAGCCCGAACTGTGTACCGCGGTCGTAAAGCAGGTTGAATTCGACGTAGCGTCCCCGCCGGACCAGCTGGTGTTCCCGCTGTTCGGGCGTCCAGGGCCTGTCCATATGGCGGCGGACAAGGGGGACGTAGGCGTCGATAAAGGCGCGTCCGACATCCTGCGTGAAGGAGAAGTCCTTCTCCCATCCGTTCTCGAGGTAGTCGTAGAAAATGCCGCCCGTGCCGCGCGGCTCGTTCCGGTGCGGCAGGAAGAAATATTCATCGCACCATTTTTTGAATTTGGGGTAATAGGCGGCATCATGCCTGTCGCAGGCTTTCCTGAGCGCGGCGTGGAAATCAGCGGTATCTTTTTCATCGGGGTACATCGGCGTCAGGTCCGCGCCGCCGCCGAACCAGCCTTTGGAGGTGACGATGTGCCGCGTGTTCATGTGCACGGCGGGCACGAGGGGCGAGCGCATATGCGCGACAAGGCTGACGCCGCTGGCCCAGAATGCGCCGGTTTCTGCCGCGCCGGGGATATTTTTGCGAAACTCGGATGAAAACGTGCCGTAAACGGTCGAGATATTCACGCCGACCTTTTCAAACACGCGCCCGCGCATGATCGACATCACGCCGCCACCCTGCAGATCGCCGTCCGTCTCTTTTCCGTCTTTTCTTTTTGCGTCAGCGCGGCTCCACGGCTGGCGCTCGAAGCGCCCGGCGGGAAGGTCGTGATGCGTGCCGGTCAGGTCGTCTTCAATCTTTTCGAAGGCGGCGCAGATCTGGTCGCGCAAGGAAGCAAACCACGCGGCGGCGGTTTCTTTCCGGTTATCCGGGGCGGGCTGGCGTTGCGCCTGCGTCATGGCTGCATCCTTTCCTTTTCAGGAATCATACCGCGGTCATTTAGCCCTTTCCCTTGATGGAAATCAAGCAACCTTAGGTAAAATCAGGACGGAAACAGTCCTGTCTGCCTTAAAGCTTCCGACAGCGCCATGGAGGCCGCCACGGCCACATTCAGCGACCGGACGCCCGGCACCATCGGGATGGTGATGCGGGCGGGGCAGGCGGCATGGACCTCGTCCGGCACGCCCTTGCTTTCGCGGCCGGCAATCAGGATATCGCCCTTTGCGAATTTGAAATCGAGAAACGATGTTTCCGCCTTTGTCGTCAGCAGCACCCGCCGCGCGTTCGCCTGCGCTGACCGGAACGCCGACCAGCTGGCATGGCGGGTCATGTCAAGGCGGTCGAGGTAATCCATGCCGGCGCGCTTCAGGTTTTTGTCCGTCAGCAGGAAGCCGCAGGGCTCGATGATATCGAGGGAAACGCCGAGGCAGGCGCAAAGCCGCATCAGCGTGCCCGCGTTCTGCGGGATGTCGGGTTCAAAAAGCGCGAGCCGCATGCCTTGTCACCGCCGTCTCGTTTGTGTTGACGGCCGAATAGTGGCATATTTGCAAAGGGCTGTCAGGAGCAAAACGGTCGATGAAATACAGGTTAGCGTCTTACGAGCTCTGCGGGCTGGCCGTCGTCGCCTTTATTATCGACCATATCGGCGCGCATTTCTTTTCGGACAATTTGTGGTTCCGTATTTTCCGCCTTTTCGGGCTCGTGTGGTTTTTTCCGGCCGGGTATAATTCGGCCTGGCGCAGCACGGCGCGCGTCTGGTGGGGCATTGCCGTCCTGACCGTGCTGGACGCCGTCATTTATACATCCTACTTCCCGGTCTGCGCCGTCGCCACGCTCGTGGCCGCCCGCGCGCTGGTCGATCCGGTCATGACGTTTTCGCTGAAAGGCCCGCGGCGTTTCTGGGCGGTGCAGGCCCTCCTCGTCGTGCTGATCCTCCCCATCAACGAATACCTGGAATACGGCACCATCGCGCTGCTGATCGCGAATGCGGGCTGGCTGCTGCGGCACCGCGCCCAGGCGCCGACAAAAATCGTCCGGCTGCCGCATTACTTCGTTTTCGTGACGGCGATATACCTGGCCTACAGCCAGCTGACCTTCGGCTTCACGATGCCGCAGCTTGCCGTCGTGACGGCGTCGACGGGTTTGACGGCCTGGCTGATGTATCACTTCAACGACCTTATCCGCGAGGATCTCCGGCGCCTGCGCGAGCGCGCGGACTGGGTGCGCCGGGCCGCCCGCTTTATCGCTCACCGCAGCCTCGAAATTTATGTCGTGCATCTTGCGGTCTTCAAGGTCATGGAGGTCGTCGCGATGTCGCGATAGGAAAGCATGGCCAGCAAAGTCGAAACGAAAGAACTGACCGCGCTCGACCTCATCAAGGGGCTGTCCATGTTCGTCATGATGACGGACCATGTGGGTTACTATTTTTTTCCGCAGGATCTCTGGTTCCGATCCTTCGGGCGCATCGATTTCCCGGTGTGGTTCTTCCTGCCCGGCTACAGCAGAAGCCGCGCCTTCGAAAAAAGCTGGCTGGTCGGCGGGCTCATTCTGCTTGCCGGGAATATTCTCGCGGGATTTTCGCTGCTGCCGGTGAATGCGATTTTCACCATCATGCTCATCCGCTTCTCCGTGGACCGCATCGCGCTTTACATGATATCGGACCGCATCCGGTTCTGGGTGGCGGCTGTCCTGATGGCGGCCCTGTTCCCGGTGACGCGGCTGTTTTTTGAATACGGCTCTTTGGCGCTGATCATCGGCGTCTTCGGCTGGCTGTGCCGCAACAAAGGGGAGCGCCCGGACGGCGACAGACTCGCCCGCCAGTTCGGCGTTTTTTCGTGGCTCGCCTTTTCCATCCTGCAGCAATACATGTTCCGGTTTGACGTGCCGCAGTTTCTGCTCATGAGCCTTGGCACGGGCATGTATTTCGTCATCCTCTATTTCTACCGCCCCAAGACCTTTCCGCAGGCGGCGTCCGTTGCGGCGGGCATTCCCGCCGCCATCGTGCGCTTTCTGGGCCGCTATACGCTCGAGATTTACGTATTCCACCTGCTGCTGTTCAAGGCTGTTCATCTCTGGCTGCACCCCGAGTATTTTATGAAATGGCATGTCTTTGTCGGTGAGGCGATGCACGCCCAGATCTGACCGTCTCAAAATGAGAATGGGGTATGATTTGCGGCCCCTTGTGCAATTTAAGGTCCAAAGGTAAGATTTTCAGCGATACGTAGCTTTCATAATTCAGAATACATTTGTGACCAAGCCTGGACGCCAGAGGGGAGGGGCCGCCGGGGTTGTTACTGTGGCGTAGCCGTGATCATAGAAGAATTTATCGAGTCCTCAAACCAGGCACAAAGCGTCGACCAGCTGTTTGATTTGTATAAGCAGGCCATGCACAGCCTTGGCTTCGACCGGATCATTTTCAGCCTGATGACCGACCATGTCAGCATCCAGCGCCAGGCCGGCCACGGCATCATGCTGAATTATTCCGAAGACTGGATGAAGCATTACGTCGAAAAAAACTGCGAGGTTTACGATCCGGTCCGGCGGTTCATGTATTCGGCCCCCGGCGCCTTTACCTGGGAAGGGCTGATGGAAAAGCCCCTGCACAGCGATAAGCAGCGCGTTTTCATGAAAGAGGGCGATGAAGCCGGCCTGCATGACGGCATCGGCGTGCCGCTGCGCGGACCGCGCGGCGCGATCGCGGGCGTCGGCGCCGCCAGCAGTTCCGGCGGGGTGGAGCTGAGGGACAAAAAGCTGATGGCCTACGTCAATCTCCTGTCACACCAGTTCTACACGATGTACATGACGCTGGAATCGCAGCGGCTCACGAAAGGGGACCAGCCCGTCATCCGCCTGTCGGACCGCGAGCAGGAGGTGCTCAAATGGTGCGCGCGGGGCAAGACGAAATCCGAAGTCGGCGACATCCTTGGCCTCTCCGAACATACAGTGCATACCTATATCAAGGACGCCCTGAAAAAACTCGACGCCAATAACATGACGCTGGGCGTGCTGAAGGCGCTGCAGATGGGTCTTATCCAGCTTTGACGCGGCGTGGCCTCTCGTATTTTCTTCTTTTAAAACAAAGCCATAGGGGCGTCCCCCACGTTCGTGGGTATTTTCTTTGCGCGCGATTCGGACATATCTTTGAAGGAAGGGGCAAGGAAATCCGGAGATTTCTTAAAGATGATTTATTGCGTGAACCACAAAACCCTGCGACATTTCGCGGACGCCTACGTGTCGCACTTCCAGTTGCGCTACCGCTCCTTCGTGGACGGCCAGTACTGGAATCTCAGCCGCTATCAGGGCATGGAATACGACCAGTACGACACGCTCGCGGCCAGCTACCTGTGCTGGCAGGACGCCGAGGGCGTCGTGCGCGGCAGCGTCCGCGTCGTGCCCACCGACCGGCCCTACATGATCAAGGATTTGTGGCCCGAGCTTATCGAGAACCGGCCGCTGCCTGATTCCCTGTCGGTCTGGGAAGCCACCCGCTTCTGCATCGACCGCAGCGTTTCGCCCGAGCTGCGCCAGCGCATCAAGCATGAGCTGGTGCTTGCTTTCGTCGAGTTCGGCCTGCGCCACGACATCAAGGAAATGGTCGGCATCATGCCGCCCAAGCTCTGGCAGAATGTCTTCGTGAAGTCCGGCTGGGACATCGCCTATCTCGGCGCCGAGAAAGATCTCGGCAAGGACGGCGTCATCGTGGCGGGGCTGATGCCGATCTCGCTGGAAGTGCTGGAAAAGGTGCGCGCGACGACGGGAATCTCGCAGCCTGTGCTGCTGACGGAGCCGCCGGCAGCCGCAGCCGCGCTGAAAGGTGTTTTTGCGGCGAACGACGAAAAGACGGAAGAAAAAGCGGCGGCAAAAGAGGGGAGCCGCGAAACAAGGGGAGTCGCATGATGGGGACCAAGGAAACCGCCGAAGGCGCAGCGACGGAAGAGCGCTGCCGGAAAATCGGCGAAATGACGATCGGGCTTTATTTTCTTGCCGGGCAGGCGCGTGCGGCCGGCCTTGCCGATGTCGCCAAGACGCTCGACGTTGCGCTGGCCCGCGTTGTGAAATCGGGCCGGGAGGCTTATGAAAGCCACCTGAAGGGCGCGATCCGGAGCAATGCGGCGAGCGACGCCGCCTTCATCGAGCTCTTCTGCCCGGCAGACGATGAAGCGGTGAAACTGGAACTGCGCGAAATCGCGGACCGCGAGCTGCAGGGGAAAGACCTGCCGGCCTCCGGCCGCTATGCGAGCGCGATGACGGCGGCGTGAATCTGGCGCGCATGCGTAAAGTCTTTCCCGGCAAAAAACGCCTTGCTGCAGCCCTCCTGCGGTTCCCCGGGTGAGGCGGCTAGATATTATGTCATCCGTCGACCCCCATCCATTTGACGTGCAAATATTTTTATGGATGCATAGTTATACATAATTCAAGAATATTTTAACGCCGGGTATTTTATTTTCACAAAGGATTGGAGTAGTATCCACTTCATAACCACCGCGTTGGGCGGCGCTCTGCCGCGCATCCAAAAAGGTCCAAATCAAGGAACAATAACAATGGACTCCACCGAAGACGGCGCAACCAGGCGCGATTTTCTCTTTCTGACGGCAGGCGCCATGGGCGCGGTCGCGGTCGGCACGGCGGCATGGCCCCTTGTCGATAGCATGAACCCTTCTGCCGACACGCTGGCGCTCGCCACGACTGAGGCTGACCTCAGCACGATACAGCCGGGACAGATTCTGACGGTCATCTGGCAGGGTAAACCGGTCTGGATCCGCCGCCGGACGCCCGAAGACATCGCCAAAATCCGCGCTGAAAAATGGGAAGGCTTCCGGGACCCGCAAAGCGACGAATCCCGCGTCCAGAAAGGCCGCGACGAATGGCTGGTCCTCGTGGGCGTTTGCACGCATCTCGGCTGTATCCCGAAAGGCAGCAAGCCGATGGAACAGCGCGGCGAATACGGCGGCTGGTTCTGCCCCTGCCACGGCTCGACCTACGACCAGTCGGGCCGCATCCGCAAGGGCCCCGCGCCGTTTAACCTGCCCGTGCCGGATTACACGTTCAAAACCGATACGCTCATCGTCATCGGAGAAAAGCCCAAAGCCGACAAGAAGGCCGCTTAAAAGATTCCAAGGAAGAATAAATAATGTCACGCCCCGCCAACGCCGAGAAATTCGACAATCCCGTCATCCAGTGGATCGACGAGCGCCTGCCCATCTTCACCATGCTGATCAAGGAATACCGCGTCTTCCCGATGCCCAAGAACTGCAACTATCTGTGGAGCTTCGGCGGCATCGCGATGACCATGCTGATGCTCATGATCGTGACCGGCATTTTCCTCGCCATGAACTATACGCCCAATACCAGCCTTGCCTTCGCCAGCGTCGAGCGCACGATGCGCGACGTGAATTACGGCTGGCTGTTGCGCTACGCGCACATGAACGGCGCGTCGTTCTTCTTCATCGCCGTCTATATCCATGTCTTCCGCGGCCTCTATTACGGCTCCTACCGCACCCCGCGCGAACTTTTGTGGATCATCGGCGTCGTCATCCTCCTGCTCATGATGGCGACCGCCTTCATGGGCTACGCCCTGCCCTGGAGCCAGATGAGCGGCTGGGGCACGACGGTCATCACCAGCATGTTCTCGGCCGTGCCGCTCGTCGGCGACGGGCTCGTGACCTGGCTGTGGGGCGGCTTCTCGGTCGACAATCCGACGCTGAACCGCTTCTACGCGCTGCACTACCTGCTGCCCTTCGTCATCCTGGGCGTGGTTTTCATCCACGTCTGGGCGCTGCACCAGACGGGCTCCAACAACCCGACAGGCGTCGAGCCCAAGACGCCGAAGGACACGGTGCCCTTCGCGCCCTACTTCTCGACCAAGGACCTGTTCGCGATGGTCGTCTTCCTGACGCTGTTCATGGGCATGCTGTTCTTCGCGCCGCTGGCGCTGACCGAGGTCGACCACTTCAAGCAGTTCGACCCGATGCAGACGCCCGAGCATATCGTGCCTGAATGGTACTTCCTGCCCTTCTACGCCATCCTGCGCGCCTTCACGATCGACATCACGATCCCCTTCACGCATGTCGTGCTGCTGTCCGCCAAGCTGCAGGGCGTGATCGCGATGTTCGGCTCGATCATGCTGCTGATGTTCCTGCCCTGGATCGACAAGTCGCCCGCGAAAAGCGCGCGCTACCGCCCGCTCTACCGCTGGATGCTGGCGGCGCTTGTCGCCGCCATGCTCGCGCTGGGCTATGCCGGGTCGCAAAAGCCCGAGGGCCTGCCGGTCTATATCGGCATGGCGGGCGTCGCCTACTACTTCCTGCACTTCATCGTGCTGTGGTTTATGACCCGCAACGGCCTCTGGGTCCTCATCCCGAAGGAAGAAACGCTGCCTGTACCATCCTCCATCAGCGACGATCCGTGCTGGAAGCATTAAGGAGATAATAATAATGAAAAAAATCCTCTCCGCCCTTGTCCTCGCGGCCGTGCTGACCGCCGCGCCCGGGTTCGCCGTCGCCGCCAGGGAAAAAGCCGATGCCGCCGCGCGCCGCGCGCCCGTTGCGGGCAAGGAAGCTGCAGCGCCCTCGACCGCCGCGAATACGGCAGCCCATGAACAAAAGGCAGCCGCTGCCTCTGAAGGCGGGGCATGCCCCGAGGCGGAAAAGGAAGTTCATCCGCCCAAGCAGTTCTGGCCGCACAAGGGGCTGTTCGGCGTCTACGACATGGCCTCGGTGCAGCGCGGCTTTCAGGTCTACCGCGAAGTCTGCGCGAGCTGCCATGCCATGAAATACCTCTCCTACCGCGATCTCGGCGCGCTGGGCTATAACCCGGAGCAGGTGAAGGCGGTTGCGGCATCGGTGACCGTCACCGACGGCCCGAATGACGAAGGCCAGATGTTCGAGCGTCCGGGGCGTCCTTCCGACCCCTTCAAGTCTCCGTTCCCGAACGACAAGGCCGCGCGTTTCGCCAACAACGGCGCGCTGCCGCCCGACATGTCGCTGCTGGTCAAGGCGCGCGAGCACGGCGAGGATTACATCGCGGCGCTCCTGACCGGCTACAGCGACGCGCCCGCCTGCGCGTCCATGAATCCCGGCATGAACTGGAACAAGTATTTCCCGACGCATCAGATTGCGATGCCAAAGCCGCTCAACGACGGCCAGGTGCAATATACGGACGGCACGCCCAACAATACCCAGCAGGAGGCGCGCGACGTCGCGCAGTTCCTCGCCTGGGCTTCCGAGCCGCATCTGAACCAGCGCAAGGAAATGGGGCTCAAGATTGTTCTTTTCATGCTCGTCTTCGCCGGCATCATGGCGGCCGCCAAGTGCAGGGTCTGGGAAGGCGTGAAATAACGGTACGGTGTTGATGGAGAGTGTGCCGCCGGAAGGCGTATTTTTCCGGCGACGGTTTTATTTTTTTGGAGACTAGACCATTAACGCGTCGCAGGTATTGCTTCAGATCGTGGGCGCCGTTTGCCTCCTCCTGTGGGGGGTGAACATGGTTTCTATC
The DNA here is from genome assembly GCA_004297545.1 of Alphaproteobacteria bacterium. Taxonomy (GTDB): domain Bacteria; phylum Pseudomonadota; class Alphaproteobacteria; order Micavibrionales; family UBA2020; genus JAPWJZ01. The sequence goes on from SCTB01000142.1 coordinate 19,732, forward strand.
GGCCTGAACCGGGCCTTCGGGACCATCCTGCGCCGCGTCATCTCGCATTCCACCAGCAACCGCTTCAAGGCCTTCGGCGTGGGCATCGGCGTGGCCGCCATGCTGCAGTCCTCCACCGCCGCCTGCATGATCGTCAGCTCCTTCGCCGCGCGCAACGTCATCACCATCACGGGCGCCATCGCCGTCATGCTCGGCGCGGACGTCGGCACGACCCTGGCCGCGCAGTTCATGTCGCTCGACCTGGACTGGCTTATTCCGGCGCTTATCATCGCGGGCTATGTCGTCAACAAGTCGATGGATGCCAGCCAGTACAAGCACGTGGGGCGCTCGCTGGTCGGCCTCTCCCTTATCTTCATTGCGCTGAGCATGATCAAGAAGGTGGCGGGCCCCATCGGTCATGAGGGAGCCCTTGAAACGCTGATCGAGCCGCTCGCCAGCCAGCCCATCCTGGCCGTCATCCTGGCGGCTCTCTTCACCTGGTTTGTGCATTCGTCGCTCGGCACGGTGCTCTTGTTCATGTCTTTCGTGCACTCAGGGCTGGTGCCGGTGCACCTTGGCCTTGTGCTGGTGCTGGGAGCGAACGTCGGCGGCGCCTTCGCGCCCGTCATCATGACCCTGCGCGACATTCCGGCGGGCCGCCGCGTGCCTTTGGGCAACCTCGTCATGCGCGCGATCGGGGTGGTGGCCTGCCTGCCGTTCCTGAAATTCATCGGCCCCCATATCGCCGAGCTCGACCCGGACCCGGCGCGCCAGATCGTGAACTTCCATACCGCCTTCAACTTCGCGCTGGCCCTGTGCTTCCTTCCCTTTATCGGCCCGATGACAAGGCTGTCCGAGATCATCCTGCCCGACCGCGCGCGGGAAGAAGACGAAAGCCTGCCGCGCTATCTCGACCCCACGGCCTTCACGACGCCGCCGGCGGCGCTTGCCTGCGTGGCCCGCGAAACCCTGCGGGTCTCCGACATCATCCAGCGCATGATGCGCGACACGCTGGAAGTCCTGCGCACGAACAACGCGCACCTCATGCAGAGCATCCGCGACCAGGAAGCCATCGTCGACGCGCTTTACGAGTCCATCAAGAACTATCTTGCGCGCCTGTCCTCGCAGGCTCTCGACAAGCAGGAAAGCAAGCGCTACATGCAGATCCTGACCTTCTCGACCAACCTCGAGCATATCGGCGACATCATCGACCGCAACCTCATGGAAATGGCGCAGAAGAAAATCCGCAACCAGGACAATTTTTCGCGCCAAGGCTTCGCGGAAATCTCCGACCTGCACCACCGCGTCATGGACAACATGGCGCTGGCGCAAAATGTCTTCATGACGGGCGACGTAAAAATGGCGCGCCGGCTGTTCGAGGAAAAAGCCGTGCTGCGCAACCAGGAGCTGCTGGCCGCCGACAGCCATTTCAAGCGCCTCTCCGAGGGCGTGGCCGAGACGATCGCGACCTCCAGCCTGCACCTCGACATCCTGCGCGACCTGCGCCGCATCAACTCCTATGTGTCGCTGATCGCCTATCCGATTCTCGAGGAGGCCAAGGCTTTACAGCCGACTCGTCTGAAGCCGTCCCGGACCGGCCGCGGCAGGATCCGCCCCGGCCATGCCAAAAAAGAGCCAGATGAGAGTGGTTCGCAGGACGAAAACGACGGCTAAATCAGCCGTTTAACCATATTCCCACCGTTCTGATGGGAATACCCCCCGATCTTAACTTGTCTTTAACTTCATCCGTCTATTCTGGAGTTAGGAACGAGATTGGTTCCTTCAGATTTTTGACCTTCATCTGTGCCTCCTCGTGACGTCTTCACCCCGCCCCTTAAAAAAGGGCGGTTCTTTTTGTCTGCAACAGACCCCCGAGGTCAGGGTGTGCAGGGGCCCTTCTTCTCCAGCACCTTCAGGTGCCAGCTGCCGACGCTGCCTTTCACGATAAAGCTGCCAGCGCGGAAGCCGTGCTCGATGAGGTCGTCGCCCACTTTCATGTTCTGGTACACGTCGGCCGGCACGTCCCAGTCGAATTTGACGGCATTCAGGCTGTTTTTTAAGTGCTTAGCGAGATCCAGCGTGAAGTTCGACTGGCTTAACAACAGTTGTACGCGGCAGGCCGATGTATCCGCCGTTTCGCTCACTGCGGGGACTTCTTGCACCGACATTTTTGTGCTGCCGAGATTGCCTTCGATCCAGAAGCTTGCGGCGCGGAACTTGTCGACGAGATTGTCGCCTTTATGCAGCTGCCCGTAGCGCGCCTTCGCGGTGGGAAGCGCGAATTGCATCGCGTTCACAGCGTCCTTGATATGCTCGGTGGGGTCGCTGAACAAGATGGAATGGCTCTGGCGCAGGTCGACCGTCACGTAATAGGCGCCGGCCTGTTGCTTTACCGGCTGGGCCGCAGCTGTGGTGGCGCGATTGTTCACGGGTTGCTGGCCCGGAGGAGGCGCATCGCATCCCGACAAAGCCGCCGCCATGAATATCGCCGTCAGTCCCTTTTTCCATGCCTGCATCTGCCGAATCCTCCGGTTAAAAATCCGGGAGAATATACCAAGAATTTTTTAGTTATGTCAAATATTTTGAAATCTTTGGTCCCGCCCAAAGTGGTAAAGTAATGGCCATGAGCACAAGCAGGAAAATGCTGGTCGCCATTCATGGCGCGGGGATGAATGCTGCTGCCTGGGGCGGCATGGCGCCTCACCTGCTGGACCACGCTTTCCGGCCCGTTTCCCTGCCCGGGCACGATCCCAAGGCCGGCGGCGAGCTGATCCCGACGATTTCGGGCATGGCCGACTGGGTAAAGCAAAGGCTTTCCGGCACGCAGGCCGATTCCGTCATTCTGGTGGGACATTCCATGGGGGCGTTGGTGGCGCTGGCCGCGGCGTCCGACCCTTCAGTCGCGGGAGTCGTCCTGATGGGCACTGCCGCCCGGATGCCCGTCAATTCCGACCTTCTAAAGACAGCCCAAGAGCAGCCCAATGAGGCGATCGGCATGCTCATCAAATGGGGCGTCGACCCGGCCCACCCGCAGGTGGGCGCGGTGCGCACGGTCCTTGGCTCCATCATGCATGCCGTGGACCCGAAAGCCGTCGCCAACGACCTTGCGGCCTGCAACTCCTTTACGGAGGGCGAAGACCTGGCCAAAAAAACGGCCAAGCCCGCCCTCGTCATTTCCGCCCAGCACGACAAGCTGACAAAGGCTGCGGATGGGGAAAAACTGGCCGCGCTTCTGCCGCGTGCGCATTATCACATGCTGACCGACTGCGGCCACATGATGATGATCGAGCGCCCGATAGAAACCGCGCATGAAATCAAGGACTTCATCGACAGCCTGGGAAGAGGGGAGGTGGCGCCGACCGGCAGTTAAGCATTTTTCAAACTTGTCTTGTTAGAATATCTGAGAATACCTTTACAAGGGAGATGTGACGATGGCTGTTTCGCATATACGAGCGCTTCAGAAAAAGCACGAAAGACTTGAAGAGAAAATTCATCAGGAACTCAACCATCCGGCAAGGGATGATCAGGCAATCAAGAAAATGAAGCTGGAAAGGCTCTACATCCAGGAACAGCTGGAAAGGCTGCAGCACCACTAGAAGTTTCAAGGTCGCAAAACGGCGCCCCCATTTATGAGCGGGCGCCGTTTTTTTGCGCCTTTAATCGCCTTCCTTGTTCAGCCGGAACATCGCCGTGCGGATCGAAAAGACCAGCAGGATGATGCCGTTCAGGAGGCAGAGAAAAACGATGGAGCTGTCCAGGTACAGGTACACGATTTCGTTCAGGAAACTCGTCAACCCCTTCATGCTCTGGATATTGATGATTTTCACCTTGGCCGGGGTGTAAAGCGCATGCTCGAAAAAGAACAGCGGCGCATCCGAGAAGAAATACCGGTTCAGGGCGTCCAGTCCCGACCAGCCCGGCCATTCATTCTTCTTGTTATAGGCGATGACCTCGTAGACGTAGAGAACGGGAGCCGCCAGCGTGCTGGTCAGCCCCGCGATGAAGCCGATGAAGATAAACGGGATCCACAGGACGGATCCCTGTTTCTGTTTTTTCCCGGTGACCGCCGTGCCGTATTTGCGCGGGACGCCGCCCACCCGTCTCTGCGCCGCGCCAGGCTTTTGCGTCGGCGCTGCGGTTCGGGGGGCGTCTGGCGGCGCGGCAGGGTTTTTCGGAGCTTCGGCCCTGGGTGCTTCAGCTTTCGGCGCGTCTGTTTTGGGCGTATCCGTCATGGCCGGCGACCCGAGATGATCAGCCGCCCGATGCCGTCGACGTATCGGGAGCCTCGGCGTCGCCGTTGTTCTGCTCGGGCGTCGTATCGCCGCCGGCAGCGGCTTTTGCCAGGCGCTCGATGCGGCGCTGCGCCTTCTTGACGGCGCGATCCAGCTCGTCGCCCGTGCACAGGCCCAGCGACACGGGATCCGCCGGTTTCAGCGTGTTGGAGGACGGATGGGTCTTGTTGCGGATGGCGTCCACTGTCGGCTTGGTCGAGCCGACCAGCTTGGCGATCTGCACGTCGGCCAGTTCCGGGTATTTCTTCAAAAGGTAGGCAACCGCGTTGGGCTTTTCCGCGCGCTTGGTGACCGGCGTGTAGCGGGGGCCCTTGGTGCGGGCGCGGGGCTTGGGCAGGTCCGTCTTCATCATCTTCAGCTTCGCGTTCACGTTCTTCTCGCAGCGCGCGATTTCCTCAGGGGTCAGCTCGCCGTTGATGATGGGGTTGGTGCCCATGATGCCCGAATTGACCTCGCCATCCGCCAGCGCCTGGACCTCCAGGGGATGCAACCCGCAAAAATCGGCGATCTGGTCGAAGGTCAGCGCGGTGTTGTCGACCAGCCAGGCGGCGGTTGCTTTGGGCATCAGGGGGTAGGCCATGTAAATTCTCCTTTGTAAAACCGCTCCCCTAAGCCGCAGTTAATCTTCCAGCGTTCGCGCCCTTTTGGAAAAAGGCGACGATTGAAAACCTTCAATCGCTTTAGGAGAGTTGATAGAGACAATATAAATAATCCGAAGGAAAGTCGAGTCTTTATTTATTTACATAATACAATTTACCCCAAGGCTGAGGGAGCCTTTCAAGGGGGTGAATAAATGGCTACAGGTTGAATTTACGGACCGGGGCCTGCGTTGCCGGGGCTTCCGGAGGCAGCTCCGGCGGGGTGCCCTTGAGCTCGATCAGCTTGTCGCGCGCTTCGATCAGGGATTCGCGGTCCAGCTGGGAAAACGGAATCGAGGCCTGACCCGAGTACATGACACGCTGTGCGAAGTCGTAATAGGTATAGAAGCAGCCGTTGTAAACCCGCAGCACGCTGCCGTTGACCTTGTTGGAGTCTAAGCCGTTGAAAGCATCTTTGAGCGGCATCTTGCGTGGTCCTACAGGTTAAATTTCTTTTGCGCGGCCTGCGCGACGGGCGCTTCCGGGGGCAACTCGGGCGGGTTGCCCTTGAGGTCGATCAGCTTGTCGCGCATCTCGATCAGCGTTCCCCGGTCGAGGGATGAAAAGGGAATCACGTTCACGCCGCCGTCGGACGATCCCGTGCGCGTCATCATGACGCGCGCCATGAAGTCAAAGATAAGATACGTGGGGCAGCCGCGGACTTCATACCGGATGCTGAGCACGTTATCGTTCTCTTTCTGCGCGTTGTATCCGTTGTTGAACCGGTCGGAGAGCGACATGGGGATTCCTAAAGGCTGAATTTCCTTGGCGAAGCTTTAATGAAGGATTCTTCCGGCGGAAGTTCCGGCGGATTGCCCTGCAGCTCCACCAGCGTGTCGCGCATGTTGATGAGCATGTCGCGGTCCAGCTGCGAAAACGGGATCACGCAAAGGCCGCCGTCGCCATGGCCGTTGCGCGTAACCATCGTGCGCGTCATGAAATCGAAGGCGATATAGGTGCTGCCGCCCTGCGCGCCGTAGTAAAGGGACAGGACGTAGTCGTTGTCCTTGCGCGCCGTGTACTGGTTGTTGAATTGCTCTTTCACGGACTTGTCCCTACAAGTTGAACTTTTTTGCGGAGGGCTGCGCGGCGGGAGCTTCCGGCGGCAGCTCGGGCGGGTTGCCCCTGAGCTCGACCAGCTTGTCGCGCATTTCGACCAGCGTTTCGCGGTCCAGCTGCGAAAACGGCGTCACGCTGACGCCGCCGTTGCTGGCGCGGGAGATCATGACGCGGGCGTTGAAATCGTAAATCAGGTTGTTGCCGTAGCCGCCGGCATTGTACCGCACCGACAAGACCGCATCCGCATCCTTGACCGCGACATAGTCCTTGTTGAAATCAACCTTCAGCGGCATGATGTTTCCTCTACAGGTTGAATTTTTTGGGAGAAGCTTTCAGGACGGCTTCTTCCGGCGGCAGTTCCGGCGGGTTGCCCTTGAGCTCGATCAGCTTGTCGCGCATCGCAATCAGCGTTTCGCGGTCCGCCTGGGAAAACGGGGTGACGGCGACGCCACCCTTGTTATAACCGTCATATACGGTCACGACCATGCGCGCCGAAAAATCATAGTAGTGCGTCACGCTGGCATAGCCGATGCGCAGCACGGAATCGTTTTCCCTGCGCGGGTCGAAACTGCGGTTGAAGTCCTCTGTGAGAGCCATGCGCCTGCCGGTTTTTGCTTATGCAAAATTCGTAGCACGCGGACATGTCTATGTCAAACCCGAGGCGCTTTTTAGGTATTATGGATTATCTAGAATTCAAAGGCTTTCTGGCGGGCCGCGGGCGCGCTGTCATTCGCGCTGGAACGCAGCTGCTCGGCCTGGTCAAAGCAAAACGAATTGCTGCCATAGCTGAACGCGGCATAGAGGTTGAGCGCCAGATCATGGCCCTTGGACGATTTGTAAGATTCGTTGAATTTCACGACTAAATTCATAATTAAATTCCTTTTTAAACACCAAATTTGAAATAAGATATCATAACAGATTCATTCTGTCAAAGAAAAAATTCTGTGGATAAATCAGGCGATTAAGGGCTCTCAGGCGCGGATTTTCAGCACGATCTTGCCGAAATGATTCCCGGTCTCCAGGTAATCATGCGCGTTTTGGGCTTCCTCAAGGGTAAAGACCCGGTCCAGGACGGGGAGGATCTTCTTCCGCGCGAGCAGCGGCCAGACGCTTTTCTTCAGGGCCTTGGCGATGCCGCCCTTCACGGCGACCGGCTGGGGCCGCAGGGTGGAGCCGGTCAGCACGAGGCGCTTGGACATGACCTGGAACAGGTCGATCTCGGCGTTGCGCCCGTGCTGCATGGCGATGCTGACATGCCGCCCATAGGGGGCCAGCGCGCGCAGGTTGCGCTGCAGGTAATCGCCGCCGATCATGTCGAGGATGACGTCCACGCCGCCGGCGAAGGCGGCGCCGACCTCGGCCACGAAATCATGGGTGCGGTAATTAATGGCAAGGCGCGCGCCCAGCTTCAGGCAGGCCCTGCATTTTTCGTCCGTTCCCGCGGTCACAACCACCTTGGCGCCGAAGGATTTTGCCATTTGTATCGCAGTGGTGCCGATGCCGGACGCCCCGCCGTGAACCAGCAGGGACTCGCCTTTCTTGAGCTGTCCGCGGTCGAACAGGTTCGTCCAGACCGTGAAAAAAGTCTCGGGCAGGCAGGCCGCCTGCAGGAAATTAAGGCCCTTCGGTATCGGCAGGCATTACGGCGCGGGCACGGCGCAGTATTCGGCGTAGCCGCCGCCCGCGACCAGCGCGCA
>SCTB01000143.1 GCA_004297545.1 Alphaproteobacteria bacterium
ATATCGCAAGCAGGCGCGCCTGAACTATCTGGAAATAGGCCGGGGTTCCTGTTTGTTTATTGACTAGGAATTGGGGCTCGGTTACATTTTCCGCAAATCAGTTTTTCGTATTGCGATTTGTCCTGAAGGAGCATTTAACAATGTCCGGGATCACAGATTCATTTAATGGCAATGCCAAGCCGGAAGATATCGCCCAGCTCCTGAAAGACAAACTCGGTGCCATCGTTTCGACGGACGCGCAAATTCTGAAGAACCATCAGCACGACTGGTGGTCTTTGTCCGCCATTCAGGATTTTCAGGGCAAACAAAATCCGTTGCCGCTCGCCGTCGTCATGCCGGAATCGACGGAGCAGGTCTCGCAGACCCTGAAGATATGCCATGACGCGGGCATCAAGGTTGTGCCCTTCGGCGGCGGATCGGGCGTCTGCGGGGCGATCAAGGCCGAAGAAGGCGTCGTCATGATCTCCATGGAAAAGATGACCGGCCTCATCGACATCGACAAGCAGAACATGACGGCGACCTACTGGGCCGGAACGAACGGTATGGAAGCCGAGAAACTGGCGGAGAAAGACGGCCTGACCATCGGTCATTGGCCGCAGTCGATTGAAATATCGACTGTCGGCGGCTGGATCGCGACCAAGGCGGCGGGACAGTTTTCAACCGCCAACGGCAATATTGAGGACATGGTGCTGGATATCGAAGCCGTGCTGCCCGACGGCACCATCATCAATACCAAGCAGGTGCCGCGCGCCTCGGCCGGTTTCGATCTGCGCCAGCTGTTTTTGGGCACGGAAGGCATGCACGGCATCGTGACAAAAGTCAGTTTCTCCCTGCGCGAGATGCCGGAAAGCAGCAAGGGCCAGGCTTTCGCCTTCGATACCATGGAAGACGGGCTCGATGCCATGCGGGAGTTTGTGAATGCCGGGTGGAAACCGCCTGTTGTGCGCCTTTACGATACGCAGGAAACGCAGCGGCAATTCCCGGGCAAATGCCTGCCGGGCAAAAAGCTGCTGGTTCTGATCCACGAGGGTCCCAAGGACCTCGTCGATGTGCAGATGAAAAACGTCAAAGCCATTTGTGAAAAGCATAAGGGTTGGGAAAAGAATTCCAAAATCGCGGCGCACTGGCTGGAAAAACGCAACAAGGTGCCGTCTTTCAAGGAACTCCTTGAAAAGGGTATCGTGGCCGATACTATCGAAATCAGCGCAACCTGGGACAAGATTCCCGGCCTTTATAAAAAGGTCATGGCGGCGGTGAATGCCGTTCCCGGCGTTGCCTTGGTGGGCGCCCATTCCAGCCACAGCTATCGTTCCGGCACCAACCTTTACATCACCTTCGCGGCGAAGCCGGATGATGCTTCCAAGATGGAGGAAACCTACAAGGCGTGCTGGGAAAAAACCATGCAGGCGGTCATCGAGGCCGGCGGCAGCATCTCCCACCACCACGGCATCGGCCGCGTCAGGAAAGATTTCCTGAAAGACGAGATCGGCGAAGAGGGCATCGAACTGCTGCGAAAAATAAAAGAAGCAATCGACCCCAAGGGAATTTTGAATCCCGGCCTTCTGCCTGCAAAGCCCGGCAATGTTAAGAAGCCCGATAATCAACCCAAGATCGGCAAGTAAATGGCAAAAGACTGGTCAGCAAAGGACAGAGCGGCGGCCTTGGCGAAAGCCGAGCGCGACGGCATCGACGTGCTGGTCATTGGCGGCGGGATTACCGGGGCCGGCGTCCTGCGTGACGCTGCCGTGCGAGGCATGAACGTATTACTGGTCGAAAGGGGCGACTTTGCCTCGGGAACTTCCAGCTCCTCGTCAAAGCTGGTCCATGGCGGCCTGCGCTATATCGCGCAGAAGCAATTCGGCGTCGTGCGCGAGTCCTGCCAGGAAAGGGATTTGCTGCTGAAGAACAACCCCAATCTTATCCGGCCCCTGCCGATGATGCTGCCGGCGCATGAGGGCAGCAAGGCCCCCCTGTGGCAGCTGCGGGCGGCGATGTGGATCTATTCGGCCCTTGCTAATTTCCGTGCCAGCACGCGCTTTAAAATTTTAAAGCCGAAAGAAGCTTTGAAGCATTGTCCTGATCTGAAAGCCGACAAGCTGAAAGGCGCCGCGCTGTACCATGACGGGCAGGCGGATGATGCAAGGCTGGTTCTGGAGACAATCAAAAGCGCCCGCGACAAGGGCGGAGAAGCCGTCAATTACACCGAGGCCGTTTCGTTCGAGCATGACGAAAAGGGAAAAATCAGCGCCGTGACCATCCGCGATATGCTGGATGGAAAGGTATATACGCTGCACCCGACGGTCGTGATCAATGCCGCGGGCCCGGCTGTCGAACGTATCCGCAATATGGACCAGCCGGTCGCCAGTCCCGAAGTCGTGGCCGCGAAAGGCGTGCACATCGTCATTCCCAGTGGTCGGATTAAATCCGACGTCTGCGTCAATTACGAAACTGACGACGGCCGTTATATTTTCATGATCCCCTGGGGCGATGTCACCATCATCGGCACAACCGACACTTTCAGCAAGGAGATTGACGACCCTGTCGTTCATGCCAAGGACGTCGATTATATACTGTCGGCGACGAACAAGGCCTTTCCGTCAGCGCATTTGACCACAAATGACATCTGCTCCGTTTTTGCCGGCGTTCGTCCGTTGGTTGCGGAGAAGGGCGAACAAAACAAGAAGCCCGATGAGATATCACGCGAGCACAGGATATGGGAGGATGCTTCCGGGCTTATCTCTGTGGCGGGCGGCAAACTGACGACCTTCCGCACGATGGGGCAGGAAGTGATGAAAAAAGCGCTGTCCAGATTCCCCAAAAAGTTCCGCAAAAAATTGAAGCCTGTCAATACAAAGGACATGCCTTTGCGGCAGGATAATTTCAAGGCGCCCGAACTTGAAAAATCCCTGTGCGAGAAATTTAATCTTGCGGCGAAATCCGCCAGACACTTGGTCAAAAATTATGGCGCCGATGCCCTTGAGATCATGAATGCGGCGCAGCCTGACGAACGCCAGTCCATCGGCAATTCATACTTCACCTATGCCGAGATTCCCTGGGTCATGCAGCATGAAGCGGCCACAAACCTGACGGACATTCTCGAGCGCAGGATGCGCATGGCCATTCTGGCGCAGGATCGGGGCGTACCGGAGATTAAAAAAATAGCGGAAGTTGCGGGCAGGGCGGCCGGATGGGATGAGGCGCGGATAAAGAAAGAAGAAGAGGGTTATCTGGCCAGAATTAAGAAGCGCTACACAATCCAGCCTGATTGATTTCCTGCGTCCGGAAACCGGCAGAAAAATTCAAGTTTTTCAATGTAATGCAGACACCCGACTCTTGGGCCGGGCACTATTGACATATCGCGTCGCTTTTGGGATAACAGGCCTTCTGTAAATATATTGACCGGTTTTCCTGATGTCCCTTAAAGACTTTTTCCGCAAGTTCGCGCGCAAAAAAACGTCCACGACTGAGCAGTTCAGGGAGAACAGCGCGGACGTCACCTGCGATTTCGTGATTATCGGCAGCGGTTTCGGCGGCAGCGTGGCCGCGATGCGCCTTGCGCAAAAAGGTTATTCCGTCGCCGTACTGGAGGCGGGCAAGCGGTGGAAGGCGGAGGATTTTCCCAAGAGCAACTGGGACCTGCGCAAATACGCATGGATTCCCCTGCTGAAATGTTTCGGCATCCAGCGCATCAGCCTGCTGAAGGAAGTCATGGTGCTGCACGGCGCCGGTGTGGGCGGCGGAAGCCTTGTTTATGCGAACACCCTTATGCAGCCGGATTCCAAAGTTTTCGACAGCTGGCCCAAAAGCGTCGACTGGAAAGCCGAGCTTGAGCCGAAATACGTGGAAGCGAAGAAAATGCTCGGCGTCACTACCAATCCGATGATGCTGGAGGCGGAAAAAGCGCTGAAGGTCGTCAGCATCAAAATGAAAGCCGAGGCGACTTTCCATCCGACCGAAGTCGGCGTCTATTTTGGCGAGGCCGGCAAGAAGGCGGCCGACCCTTATTTCTCCGGCGCCGGACCGGAAAGATCCGGCTGCACGGGCTGTGGCGGCTGCCTTGTGGGCTGCAGGCACAACGCGAAGAATACGCTCGACAAGAACTATCTGTATTTCGCTGAAAAATGGGGAACCGCAATTCATCCGGCAACAACGGCGGTGCAGATCATTCCGGAAGAAAAGGGCGGTTATGAAGTAAAGACGCGGTCCACCACCTCCTGGTTCAAGAAAAAGGGCCGCACGTTCCATGCGAAGAATGTCGTCGTCTCGGCCGGCGTGCTGGGCACCGTGGACCTGCTGTTCAAGAACAAGAGCGTTTATAACACCCTGCCGAACATTTCGGATCAGCTCGGCAACGACGTCCGGACGAACGGCGAAAGCCTGCTCGGCGCCACGGGTTTCGATAAAAATCGGGATATGTCGAAAGGCATCGCCATCGGTGCGGCTTTCCACCCCGATGAAAACACCAAGATCGAGGCCGTGAAATATCCCTCCGGCAGCAACGCGATGCGCACGCTGTCGGTGCCGCTCACGCCGGATGGAACACGCCTGACGCGCCCGCTGAAGATGATGTTCGCCGTCGTGAAGCGCTTTCCGAAGCTCGTCCGCGTCTGGTTCGCGCGCGACTGGGCGAAACAGAGCGTCATTCTTCTCGTCATGCAAAAGGCCGACCAGAAGATGAAGCTTGTCATGAAAAAGACCGGCCTGCTGCGCCGCCCGAAGCTGGCGGGCGCGCCCAGCGAAAATCCGGTTCCAAGCTACCTGCCTGTCGCGCAAAAGGCCGCGGGAGCGCTGGCAGAGGAGCTGAAGGGCGAACCGCAGAATGTTATTTCGGAAGTGCTTCTCGGCAGACCGGCCACGGCGCATATCCTTGGCGGCTGCATGATCGGCGATGATGCATCCAAAGGCGTCATCAACACGCAGCACGAGGTCTTCAACTATCCCGGCCTCTACGTCTGCGACGGCAGCGTCACGCCCAGCAACCTCGGCGTTAATCCCAGCCTTACTATTACGGCCCTTGCCGAGCGCTTCGCCGCGCAATTCCCGGCGGCCAACGACGATTTGTATAAACAGCGGCAGATCACCTATACAGCCGACAAAAAACCTTCTCCCTGTGGCGGCAAAGGCGCGTGCGGGAGCGGCTGCGACGGATGCGGCGCCAAGAAAGATCCGGCTCCAACGCCGCCAGCTCCTCCGGCGCCTCCAGCCCCATAATCTTTTTTCCGCTATTTTCGTTTCAGGGCGGGGGCTCCGAGCTTCTTGCTTAATGTAAGAATCAACAGCAACCCCGGCAGCGCGAGCAATGCGGAGAGAGCGAAGAACCAGCTCCAGCCCAGATGCTTGGCGACAAAACCTGCCGGCGTGGAAAACCAGGTGCGTCCCAGAGCGGAGAGGGAGCTCAGAAGCGCATATTGCGTCGCAGTATAGTGGATATTGCAGAGATTGCTCAAATAGGCCACGAAAGCCGATGCGGCGATGCCGCCGGTGAAGTTCTCCAGCGTTGTGCCTATCGCCAGCACCGTCTTGTCCGCCCCGGCCGCCACCTGCCAGACATAGCACAGGTTCGTGGCGGCATGGAGGAGGCCTGCGAGGAACAGTATCCGCAAGGCGCCGAAACGCGCGGTCAGGCTGCCGCCCGCGAAGGTGCCGATGAGCGTCGCGATCAAGCCATAACCCTTGACGATCTCCGCGATTTCGTCCTTTTTGAAACCGATTTCCAGCAGGAACGGGTTCGTCATGCCACCGATAAAGGCGTCGGCGAGGCGGTAGATGACGATAAATGCGAGAATCTGCCACCAGCTGGGATGCTTCATGAAGTCCGCAAGGGGGGCGATTACGGCTTCGCGTATCCATGCCGCAAATTCCTTTGCATGACGCGTTCTTGGCGACTTGGGCTCCTGCGCAAAGAGCGTCGTCGCAATGCCGACTCCCATCAGCGCCGCCATGACAACATAGGTCGCATGCCAGCCCGTCTTTTCAGCCAAGTATAGCGCACCGGCAGAGGACGCCAGCATGCCAAGGCGATAGCCGAGCTGGATCATCGCAGCGCCTTCGCCCTGTTCTTCCGGCGTCAGGATTTCAACGCGATAAGCGTCGATGACGATATCCTGGCTGGCGGAGAAGAACGCAACGATGAGCGCAACCAGTCCGGTGGCCCATGGGTTTATATCCGGCGAAGCCACCGCGAGCAGGAGGAGGCTGCCCACAAGCGCTATCTGCGTTGCCAGCATCCAGCCGCGCCGACGGCCGAACATGCGGCCGAGAACCGGGAACTGGAGATTATCCATGACAGGCGACCAGAGAAATTTAAGCGTATAGGGCGTTGCGACAGCGGCGAAAAAGCCGATCGCGGTTTTGTCGACTTTCGCCTCGGACAGCCAGGCCGTGAGGGTAGAGGCGGTCAGCGCCAGAGGAAGACCGCTGGCGAAGCCGAGG
>SCTB01000144.1 GCA_004297545.1 Alphaproteobacteria bacterium
GGCAAAAAACAGATTCGTGCGGAAGCTCTCCTCGCTGCTGACCACCTCGGCCCTGACGCTCGGCTTCGCGGCCGCCGTCGCGCGGCCTTTGCGCGCGCAGGACGCGGCGCGCGACATGGTGCGGCAGGTTGACACCATGCCGGATGCGCAGGCGGGCCATACCTACTGGAAACACCCCGATTACGACGGCGTTCTCGACATCTGGCGCTGCCCCGAGCGCGGCATCTGCGCGAAAGTGCATGCGGTGAATACGCAGGACCCCAAGGTGCGGACGGCCGTCGCCAAGACGATGAAGAAGGACGCCAAAAAAGTCACCGACGACGACGTGCTGAAGAACATCTGCGGCTATGAGGCGCAGTTCCGGGAGATGAAGGAAGTCGAGCCGAACCACTGGACCGGCAAGATATGGATCGCCTCGCGCAACACGCATTTCGGCGTGGAGCTGAAGCAGGCGGAGGACCGCGATCACCTTTACCTGCGCGGCTATGTGCTGGGTTTTTTCAAATACCTGTTTTTGGGCGACCCGTTCCATGTGCTCGAGAAAGGCAACAACCTCGAGCGCATCAATGACGTGCCCCCGCCCTGCAAGGCACCGCCGAGGATTTCTCCAAATTAATCAAATTGTTAATTGTATCCATTTGCACTCCCCTCTTTTCTGATATATCTTCTTTGCATTATGCAAACAGGACATAAAATCCACTCCGGCCTTTCCCTGCCGCTGCTGATGCTGAGCTTTGGCGCGGCGACAGGGCTGTTTGGCGGAAGGGCTGAAGCGCAGGACAGTACCAACGCGCCGCCGCCCACGCCCACCCAAACGGAGCCCGGCCATAGTTTCTGGAAGCACCCGGAATATGACGCCGTCCTCGAGGTCTGGGTCAGCCCGGCTTCGGGTCTGCGCGGAAAACTCGTGTCGCTGAATCCCGCCGACCAGAAGGTCAAGGCCGTCGTCGCGAAAATCCTGAAGAAAGATGAAAAGAAAGTCAGCGACGCCGACGTGCTGTCATTCCAGGGGATGGAGGGCGACCTGCGCCTGAAGCCGGACGGCGAAAACAAATGGACGGGCTCCATCTACTGGCCGTTCAGGAAAAAATCCTACGGCGTCGACGTGGAGCAGACGAACGACAACCTGCATGTGCACGGGTTTCTGCTGAAGCTGCCCATTTTGGGCAAAAGTGTTGATCTCAAGCCCGCTGCGGCGCCGAGGCCGAAGACACCATAATCTTTCCCCGTCATTCTGAGGGAGCTTGCGACCGAAGAATCTCCCTTTGGGAAGCGAAGGGAGATTCTTCGCTGCGCTCAGAATGACAAAGCATTTGGCTGATGCCAGAATAACCAACTTCATTTATACTACCCCCATGAACGCAGACAGCCGCAAAAAACTGTGCTGGATCACCGGCGCCTCGACGGGCATCGGCGCGGCCACCGCGCTGGCGATGGCCCGCGAGGGCTGGGATGTGGTCATGACCGCGCGCAGCAGCGACAAGCTGGAGCAGATCGCGAAACTGTCGTCCGAATTCAAGGGCCGGCTTATCCCGCTGCCCGGCGACGTGACGCACAAGGACGGCATGAAGGCCGCCGTCGAAACCATCGAGAAAAATTACGGCCCCATCGACCTCGCCATCCTGAACGCGGGCGCCTATATCCCCGAAGATCTCGGCAGCTTCAGCAGCGAAAAATTCATTTCGCAGGTGCAGCTGAACCTCTTCGGCACCGTTTTCTGCCTCGAGGCGCTGCTGCCCTTCTTCATCCGCCGCCATGCGGGGCATATTGCGCTGGTCGCGAGCGTCGCGGGCTATCGCGGGCTGCCGCGCTCGCTCGGCTACGGCTCCTCCAAGGCCGCGCTCATCCACCTGGCCGAGGCGCTGGCCATCATGGGCAAGCCTTACGGCATCAAGGTGCAGGTCATCAATCCCGGCTTCGTGAAAACGCCGCTGACCGACAAGAACGATTTCCCCATGCCGTTCCTCATCGATTCCGGCGTGGCCGCGCAGCGCATCGTCGACGGATTGAAAACCAATAAATTCGAAATCACTTTCCCCAAGCGGTTCGCATATCTTCTGAAGGCCATCGGCCTGCTGCCCGACCGCCTTTATTTCGCGATCGCCCGCAAGGCCATGCGCGAGGGCGGGCGCTGATGCGCGAGGCGATGCAGCTGGCGCTGGAGCGCTACGCGCAGTTCTATGAAACGCTGACCCGCGATTCCCTGAAAGAGATCGACCGGTATTTCACCAAAGACGCGCGCTTCAGGGACCCCTTCAACGACGTGACCGGCGCCGACAAAATCCGCCGCGTGTTCGAGGACATGTTCAAGACCATCGGGACGCCGCAGTTCAAGGTCGTCGACATGGCCTGGAGCAACGCCGAGGACGGCTCGGCCTACATGCTGTGGACTTTCAAATACCAGATCCGCGGGCGCGGCCTGCCCGTCACCGTGAACGGCATAAGCGCGATGATCTTCAACACCGACGGCAGGGTCAGAAGCCACGTCGACTACTGGGATGCGGCACAGGGACTGTACGAGCACCTGCCCGTCATCGGGACCGTGCTGCGGTGGATACGCAAGCGGGTTGAAGTCAGATAAGCTTTTGCGCCGTCAATTCATCCTTGATGTAGGCGTAATAAATCGCCGCGGCGACGAGGCCGGAAATGCCGAAGGCCGTTTCCATCACCAGCATGGCGATCAATATCTCCCACGCGCGCGCCCGGATTTGCCCGCCGATGATGCGGGCATTCACGAAGTATTCAAGCTTGTGAATTAAAATAAGATAGGCAAGGCAGGCAATCGCGGCAAAGGGCGAGACGCTGAGGCCGATCAGGCAGATCACCGTGTTGGAGATCAGGTTGCCGACGATCGGCAGCAGGCCGACGATGAAGGTGACCACGACCATGACATGCGTCATGGGCAGGCGATGGCCGAGCATCGGCATGACGACCGCCAGGAAGATCCCCGTGAGGAAAGTGTTCAGGAGCGAAATCCGGAACTGGGAGAAGACGACGCGCCGGAAGGCCGTGCCGAGAAACGACATGCGATCTTTCAGCGCCTTGCCGAGCGGCCCGCGCATTTCCCTGTTCAGCGGAGGATTGATGGCGACCATGCCGCCGATAATCATGCCGATAATCAGGCGAACGAGGGATATTCCCGCATCCCGGCCCGCGAGGCTGAGGCTTTTGGCGTTTTCCCGCAGCCATTCCGATGACGCGGCCTGCCAGGCGGCGGTATCCGCGGGAAGGAAGGCCTGCGCCCAGACCGGAAGAAGGCTGCGCCCCTGCTCCACCACGTCGGCCATCTTCTGGAACAGTTCAAACACGTTTTCCTTACCGGTCGTCAGGGAGTCGGAGACCTGAAATGACGTAAAGACAATTCCCGACACGACAACCAGCGCCAGAAAAATCAGCAGGATGATCCGCCCCATGCCGGGCACGACCCCTCTGCGCTCCAGAATCCGGCTGCCGAGATTGACAAAGTTGAAAATCAGCAGCCCCGCAAGAAACGCGGGGAGCAGCCCCAGCTGGACGATCCCGCACAGCGCGGCAATCATCAGCACCTGCGTGAAGTAATAAACTTTTGGAGTTTCTACCATAATCCCTTTTCCCCGGAACGGACTGGAGGCGCTTTTAAACAGTATATTGGATTGGCCCCGTAAAGAGAAAAGGGTTTTTTCTGCCTGATTTTGCGAAATGCGGGTTTGTGAGGTTTATCACTCATCTCCTTTGGGAGAATACAGCTATTAATACCGCGTCGTCACCGCATGAACGACGTCGATGGTGCCGGCGGTGAAGCCGGCTTCGCAATAAAACAAGTAAAGCTCCCAGATTTTCTTGAAACGCTCGTCGAACCCCAGCTTCTTCACTTCCGGCCAGGCGGCCTGGAAGCGGTTCTGCCACAGGCGCAGGGTATGCGCGTAATCGGAGCCGAAACCTTCCATGCTTTCGAGATGCATGCCCGCCATTTCTGTCTGGTGCGCGAGAATGCTTTTGGTCGGCAGCATGCCGCCCGGGAAGATGTATTTCTGGATGAAATCCGCCGTGTTACGGTAGTCCTCGAACCAGCCTTCGTCGATGGTGATAGCCTGCAGCCCCGCCTTGCCGCCCGGCTTCAGGCGGTCGTGCAGCATTTTGAAATATTGAGGCCAGTAGGTTTCCCCCACCGCCTCAATCATCTCGATGGAGACAATGCGGTCAAACTGCCCTTCCACATCGCGGTAATCCTTCATCAGCACCTCGACGCGGTCGGAAAGTCCCGCCTGCTGGATGCGCTTCTGCGCGTACTGGAACTGGCGCTCGGAAATGGTGATGGCCGTGACATGCGCGCCCATGTGCTTCGCCGCGTATTCGGCGAAGCCGCCCCAGCCGCAGCCAACTTCGAGCACATGATGCCCCGGCAGGATGCCGAGGCGCTGCGAGAGCACGCGGTATTTATTGACCTGCGCGGCTTCGAGATCGCGCGCATTGTCGGAGAACAAGGCCGAGGAATAGGCCATGCCCTCATCCAGCCACAGCCTGTAAAAATCGTTGCCGAGATCGTAATGCCGGCTGATGTTCTTGCGCGACCCTTTCCGCGAGTTGCCGCGGAAGGCATGCGGGATTTTCATGAGGAACCGCGCCCAGCCCTGCCCCACCAGCACTTCCTGCATATGGTGTTCGTTGCGCAGGAAAACTTCCATCCAGCGCGCGGGATCGGGGCTCGACCAGTCGCCGTCGAGATAGCCTTCGCAGAAGCCAAGCTGACCGCCGATGATGCAGCGGCGCGCGAAGCGTTCGGTATGTATGTTCAGCGTCGCCTCAGGCCCCGGCTCCTTGCCGCGGAACGCCACGCGCTCGCCGTTCGGCAGGACGACATTGGCCGTGCCGTATTGCCAGTGGGACGCGAGGCTGAGCAAGAAACGCAGGGGCGCCGAGGGCTTGTAGGATATTTCATCCAGCACGGACGGGGTTTTTACGACGGCTTCGGCTTCATCCATTGTTTCATTCACCCTCTAACTCACATCCCGGTCCGGCGCCTTCGGGCGGCTGTAATAACGGCCCCCTTTGAGCCATATTTTCAATGCCTGCCAGTGTATGGCGAAGATAACATGGAAAGCCTGGAACGGGAATAGCACAAGCGCCTTCACAAGGCTGCCCCGCGACAGGGCGGACCGGCGTCCCGTCCATGCCGCCAGCAGCAGGTCGCCCTCCTTGTCCTTCTGGCGTATCAGCACCGACAGTCTTTCGCCCGGGTCCTTCACCACAAAATGGTAATGGGTTTCCATTCCGATAAAGGGGGATACATAAAAATGCTTGGGATGCCCATGCCGCACGGGACCGCCTTCCGCCTCCGCGGCCGTCAGCAGGTAGCCATGCTGTTCCCCGAAAGTATTCTTGACCTCGTAAAGCATGGCGGCGAGGCGCCCGGTTTTATCCCTGCAATAATAGATCGACAGCGGATTGAAGACATAGCCGAACAGGCGCGGAAAGCAGAGCATGCAAATTTTCCCGCCGTCGAGATCGACGTTCTTTTCGGCCGCGTTCTTCAGCACCCAGTCCTTTATCGGTTTGCCGTCGCGCGTGGCGTGGTCGCGGTCGTAGATGCTGAAGACGTTGAAGCGGTTGTAGGACAGCAGGCCGGTTTTTTGCCGCAGTTCCGGCAGTTCGTCGAGGTCGAGCAGCAGCGTGAAGACGCGGTAACGGAAACCGTGGCGGAACGGCTTCATCCGCTGGTGCATCACGTGGCCGAAGTAGATGCAGGAATTCATGCGGCCTTGCGCGCGTTCTGCGCCGCGATGGAGGACTCTTCCACCTGCCAAGGGCGCTTCACGCCGAAATTCTCGGCGACAGTAAGGCCTGACGACAAAGCATCTTCGTGAAAGCCGTAACCGCAGTAAGAACCGCAAAACCACGTCCGGTTGACGCCCTGGATGCGGCAAAGGTCTTTCTGCGCCTCCACAACCGCCTTCGTATAGATCGGATGCGTGTATGACGTCTCATACAAAATATTTTCAGGTTCGATGGCCGGGTTCAGCGAGACGAAATAGTTGTTGTGCAACGGCAATGACTGCAGGCGGTTCATCCAGTAGATCAGCGAGACTTTCGGGTCGGGACCCGGCGTAGCGCCCAGATACGTCCAGCTGGCCCAGGCTTTCTTGTTCTTAGGCATCAGCCGGAGGTCCTGGTGCAAGACGGCGCGGTTAGTGCTGTAGCGGATCGCCCCCAGCACGCGCGCCTCGTCATCGGATGGCTTTGCCAGCAGCGCCAGCGCCTCGTCGGCGTGGGTTGCGACGATCACATGGTCAAAGCCCTCGCGCGCGCCGCGCGAATCCAGAATTACGGCCTTCTCGCCCGTGCGCTCGATCCGGACCGCGCCGCAGTTGTTGCGGGTACGCGCGCGGTAGCCTTCGGTGAGTTTCGTGACATAGGCGCGGCTGCCGCCCGTCACCGTGCGCCAGACCGGGCGGTCGACCAGCCTTAACAGCCCGTGGTTGCGGCAGAAGCGGATAAAGGTGATCAGCGGAAAGCCCAGCATGCCTTCACGCGTCATCGACCAGATGGCCGCGCCCATGGGCAGCAGGTGGTCATTGATAAGGCTGTCGCTGTAACGGCGCTGCACCAGGTATTCGCCGAGCGTCAGCGTCGACTCGGGATTTTTTTCAAGAAATTTCGGCGCTTCGATATAAAAGCGGATGATATCGATCCACATGCGGTGGAACCGGGGCTTCAGAAGATTCTTGCGCTGCACGAACAGCGTATTGATATTGTCGCCGGAATATTCCAGCGCGCCGTTATCGAGGCTGACGGCGAAGGACATGCTGCTGTCCTGCGTCTCGACTTTCAGGTGCTGCATGAGAGCGACGAAATTGGGATAGGTCGCCGGGTTATAGACGATAAAGCCCGTATCCACGTTCGACCCGCCCGGCGTGACATGCGTGTTCGAATGGCCGCCGGTGTAATTGTTCTTCTCGTAGACGGTAATATCGTGAGCCTCATGCAGCAGCCACGCCGCGCCAAGACCCGCGACGCCCGTCCCGATAACCGCGATTTTCAGGCGCTTTTGCATGAAGGTTAATATAATTGATTACACTTTCCTCGTCACGCCCGCTTTACGCGGGGGTCTGGAGCGCGTCTGCGCGTCATATGAGTCAGAGTCATATGACGGCCGGACGGCCTCCGGATGCCCGCGCAAGGCGGGCATGACGGACAGGTCAGGACGCCACCTCGCGATTCCATAAATAGGATATAAACCCCACCGCAAAGTTGGTCGCCATCAGCGCCATCAGGATTCCTAAAAACCCGAAGTGCTGCTGCAGCACATAGGCCAGCGGAATATAGATGATGATGGCCTTGAGCAGGATCAGCAGCGTCGCCGGCACGGGACGCGCCATGCCGTTCAGCGCCGCGTTCGAAATGACCATCGTGCCCATCGCGCCGTAGCTGATGGGCACCCAGCGCAGGTACTGGCTGGTGAAATGCACGACATCCGGATTCGCGTCGAACAGCGGCGGGATGCCTTCGGCGAAGATCCAGAGGAAAGCCGCGATAAGAAGGCCCCAGCCGAGCGAGAAGCGGGAGCCCGCGGCCACCGCCTCCTTGATGCGCCCGAAGTTTCCGGCGCCGAAATTCTGGCCGGTGAATATTGAGGTTGCGGCGCCGGTGGAATAGAAGGCCAGCGTCGCCACGCTTTCGATGCGCGTCGCCACGCCAAGCGCCGCCACGGCTTCCTTGCCGAAGGAAGCCGCCATCCAGGTGATGATGGCCGCGGAAATCGGCGCGATCTGGTTGCTGATAATCGACGGGATGGCGACATGCAGGATGCGTTTCCATGACTCCGTCAGGCCTTCGTGAATCAGCCTCTGCGGGTCGATCATCTTGCGGCGGTAGATCAGCGCGAACATCGAGATCATGCAGGTCAGGTAATTCGCGGCGACATGGGTGGCCGCCGCCCCCGCCAGCTTCATCTCGGGGAACGGCCCCCAGCCGAAAATCAGGAACGGGTCGAGCACGATATTGATGCCGGCCAGCAGCGTCATGATGCGCGAGACGAAGCGCGTGTCCCCCGTCGCGCGGATGCAGGCGTTGCCCACCATCATGATGCCCAGGAACGGCCAGCCGCAGTACCAGATCGCCATGTATTTGTGGATCAGCGGCATCAGTTCCGGCTTTGCGCCGATCAGGCGGAAGACCGGGTCGATCGTCGCGATTCCAATGACGGCGCCACAGCCGCAAAGAACGCCCGTCAGCGTGAGCGCATCGGTCGCGAGGCGCCGCACTTTTTCAAAATCGCCCTCGCCATAGACGCGCGCGACGGCGGAGGTCGTGCCGACCGAAAGCCCGAAGATCAGGCCCATGAAGAACATGACCACAGGCAGGCAGAAGCCCAGCGCCGCCAGATATTGCGTGCCGAGGCGCGAGATAAAAAACGTATCGGCGACGGAGAAAGAGGTCAGCGCGAGCATGCCCCAGGCGAGCGGCAGCGCAAGCCGCGTCAGATGGCGGCTCACGTCGCCTTCGAGCAGGGTCGGTCGCGTGCTGACCTCGTTTTCCTTCAAGCAATCTCCTCTAGCGCGGCAGTTCAAAGAGGATGAATTCGGACGCGTCTTCGGCCGTGACGTCGAGGTTGCCCTTCTCGTTGTCGAAGCCGAGCGCATCTCCCGCCTCCAGCCCCTGCCCGCGGACAGTCACCTTACCACGCGCGAGCTGCAGCCAGTACTTCTTGTTGGCGATCATTTCCAGAGAGACGGATTTCCCCGCCTCCAGCCGCGAGACGAAAAGTTTTGCGTCCTGTTTTATTTTCAGCGAGCCTTCCGCGCCGTCGGGCGAAACCACAAGCCGCAGCGCGTTGTTGAACCCCGCCGTATCAAAGCTGGTCTGCTGGTAAGACGGCCTTGTGCCCGTCTCGTTCGGCATGATCCAGATTTGCAGAAGATGGGCTTCTTCATCCTGTGACGGGTTGTATTCGCTGTGCAGGATACCCTTGCCCGCGCTCATCAGCTGCACGTCGCCGGGCCTGATGATGCCACCGCTGCCAAGGCTGTCCTTGTGCTCGAGCGATCCGGAGAGCACATAGGTGATGATCTCCATATTCGCATGGCCGTGCGTATCGAAGCCGGAGCCCGGGCGCACGAAATCCTCGTTGATGACCCGCAGCGGGCCAAAGCCCATGTTTTTGGGGTCATGGTATTCACCGAAGGAAAAACTGTGCTGGCTGTTGAGCCAGTAGGTCTGGGTTGCCCCACGGTCGTCTTTATGTCTAATATTGAGCATGATACACCTGCCTTTCTGATAGCAATATAGTTTATGCCTGCTTAAAGAATAATATCTATAATTTTTAATTCATTATTCTATTTTTTCGAATAATATTAAGATATGGACCGTCTTTCCAACATTATTGCATTTGTAACCGTGGCCGAGACCGGCAGCTTTGCCGAAACGGCCAAACGCCTGAACCTTGCCAATTCCGTGGTCAGCAAGCGCGTCAAGGATCTGGAGGAATACCTAAGCACCCGCCTGCTCCTGCGCACCACGCGCCATGTGCGCCTGACCGATGCCGGATATCTCTACTTCGACCACGCGCGGCGGCTGGTGAGCGAGCTGGCGGAGGTCGAGGAGAACCTGCGCTACCGCAACGAGAACCCGGTCGGCGAGCTGCGCGTGAATGCGCCCGTGACCTTCGGCGCGAAATTCCTGGGTCCCGCCGTGTCGTCTTACCTGGAGAAATATCCCGATGTCGCCGTGCGGCTTTTCCTTGGCGACCGCAACGTCGACATGCTGCAGGAAGGCTTCGACCTTTCCATCCGCATCGGCCCTGTTGAAAACACCTCGTATATCGCGCGCAAGCTGGCGAAAAGCCGCCGCGTTGTCGTCGCCAGCCCTTCCTATCTTGAAAAGCACGGAAAACCCCTGAAACCTCAGGATCTCGCGCGGCATAACTGCCTGATCTACAGCGGGCTGAACGACGGCAAGTCGTGGCCCTTCCTCGTGAACGGCAAGAAACACACGCAACCCGTGGCCGGACGCTTTTCGACCGATAACGGCATGCTGCTGGCGGAAGCCGCCGTCGGCGGCTGCGGAATCACGACACTGCCGACCTTTATCGTCGGCCCGCATATCAATCGCGGCGAGCTCGAAATCGTGCTCGAGGATTTCGAGGAAGAACCGCTGCAGATCCAGGCCGTCTATGTGCAGCAGCGCCATTTAAGCGCGCGGCTGCGCAAGTTCATCGATCACCTGGCGGAATATTTTTCGGGATTTTCGGGGTAATCCTAAGCCCTGAACATCGTCAAGCCCGCGCCCTTGAAACGCAGCGGCTTGAAGACCTGCACCGGATTTTGAATACCCTCGGTAGCGCGGATGGCCAGCTCGAGGCCCATTTTGGTCTGGCGGGCGGCCAGCATCTCCTGCGACGGCGAGCTCATGATGGTTAGCATGGTCACGTTGGCCAGGCTCACCCGTTGACCCTTGTTGTCCATGATTTCCTTTTTCGCAACGGCCTCTTTCAGCATCTTGACGATTTCAGGATGCCCTTTTTCGACTTCATCCAGCACCAGCAGCGCACAAGGATGTTCGCGCAGCCTGCGGGTCAGCGTGCCGCTGTCGTCGTCCGCCCCCGCGAAACCGAGCGGCACGCCGATAATCTTCATGATCTCATGTTTCTGGGTGTACTGGGCCATATGGAGCACGATCAGCGCATCCCTGGAGCCGAACATTTTTTCCGCGAGTTCTTCCGCCGATTTGTAGGTGCTGGCCCTTTTGCCGTCCCGACGGAAATCGCGTTCGATCGCGATCGTCCCGTCGGGCTCGACGAGATAATCCATCCCCCATTGCTGGAGCAAGGCTTCAGCCGCGCTCAGCGGCGTCGCTGACTGGTTAAAGGTATTCTTCATAGGGCGATTTTATACCACGTTACATATATTATGTCAAATAAATACGCGGAAAAACCAATGATTCCAATATATTTTAACCGGAAAGCCCGGATTGACACCCCATTACATAGAGACTATGCATAATATACCCATACACAAGGAGCCCGATATCCATGTCCACGCTGCCGGCGTTTCTCGAGAATTGCCGCGATATCTGCGACAAGTCCGCGCATGTCTCCATCGACCATGAAAAGCTGGCCGCGCTGGCCGCGACCTTCAAACAGGCCTCCAAGCCGCCCTCGTGGAACAATTATATCAGCGCCGAAGCGAAGGCGGACCCGCTCGACATGACGCGCGTGTTTTTCGAGATGGCCCTCATCTGCGCGCAGCAGGGCGGGTTCATCTATCCCGATGCCGACGGCAGGCCGCAGAAGTGGAACGTGAACGGTTCCGGCGCGCAGGCGATGCTGAACAAGATGGACGAGCTGCGGCAGAACGGGCTTATTGCCGGCATGGATATCCTTGCGCCCGCCGATGTGCGCGGCGCGGTGACGCCGTATCTCGACAAAGTGCCCTCCGCCGAAGAGCGCATCGCCATGTTCGAGGAATTCGCGGACCCCGCCGTGTATAAAAAGCTCGACGCGCTCGTGAAAGCAGCATGGGACGAGGACAAGCTGCGCTACAACTTCGATTTTACCTTTATCAACAAGGTCGCCGATATTTTCCCGCAAAGCTTCGCCGCCGACCCGTTCCGCAAGAAGGCGATTTTATCCGTGCTGATGACGGCGGCCCATGCCGAGAACCGTGGCGTCACGGTCGCAACCGATGCGCCCGTGGCGTCGGACTACGTGCTGCCGCAGGTGCTGGAAGGACTGGGCGTATTGAAATTCTCCGATGCCTTGCGCGAGAAACTGGTCAACCGGCAAGGCTTTGCCGAAAATGACCCGCTGGTGCGCGATATCCGCGCCGCGACCATCACGGCCTGCCATGAACTGTCGCAGAAAAGCGGCGCCCGCGCGCAGGACATCGACAGCCACCTCTGGCTCGCCGGCCGCGACCCCGCCGTGAAGCCGAAGCTGCTGCCGACGATGAATGTCTATACGACGTGGTTTTAACCTGAATTTCTACTCCAGATGCGCCTTCAGCATCCAGATGTTCTTCTGGTGGATCTGCACGCGGCGGATGCCGAGGTCGACGGTGCCTTCGTCGCCCACTTCCTGCGCTGATTTGATAAGCGCTTCCGCCGTCTCGGCGACGGTCTGATTGTCCTGCGCGAGGTTTTTAAGCATCGCCTTGTAGTCGGGCGCGCCGTTTTCTTCCTTCACCCTGGCGAGTTTCGCGAAAGCCGTGAAGCTGGCGGGCGTCTTTTCGCCCAAGGCGCGGATGCGCTCGGCCACTTCGTCGGTCGTTGTCGAAAGGTCCGTGTACTGGGTTTCGAACAGCGTGTGCAGCTGCGAGAATCCGGGGCCGGTGACGTTCCAGTGGTAATTCTGGGTTTTCAGCGCCAGCGTATAGGTATCCGCCAGAAGCCGCCCGAGGTTTTCCACCACCGCGTGATTGCTTTTACCTGCCATGATCATTCTCCCTGTATGAATAAAGCCTGCGCGGCGGCGTTGAGCACGGCCGCGATTTTAAAGACATGCTGGACTGCCGCCTTGGGCAGCCCGTGCTGCTGTACCGCCGCGGAATGCGAGACGATGCAGGCGCTGCAGCCGTTGATGGAGGACACCGCCAGCGAATAAAGCTCGAAGGTCGCCTTGTCCACGCCCGGCGAGCCAATGACGTTCATGCGCAGCCGCGCGGGCATCTGGCCGATTTCCTCATCCTGCGCCATGTAGGTGGAGCGGTAATAGATATTATTCATCGCCATGATGGTGGCCGCAGCGCGGGCGGCGTTCGATTCTTCGGGCGTCAGCGTAGCCTGTGCCTCGCCCAGCACGGCCTTCACGACATCGGGCGAGCGCGTCGCATAGGCGGAAGCAAGCGCGATGCCCAGCACCTGGTTCAGCGACAGGCCGGAGGCCTCGTCGTGCTTGATAACGGCGGAGAGGTTGAGCTTGATGTCCCGCGCGTAGTCGGGCAGGCGCTCTTTGAGAGTTTCGATATTGACAGCGGAATCCATGTAAATGACCTCTTGCCGGGGGTTTAACGACCTGACAATTGATATAGTTCCCGCGCGAAAACCGGCAAGTTCAAGATTTGCCGCTTCCGGGGGCCCAATCAATGAAATTATGCTATTTTCCCGATTGCGCGCCGGCGTCCATTATGGTACCAGTTTCCCTTCAAATATATCAAGGACGACCATGAAAAAGCGCGGGGGCCTCAAAGGGCTCTTCAACAGATTCGCTGCCGTGACCGTTTTATCCGCCAGCCTGCTGACCGGGACGGCCGCGGCGCAGGAAACGCCGCCCGCGCAGCCGGAAACCGTTATTGCCGGCTGCCCCGCCTTCCCCGATTTCAGACGCCCCGAAGGCCCCATGCACCGCGTGCCCCGCGACCGCACCCCGGACCCGTCCTTACGCGCCGAGCAGGTGCTGCTCCGGCAGATCGACCTCAACCCCGGCGTGGCGGATGGCCTGGGCGGCGGCGGCACGCGCGCCGCCATGCGCGAGTACCTGATGTTCTATGCGCCCCTCTACCAGGGCGACGCGAATAAATTCACGCTCGACTCAACCGATGTCGAGCACCTGAAAAAATACGCGGCCGAGGCGCAGAGGAACGCGCAGACCTATCGCATTTCCGTTTCCTCCGCTGCGGCGCTGAGCCTCGCCTCCGACCGCACTGGCGTTTCCATGACCTCGCTCGTGAAGAACAACGGCCACAAGTTCGACAGCCCGACCTGGCTGCATATGGTGAAAACCTATGGCGCGTCCTACGGCATGGAATTCTACGCTGCGCATATCGTCGCGGGCGGGGACGGAAAACTGACCGTCGATAACCCCTTCATCCACCGCCAGATCCTGAACCTGAAAGACCATCCGCGCGTCGCCGCGCTGATGACGGCGGAGTACCTCAAGAATAAAGCCTCCATCCCCGCCACGCCGGCTCTTGCGCCAGGGAAGCCTGACGAGGCGCTGCGCGCGCAGCAGAAGGACCTCATGACGCTGGGCTTCGACATCGGCAGGACCGCCGACGGCATCAAGGGCGACATGACGCGCATTTCGATGGCGGAATACCAGCTGCTCTACGGCGGCGTCCCGACCGGCGCCCTGAGCGCCGATGAAATCGCGTCGCTCTCCAGCCATGCGAAACGCGCGCGCGCCGACGGCACGGCCTATAACGCCCCCGCGCTGGCGGCCGGTTCCGTACGCATGGCCAGCGACCTGCATGACGGCGATTTCGCCTATATGATGAAGCTGGCCAACGCCGAAAGCAGCTATGTCCACGACGTCCGCGCCACGACGTCGAGCGCCACGGGGTTGTTCCAGTTTATCGAAGGCACCTGGAGCTATATGGTCCTGAATTACGGCGACAAGCACGGGCTTGGCGATTTCAAATCGCAGGTGGAAATGTATAAAGACGACCTGGGACGGGAACAGGCGCGGATTTCAAACCCGCTTATCCGCGGCGCGCTTCTGGACCTGCGCGCCAACCCGCAGCTGTCCGCCCTGTTCGGCGCGGATTTCCAGGCGGAGAACAAGGCGAAGGAAGCCTGCTATGTCGAAGGCGCGCTGAAGCGCACCGACCTATACCTCGCGCATTTCCTGGGCGCGTCGGATGCCGTCTGGTTCCTGACCGAGATGCAAAAAAACCCCGGCCAGTCCGCCGTCGCGACCTTCCCCGAAGCCGCCGCCTATAACGTCAACGTCTTCTACGCGCGGCAGAAGGGCGCCGCGCTGCGCGAGCGGTCCTTGCAGGAAGTCTACGATATTTTTGCGCGGAAGTTCGACGAACAGACGACGGTTGTCGCGTCGGCGACACCGCGGAAACAGGCTCCGAAGCCCGCCCGGAAGCGTTAAATATAAGTTGTCATTCTGAGAGAGCGCCGCGACCGAAGCATCTTACTTTATCTCTCATTCGAAAACGAGATTCTTCGCTTCGCTCAGAATGCCCAAATGAATCTTCTGCCGCCGCCCCTTACAAATGCATGATGCGGAACAGGTTATCGTAGTCATCCGTCCAGAATTTGGTGCTGTCCGGAACGTCAAGCCTGTGCCACGGCAGATGTTTGAGCTTCGGAAGAACGTCTTTTTCGCGCGCCATGGCGATCCACTGGCTGTGGTCCGCATAGGGGCTGGGGGGCATGTAATCGATGAACCGGCTGTCGAGTTCCATGGTTTCCGCCGCGGCCAGCAGCGGGAGGGCGAGGTAGAAGTGCCGGTTGGAAATGTGGAACAGCACGATTCCGTCCTTCGCCAGGCGATCCATATACGTCGTGATCGCCTCCCGCGTCAGGAGATGGGTGGGGACGGAATCCGAGGAAAAGGCGTCGAGGATAATAAGGTCGTATTTCCTGTCCGTCTGGCGCGCCAGCGACAGCCGCGCATCGCCCAGGATGACTTCCGGTTTTTCCCCCGTGCCGCATTTTTCAAGAAAGGTGAAATATTCCTCAGCCACGATCCGCACCTGCGGGTTTATCTCGAGAAATGTGATTTTGGTTTCGGGCGTTCCGTAACAGGCGATCGTGCCCACGCCGAGCCCCACAGCGGCGACCCGGGCGGGCTTCAGCGCCTCAAATACCTCGCCCAGCGGGCCGTCCTTGGTGTAATAGCTGGTCGCGTCCTTTTCGTGTCCTTTGGCCAGCGCCTGCTTGCCGTGAATGGTCGTTCCGTTGGAAAGAATGCGGATGCTCTCGCGCCCGGTCTTGAGGGCCACATCCTGGTTATAGACCTTCAGCGTGCCGTAGAAATTCCGGCCTTCGTAGACGCTTTTGGCCGTGATGCTTTGCAGGGCTGCCAGCGTGATAAGCCCGCAGCCGATGACCGCCGCGCGCGGCCCGCCCACCAGCAGCGAGGCGGCGACCACGAGAGCGGATGCGGCGCCGACGATGACGGCGAAAAACACGAAAAATTCCTTAACCGCGAGCCCGGCCGCGAAAAACGCGCCCACCACGAGGAGCAGGAGGATGTCAGACCGGCGGAAGCGGAACGCCGGGTTCAGCAGGCAGGAAGCGATCAGCATCGCGGGATATTCCGTCGTGCTTTTCAGGATGACGGGCGCAATGAACGCGTTGAAAACGCCGCCCAGCGCCCCGCCTAGGGCCAGCAGCAGATAGAAAAGCGTCAGGTCCCTGTCGGTGCTGGCGGGGCGCGACCGGGCGAGCAGCGTGTGGCACATCAGCGCGACAAGCGTGAATACCACGGCATGAAAACCGAAAACCTGGAACCGGCTGATGGCTGCGGGCGAAATGATGAAGATGGGCAGTATTGCCAGCGTCACCGCGACAGGCTGCGCGCGCACCAGCCCGTCGAGAGATATGAACTTCCTGTCGCTGAAGGCGACGACGAAGGTCAAAAGATAAAGCCCGAGCGGAATGACCCACAAGAGCGGCATGGACACGACTTCGGTGGAAGCGTATGACGTCAGCCCCATCATGAGGCTGGACGGCACGAAGGCAAGCGTCACCCATTTCAGGCGCTGCCCTAAAGCGACAGGTTCATCCGTCGTGGACGTTCTGATCTCCCCGATCTTCCGGAGCGAGAACAGGCAAAGAAAAATGGCGACGATCAGCGTCAGATAGGCGAAGAGCCACCAGGCCGACTGCGTCGTAAGGCGCAGGCCCGGCTCGATGAGCAGCGGATAGAGGAGAAGCCCCGTAAAGCTGCCGAGGTTGCTGGCGACGTAGAGGAAGTACGGGTTGCCGGAGGCCGGATCGCCGGCGACAGCGAAAAGCCGCTGCAGGGTCGACGACGTGGCCGAAAGGGCCATGAAAGGCACGCCGATCGTCATCGTCAGCAGCAGCAGGACATCTCCCGGCCCCGGAACGGCGCCCATGAAAGCGGCGGATTTCGCCAGCGTCACGGGAAGGAAAATCGATCCGGCGCAGACGGCGCCGAGGTAAATAACGGCCTGCCGCAGCGGAGAAACGCGTGACAACAGGTGCGCGGCGCAATACCCCGCCAGCAGCGCCAGCTGGAAAAAAGCAACCGACACCAGCCAGCCCGAAGGAGCGCCGCCCACGATCGGCAGGAGCATCTTGCCGATCATCGGCTGTACGCTGAACATCAGAGCGGCGGAAAGAAAAAGCGTCACGCTGAACAGCGCGGGGAGGTAACGAATTTTTCCGATGCGGATCAAACGCGCCGTCTTTCTGAAGGTTTCCAGCTTGCAGCGGGGGGGCGGCAAGTCCTGGCCGGGAAGGCTTGAAATTTTCGCATCCTGCCCGATTGAAGAACCGCGCAGAAACGCAGGCAGCCGCAGAGTCATTATGCCGGACTCCCCTGCCTATAGATAGAACCGGACGAGATTTGAAGCAGGTGAATCGGGGACCGCCGAAAGCCGATACTTGATCAGGTCATCGCAAATTCCGCCTCCGGCAGTTATTTAACAACTTGAAATATAATGATTTTAAGAATTTATTAACACATTACCGTTACATTATGGATATAATAGTGGTGTCTGCTGTCGCCCTGCGGATTCCCCTGTAAAGGTTGAGACACAAGAGATGAATGAACTGGATACCGGTAATAGCAATCGATTCCGCCTGACCTCGGCCTTCAACGTGGTCGCGCTGTCGGTCGCCCTCCTGGGCGGGCCGCAGCAGAATGCGCGCGCGCAACAGCAGCCCGAGGCGAAAAAACCCCCTGTGACTGTAACCGTGCAGGCGAAGAGCCCTCAGCCGCAGGAAGCAAAACCGGCCGTGCAGACGGCGCAGCAGAAACCCAAGCCCGTCCTCGTCTCGGCTTTCACGCCGATGTTCTCGACCGCGGAGGAAAAGGAACGCAATATTTTCTTCAAGCAGACCGCGCAGGCCATCCGCGAATTCCGCGCGCTGACCAATCATGGCAACGTGACCGGTCCCCTGACGGTTTCGGAACGCAACCTTATCCGCGCGACGCTGAACGAGTCGCGCGCGGACGCGAAGAAATACAAGATCCCGCTCGAGGTCGCGGCCTCCATGCGCTTCGCAGCGCAGCAGACGGGCATCGACCCGCACGCCTATATTGAACGGCTGTCCGCCACCAGCGGCAACCTCGCGAACGCGGACCCGGCCGGTCTCCTGAAAGGCGACGTGTTCAAATTCAATGTCCCGAACTGGCTTCAGATGGTAAAGACCTTCGGGCCCGCGCACGGCCTCGGCTATTTCGCCGACAAGATACACCTGGAGACCATCAATGGCCGCACGACCGTCGAGGTTTCCGACCCCGCCATGCTGCGGCAGATTGCGGCCATGCGCGACAATCCGCGCGTCAATGCGCTGATGGGCGCGGAATACATGAAACACGAAGCGCAGATGCATGCCGCCGACTATAAGGGCGTCAGTTTCCAGGTCGACCCGCGTCTTGCATATGAGCAGCAGGCGCTTCAGACGCTGGGTTTTGACCTTGGCATCAGGGGCACCGACGGCATCCGCGGCCCCTTGACTGTCGCCTCGCGGGCCGAGTTCATGCAGATGAGCGGGCCTTTGTTCGGCCAGGGCAAGACCTATGACCAGATGCTGCAGGAATCCGCCGGGCAGGCCATCATCGACTCGAAAAAATGGACCAATAAATGGAACAACGTCACCCCGGCCGCCGCCTTCGCCGTGCGCCATGCCGCTAAAGTGGTCGGCGTCGACTTCGGCTACATGATGGAGCTGGCCTCCGCCGAAAGCGGTTTCGAGCAGAGCGTGAAGGCCGAAACCTCGAGCGCGACCGGCATGTTCCAGTTCACGGATGATTCCTGGATGACGATGCTGTACGTCCACGGCGCGAAATACGGCCTGAAGGACATCGCCGGCCACATCGAGGTGAAGCGCGACCGTAACGACAACATCATCTCGGCCAAGATTGAAGACCCGCTGATCGCGAAATACGCGCTCGACCTGCGCAAGGACCCGCGCCTGAACGCGCTGATGGGTGCCGAGTTCGCGAAAGAGAACAAGATGATCCTGGAAGCCCGGCTGCCCAAGCAGACGGTGAACCGCACCGACCAGTATCTCGCCCACTTCCTGGGGCCCGGACAGGCAGTCGACTTCCTCACGCAGCTTAAAAAACACCCCGAGAAATCGGCCGATGCGCTTTTTCCCGCGGCGGCGGGTTCCAACAAGCCTGTCTTTTACAACGAAGACGGCACGGCGCGCAGCGTGAAAGAGGTCTATGAGGTCTTCCAGAAGAAATTCAACCTCGGCGTTTTCGACCCGCCGGCGCCCAAAACGCCTCCCGCAAAACCGCCCGCGCATAAGAAATAGCCGCAACGACCCCGAGTCTCTGATCGATGACCGCGTCAACCAACGCCCTGCATCTTGGGCTCTGTTAATCATCCATACCCTTGTTATTACAAGGCCTGTTCGGTCAATGGCCCTTGGTAGTTAACACAAATTTAATCATTTTCCATTATAATTATGGATAATTGTTAATGCTTTCCTAATGCCCGGATTCCGTGGCGCGGAAAGCAGCTTGGCAATTGAATGAGGGTGCTGATGACAGAGAAGAAGCCGGCAGGCTCCAGGTTCACCGCCGATCCCAACGCCGATACGCCCGCGGTCGAGGCCGCCGAGGACAATCCGCAGGCTTCCGCCGAAACAAAAGTCTCCGCCGCCTTCAACAAGGCCGCCGGCGCCTGGGACAAGGACTACAACATTTTCTTCATCCTGCGCTCCTTCACGCCCCCCGAATACAAGCGCCTGCAGGAAAAGGCGCCGCAGGCGCTGGCCGAATACCGCCAGATGATGGGCCGCGGCACGAACCGCCAGCCGCTTTCCGAAACCGAAATCGCCGAGCTCAAGGAAATCCGCGCGCAGGCCGAAAAGGACGTGGCCGCGCACAAGGGCCTCACGCTCGAAGTTGCTGAATCGCTGTGCCTCGCCGCGAAGGCCGCCGGCGTCGACCACGACAGGTACCTCCAGCGCCTGCTGGATACGAACGGCAACCTCTGCGGCATCGACCAGAACCACCTGACCAAGGCGGGCCCCTTCAAGTTCGACCCCTCGACCTGGCTCTACATGGTGAAGGCGCATGGCGCGGAGCACGGCCTCGGCTATTTCGCCGGCCAGATCAAGATGGAAGACGGCCCGAACGGCGCGAAAGTCCTGAATGTGGAAGACCCGACCGTGCTGCGCGAGATCATGGATCTTCGCAATAACCCGCGCATGTCGGCGGTGATGGGCGCTGAACTCGTCAAGGACGAGAACCAGCTGCCGCAAATAAATTACAAAGGCGTGAACTATGCGCCCGACCAGACCCTGCTCAGGCAGCAGCAGCAGTTCATGAAGCTGGGCTTCGACCTCGGCCTGAAAGGCGCCGACGGCGTGAACGGCCCGCTGACAATGGCCGCGCAAAAAGAATTCATGCATATGTTCAAGCTCACCGACCCGGCGCAGCTGCAGCCCAAGCTCGACGAGATGATCAAGAAAGCGGACGAACTGAAAGCCCGCGCCCAGCGCGCGGTGGACGGCTATAACGGCGCGCACCCGAAAACGACGAAAGCGGCGGACGGCACCGAAACGCCGGCCGACCCGAATTCGCCTTCCACCAAGGTCACGACCGCGCAGGCCTTCGGCATGCTGGTGGCGAGCGAGCGCACGAAAGTCAAGGTCGACCATCTGCTCGAGGTCGCCATCGCCGAGCGCGCCTTCGAGCCCGGCAAGCCCAACCGCAACCGCTCCCCCGGCCTCTACCACATGACGGACGGCCAGTGGCTCACCACGATTGCGCGCCACGGCGCCGCGCACGGCCTCGGCGATCTCGTCAAGCACATGGACGTGAAGAAGGACAAGGGGGGCAATATCTCGAGCGTGACGATACAGGATCCCCTGATCCGCCAGTATATCCTGAACCTGCGCAAGGACCCGCGCGTCTCCGCCATGATGAGCGGCGAGCACTGCAAGGAATACCCGGTCTATCTCGACGTCGCGCAATGCTACCTGGGAGAGACCAAGAACAGCGACTTCGCCGACATCAACCACTTCCTGAAGAAAGAGGGCTTCGACGTCGACGTGCGCAATACCTCGTGGTGCGCGGCCTTCGTGAACTCGGTGCTGGCGGGCGTGGGCATGGACGGCACGGGCAAGCTGAATGCGCGCTCGTTCCTCGACAATTACGGGACCAAGGTCGACAAAAAAGACGTGCAGGCGGGAGATATCGTCGTCATCCCGCGCGGCACGGAGGCCTGGCAGGGCCACGTCGCGATGGTGCTCGACAAATATTACGACGAGAAGCAAAAGCAGTGGCGCGTCCACGTCATCGGCGGCAACCAGGGCTCCGAAGGCGGCGGCTCGGTCTGCATCCACGACTGGCCGATGTCGCTGGCGCTGGGCTATGTGCGCCCGCCGGAATCCGACATCCTGATCGCCGCCAACAATCTGAAAGTTCCCCAGTTCCTGAAGGGCGCTTCCGCCCCCGCCGCATCCGCGAACGTATGAGGTCATAAACCATGACAGACGACAAGAAAAAGCCCCAGAAGAAAAAGCCCGCCGCCCCCGGTTCGAAGTTTTCCGGCCCGCCCGTCACCGAAGACGCGGCCGAAAAAATCATCAACACGGAAACGGCCACGCCACAGAAAAAGATCACCGCCCAGTTCAACTCGGTCGGCGAGCGCAACCGCAATATTTTCTACAGCCTGAACGCTCAGGCCATTCACGAGTTCCACGCCCTCATCGGCCATGACGACAACAAGGGCCGCCTGACCAAACAGGAGCGCGAACTGCTGGCGCAGGTCAAGACGGAAGCAACCGCCGAGGCCAAGAAGTATGACCTGCCCCTCGAAGTGATGGAATCCCTGCTGCTCGCCCAGAAAGTCACCGGCGTCGACCATGACGCCTTTATGACGAAAGTGCTGGGGCCGCAGCCGCAGCCCGGCGAAGTCGTTTCCGACACCACGAAAAAGGCGGGCGCGATCAAGATAGACCTGCTTACCTGGCTTCACCTCGTGAAAGAGCACGGCCGCGAGCACGGCATGGGCTATTTCGCCGACCGCATCAAGGAAGGCCCCGGCCCCAACGGCACGACCAGCCTCGAAGTCGAGGACCCGGCGCTCCTGCGCGAAATTGCCGCGCTGCGCTCCAACCCGCGCCTTCTCTCCATCATGGCGGCGGAACAGGTCAAGCATGAAACCGAAATCCCGCAACTGACCTACAAGGGCGTCGACAACTACACCCGCGACCCCGCCGTCGCGAAGGACCAGCAGAACCTGCGCACACTGGGCTTCGACATCGGCGTGAACGGCGCGGATGGCGTGCGCGGCCCCTTCACGCAGGCGGCGGAAAAGGAATTCGGCGCGATGAGCAACCCGTCATGGTTCTCGAGCAAAAAGCTGCAGGAGGCCGCCGACAAGGCCGTGGCCGACTGCGCGGATTTCAAGAAGCGCTTCAAGATCGACATCACGCCCGACCAGGCCTTCGCCATCCGCAACGCCTCCAAGGTCGGCGGCGCGGATTTCGACCTGATGATGAAGCTGGTCAAGCGCGAGAGCAACTTCAGAAGCGAGATCGCGGCACAAACGAAAGAGACCGAATCCAAGAAGGCGGTAGGACTGTTCCAGTTCAAGCCCGGCACCTGGCTCGGCATGATCAAGCGCTACGGCGAAAAATACGGCCTGGGCGAGCTTGCCGACAGCATCAAGGCGGGCAAGGACGGCTATACGGTCAAGGACCCCTGGCTGCGCGACCATATCATGAGCCTGCGCAAGGACCCGCGCATATCGTCGCTGATGGGCGCGGAGTTTTTGAAGGAGAACAAGGAAATCCTCGAAAACGCCTTCAAAAGGGAACCCAGCGACACCGACCAGTACATGGCGCACTTCTTGGGCGCCGGCGGCGCCGTCAACTTCATCCGGGAGATGAAGAAAGAGCCCGGCAACACCGCGGCGGAGGTCTTCCCCAGGGCCGCCGAGTTTAACCACGGCGTCTTCTACAAGAAAGACGGCTCTGCGCGCACGCTGCAGGAGGTGTATTCCTATCTTGCGGCATCCTTCAATACCGCCGACTACGACAGCCCGGCGAACGCGCCGAAAAAAGCCCCGGTGCCGAGACCGAAGCCGCTGCATCATTGAGAGAAGTCCCTCCGTCACTCCCGCTTTCGCGGGAAGAACGGAAAATGGCTCCCCTTTTGACAATGGCGGACCCGCCAGCGTAAATTAGGTCTGGCCATGTTCAGAGCGCTTCTCACCCTTGCCCTGCTCTTCCCCCTGCCCGCCGCGGCGCAGGGCTTTGCGCCTGCCCTGTCGGGCAGAAGCGCCTTCTTCCTGATGATCCATGTCGTGCTGGCGGCGCTGGCGGTCAGGAAAATCTGCGCACCCGATGCCGGCGGCCTCGCCTGGCGGGCGATATGGACGTTTATCGTCGTCTGCACGCCCTTTGTCGGGCCGATCATTTTCTTCGGCCTCGCCGACCCGCCCCTGCGCAGCGAAGCGGACAGGCGCGGTCAAGGCAGCTATTATAGACGGCCCATGGGATTCGGCGGCGCCGGCGCGGCGGGAATCCCGTTTTTATACGAAATCCTTGCCGGCGAAGGCGGCGGGCCGCCGCCCAGCCCCGACCTCGCGTCGCAGTACCGAGAAGACGCCCAAAAAGGCAACCCGCGCGCGCAGACCTGCCTGGGCACGCTGTACGAATACGGCGACGGCGTGGATCAGGACGACAAGCTTGCCATGGACCTGTACCTGAGGGCGGCGATGCAGGGCTATCCCGCGGCGCAGCTGCTGCTGGCCGAAATGTACGCGCGCGGCAGGGGCACGGAGAAAAACATGGAAGAAGCCTCCTTCTGGCTGACGCTCGCCGTGAAGAAGGAACCGCGCCTCGAGCCGCGGCTGAAGGAGCTCCTGTCAAAAATTGAGACAACCGCAACTTTCGCTGTCTTCAAGCGCGCGGCGGAGTGGACACCAATCTCCTCCCCCAGCGCCGCAGATATTTCCGTCCCCGACGAGCCGGGACCGACGCCGAAGCCCCACTGATCAAAGGTGATAATGCCCTGAGAACGCGTCAGGGACCGTCGAGCCCTTTTTTGGCCGCTTTCACCATCGGGGCCTTCGTGTCCTTGATATATTCGGCCTCCTTCTTGGCCTGCGCGGCGATGCCGTTTTCAGGCCCGAAGACGCCATCCACGGCTTTCAGGTAATTTGAAACGCCTTCCTTCACGTCCCTGTAGAACTTGGAAATCTTGCCTTCTTCAGGCTTGCCTTCCGCAGGTGCTTCTCCTTCGGCCATGACTGAACTCCCGTTCAAAATAATATTGCTGAATGAATAGATGAATCTGCACTTACAAGAATTATAGACCAGAATCGTTTAAAGGCGGCTTAACCGGCTGCGGGAGCCCCGGGTTTTCAAAGACTTCCCCCTACAGCACCTCCCCGCCCGGCGGCCTGTTCTTCACTTGCCCTCCGGCCCCGCGCCCTCTTCGGGGAAGATGAACCAGCGGCCCAGTATGTGCCGGAGCCGGTCGGGATCGACGGGCTTGCTCACGTATTCGTCCATGCCCGCCTTCAGCGCGCGCTCGCGCGTGCCCATCATGGCGTCCGCCGTCAGGGCGACGATGGGCACGTGGTTGCCGGAATCCTTTTCCAGGGCGCGGATTTCGCAGGCCGCGTCATAGCCGCTCAGCACCGGCATATGCCCGTCCATGAGGATAAGGTCGTAGCCCTGCCCCGCCATGGCGCTGACGGCCGCGCGCCCGTCCTCCACGATATCGCAGTTTTTGACGCCCATGCGCAGCATCAGCTTGCGCATGAACCATTGGTTGGCCTGGTGGTCTTCGGCGATCAGCACGCGGATATCCGCTATTTTCTTCCGCTGCCCGTCCTGCAGCTTTTCGGGATGGGGCTCGCGGGAGGTCCGCCTGTCGATCACCGGCCGCACTTCCGTCGTCGCGAAGGGGATGCGGAACCAGAAGCGCGACCCCTTGCCCTCCGTGCTCTCGACGCCGATCTCGCCGTTCATTTTCTCGACGAGATGCCTTGTGATATGCAGGCCGAGCCCCGTGCCCCCGAACCGCCTTGTGATCGAGGCGTCGGCCTGGGTGAATTTTTCGAAAATGCGGCCGAGCTTGTCCGCCGCGATGCCGATTCCCGTGTCCGTCACGCTGAATTCCAGCATGCGCTTGCCGCCGCCGTTGGCGCCTTTTTCCCCCGCATAGGGGCTGCAGACGATGTCGACGGTGACCGAGCCTTCCGGCGTGTACTTGACGGCATTGCCGATGAGGTTGACCATGATGCGCCCGAGCCGCAAGGGGTCGCCCACGAAATAGGGCAGTTCCCGGGCATCCTTGAAATTGCAGCTCAGGACCAGCCCCTTCTGGCTGGCCAGCGGGGCCATGGTTTCCATGACGTTGCTGACGACCTCGTGCGGAGCGAAGGTGATTTTTTCGAGCTTCAGCTCGCCGGCCTCGACCTTCGAGAGGTCGAGGATGTCGTTGACGATATCCAGCAGCCCCTCGGCCGAGCGGTAGGAGATGCCGATCATCTCGCGGTGCTCCTGCTGGACGCCGGCGTCCTCGTAAAGCAGGCGGGTGAGGCCGATGATGCTGTTGAGCGGCGTCCGGAGCTCGTGCGACATATTCGCGAGGAAGTCGGATTTCGCCTGCGTGGCCCGTTCCGCCACCTCTTTCGCCTGGCGGAGCGCCTTCTCGGCCGCCTTGCGCTCCGAGATGTCGCGGACGACCCCGGTGAAGACGCGCGTCTCGCCGACGCGGATTTCCGCGACGGAAAGCTCCGCCGGGAAAATCTCCCCGTTCTTGCGCCGGCCCTCGACCTCGCGGCCCGGCTTGCCGATGAGCTTCGCCTGGCCCGTCGTCATGTAGGCGGCGAGATAACCGTCATGCGCGGCCGCGATATGCGCCGGCATGAGCATGCTGATGTTCTTCCCCAGCACCTCCTGCGGGCTGTAGCCGAAAATCCTTTCGCTCGCCTTGTTGTAGCTTTCGACGATGCCGCGGGAATCGATTGTGACGATACTGTCCAGCACGTTGTCGAGGATGATCTTCTCGCGCTGCTGCAGGCTTTCCTGCAGTTCCCGGTACAGCTCGACGTTGCGTATCGCGACGGAGGTCGCATTGGCCAGCGCCTGCAGGATCTTCACCTCGTCGTCGGCCGGCCGGCGCACCCGCGCCCAGTAATTGCCGATGGCGCCGATGGGCGCCTGCTGGCGGATGGGGACCATCGCGAGGCTTTTCACGAAGGTGGGCCGGTAGGCGTCCGCCGGGATGCGCGGGTCTTTATATATATCCTCGATCACGGCGGGCTTCGCGTTCAGCATGGCCCAGCCGCTGATGCAGGCCGTCATCGGGAAGCGCTGGCCCTTCCACAGGGGCTCGATGGCGTCTTCGTCGGCGTAAAAGCACTTGTCGCCGTCGCGCAGCACGAAGGTGGCGCCGTCCGCGCCCGTCAGCCGCCGCGCCGCGCTGCGCACGATCTCCATGACTTTCCCGATATCATGCGCCTGCGAGAGGTCCTGCACCACGTCGACCAGCTGCTCCATCGCCGCGGCATACCACCCCGGCTGGTGGCCGGAGAGGTCGCGTAAAGGGTTGCCCGATGTCGTCATGCCGTCCCGTCCCCGCGGGCGCGCCCGCGCGTGAATAGATGCGCCCGTCAAAATGATTTGGTGATGAAGATTCCGAGGTAGCGCGTATCTTTTAACCTATCGAAGAATTTCCGGCGGCGCAAAGAGAAGCGGGACGCCGCGCGCCCCCGCAAACGAATGCGGCGTTTTTTTCTCAAAATGAAACGCATTCGGACCCCATGCGTTTGCGCTATGTTAAACATTCGCCGCGCCGGGGCCGGGCAGGTAGAGTCTTTCGTTTCGTCTGATAACCGTACACGGATTAAAACTCATCCTGAGACACTAT
Organism: Alphaproteobacteria bacterium; assembly: GCA_004297545.1. GTDB lineage: Bacteria > Pseudomonadota > Alphaproteobacteria > Micavibrionales > UBA2020 > JAPWJZ01. Next base: position 26,750 of record SCTB01000144.1, read on the forward strand.
CGGCGGGCGGCCACCCTTGAAGGCCCGGAGGGACGCGGGGTATGCTCGTCGATATATGTTTTAGCGAAGGATTGCGTTTTGTCCCCCGAAAAAGAAGCTGATGCCGCACGGACGGCCCGCCTGCAGGCTTGGGGGCAGCCGCTGCTGATGCTCGCCTCCCTGCTGCTCGCCTATATCCTGCCTTTCGAGGGGCTTTTTCTCAGCTACGCCATTTTAGGGCCGCTGCATTACCTGACGCAGATTTCCTGGCTTTACGACCGGCGCTGTTTCATGCCGGACAATCTGCGCCGCCGGTTTTTCGTGGGGGCCGTCGTGGCCCTCGCGGCCTGGATCGGGCTTTCGGGCGCGCCGTTCCAGCATGCCCTGCCCCGCCTTGATCTTTACGGATGCGCCTTTATCGCCCTGTCCCTGTTTATCCTGCCGCTCGCCCTCAGGCCCGCCGTCCATCCGGCCATGCAGGCGCTGCTTGTCGCTTTGGTGCCTGTCATTGTCTGGGCCTTGCTGCATCTCAATGCCGTTTATCTTCTGGGAGCTTTTTTGCTGACGACGGTCTTTCATACAGGCGTCTTCACGTTTTCCTTCCTCCTGCTCGGCGCGCGCAGGACAAGGGAGCTGCCCGACATCGTTTCGGCCGGCGCCTGGGTTTTATGCGTGCTTTTTGTTTTTGTGATACCGCCCGAAGTCAGCTTTCGTTTCGGCCCCGGCCTGTTTGACGGCCAGCGCGCCCTTTTTGACCCGGCGGCCGAAATCCTCGGCGCCCGGCAGCCGGGGCTCGATCACAGCTGGGCCTCGGCCTACGGGCTGCTCACGTTTATTTTCACCTATCACTACCTGAACTGGTTCAGCAAAACCGAGCTGCTGAAATGGCACCAGGTTCCGCTGCCGCGGGGGATCGCCATTGCCGCGCTCTACCTTTCGGCGATCGGGCTGTACTTCTACGATTACGGCATCGGTTTCCGCGCGCTGCTTTTCTTAAGCCTGCTACACGTCTTCCTTGAGTTCCCCCTGAACCTGCAGACGCTTCGGGCGCTGATGGCTTTGCGCGGTGAGGTGAAGGGGGGATGAGCGGCGGGTTTTGGGGGCGTGGGCGGGAGGTGCTCTTATTTTCGGATTTCATCATGTTTACCAGCAAGGTGCAAATATTTCCAATTTCTCAGGTCCTCCAGTATATGACGTCCACAGAACTCCTTTATTAATCTCTAAATTATTGATTTTTAGGGATTCTCAACCATTTTTAGATAAGCTATAGTCAGGGGAGATGATGGGGCAAAAATGAGTATTAATTATCGTCAGAAAACGCTGATTGGCCTACTCAGTGCATTTGGTGGAAATTTGCCCAGCCTCGACTTTCAGAAGTACCTCTTTCTCTATACACATGAATTTCAGAAAGAGCCTTCCTTCGAGTTCATTCCTTATAAGTTCGGTTGTTTTTCATTTCAGTCCTATGCAGACAAGCGACGCCTCATTGAAATCGGACTTCTTTGGGAAGGGGATGACTGGCGCCTAAAAAATCCATCCAAGCAGCCGTCTTTGTTTGACGAGGAACAATTCGACGCGTTTTATGAACGATACGCGCAGCTTAAGGGGGATCCTCTAATCCAAGATATTTATCGTCGCTATCCCTACTTCGCTATTAATAGCGGGATTGCGAAACGGCTGATGAATTCTCAGGAACTAAAGAACATTCATGAGCACCGCCCTCAAAATTCCGAACCCTGTTTTTTTACTATCGGCTACGAAGGCTCCTCTTTTGAAGGATATCTCAATCGCCTGATAAAAAATAATATACATACCCTCGTCGATGTACGACGCAACCCCTTGAGCAGAAAATATGGCTTCTCCAAAAAAACCTTATGCGACACCGTACAAAAACTTGGCATTGATTACGTTCATATTCCCGCACTCGGTATTGCCTCTGACAAACGGCAAGAATTAGCTACTCAAGAAGACTATGAGCGGCTGTTTGATGAGTACGAAAAGCAAGACTTAAAGCAGAACCAAGCTGCTTTAAAACAATTACTAAACCTTGTTATTGACCGTAAGCGGGTGGCGATTACCTGCTTTGAAGCACACGTATGTATGTGCCACCGCAGCCGCGTCGCCAAAGCACTTTCCGCTCTTCCTGAATGGGATTATAATATCCAGCATATCTGAAGAGAATCGAAAGTGGCAAAAGAACGTATACTTATCGCTGTCAAAACATATCCCACCTTGTCAAAAACGCACACGGAATTGGCGTGTACAGCCGGTTTTCGAGAGGATGGGACGTGGATTCGGCTCTATCCAATCCCCTTTCGCTTGCTGGAGCAGGAACAGCGCTACAAGAAATACCAATGGCTGGAAGTGGATATCGCTCGCAACAAAGGTGATTCACGGCCAGAAAGCTTTCGTGTTATCAACCGCGACAATATCAAGCCGTTAAATGAAATTGGGCCTGAAAGACAGTGGGCCGAACGCCGAAAACTAATTCTCGACAAAAATAAAGTTTACACCAACCTGAAGGAAATAATCGATCTGGCAAATGCAGATACCTTGTCTCTGGTCATTTTCAAACCCACCGAGTTTATAGATTTCATCGCCGAGAAAACGGACGCAGAATGGCCTCAAGATAAATTGGACGCGATACTGGATCGCTTCAAACAGAGAAATCTATTTGAAGACGAAAATCCAGAAGACTTCAAAATAATGCCCAAGCTTCCTTATAAGTTCTCTTATACTTTTAAAGACGACCAAGGAAAAGAAAGTACTTTAATGATAGAAGACTGGGAAACTGGACAGCTTTACTGGAATTGCCTTAAAAACTATGGCGAAGATCTAGCTGTGCAGAAAGTCAGGGAAAAGTATTTTGACGATTTTGTTAAGACTAAGGATTTACATTTATTTCTTGGCACTACGAGAGAATGGCACGGGCGCGCCAAAAATCCGTTCGTAATTATTGGAACATTTCACCCGCCGCCCATGACCCAGCCCAGCTTTTTGTAATGCTTAGAGAATTCGAGAACACACGCAGATCAAATTACGACGGCCAGTAAATCTTCGTCAGCGGCAACAGCGAACGAGAATCAACATCCATCATTTCGTAGTTCTCGATAACCAAATCGACCAATTCATCAATATCCATCAAAGTAAGTGGAATGGAGGCTCGGTCCGCCTCATACTTTGCATCTTTCGAAAAGCCTCCGGTACTTATGTACAATCCCCGATCATCTTTGTGTCTGCCGCCAAGGAAACTACGGATATCTTGAGACCCCATAGGCGAATTTGGCCTATGCTTCACTTCGACAACTATGCGCGGCTGCTCAAGACCCAAGCCATCTGGCGACGCAACTATATCCCTGCCACGATCAGACCCCTGCGGTGATATACGTGCCTTATAGCCCATCGCCTTTAATACAGCCGCGACCAACTCCTGCATTTCATCCCAATCAAGCGCAATCAACTTGTCTTTAATGAACTCTTTCGCTCTGGCCTTAAGGTCGTCTAATAACAGTTGCTCACTCGCTTCATCATCAGCATCTTCAATTTCACTGGCTTTCTTGGATGCTGATGGCTCTCCATCCAACACACTTTCCAATTCCCGCTGTGCTTCATCAGACCCCGAAAAAACAGTCAGCGTAGAGCCCAAGCTATTCCTTGTTGGCGGCGATAGGAGGTCACGGTCGATCGTATGCTCCCACTTTACTGAGCGAAAGTGCGCCATACTTTCTTCGGTGGCCGCATCATAGCCATATTCGCCCGATACAGTTCCTAAATGATATTTCCGCGTTGACGGATCATATGTGATAACCTTGTCATTAATCCGGATTAAATTGGCGACTTTATTAAGCTGACTACCTGTCACAATAGCCTTTTTATGTTTGTATTCTGGCCAATTCTCTTCGACCTTTTTAATAATTTGCTCGCGAGACTTGATATTCTTCAATGAACCTACTGCTCGCCAACCTATCGCGATTATGCCTTCATCAAGAAACGCCCTAATGTTGTCGCCGCCCTTATTTCTAACCATCCACATTTTAAGCTGCCTTCTTGAGAATTCGGGGAATACAACGCCAATTTGACACAAATTTTTCTACTACACAAAATCCTGTATCGGATTCCATCACTTTTCCCTGCCCCCCGCAATGGAGGGACTAAGAACTTTCTCAAAATGAGACAAATGCGGCCTTGCGGCACCTGAAAAGATCCCTCGCTCACGCTCGGGATGACGTATTAGACGGCTCCTTCCCCGGGTGCAACCCCGGCGAAAGCTGGGGGTCTTGGCACCATCGGCACTCAAGGCGGCTCCGCCTTATGCGCGGAGAGTTGTCAGACCCCAGCTGTCATACACCGCATGCAAAGCATGGCGCCGGGGTTACGGCTATTTTTTGGACGCCCGTCCATCAAAAATCCCGCCCCCAATTTTGCATTATGAAAAATTATCGCGGCAGTTGAAGGAAAATTAACACAACTTGCTGTTTCACGCCGTTCCGGGGGCTTTCCCTGTGTGCGGAGTATGTGCGGAGATGGTGCTCTGAAGGGCCGCTGTGCATGCGGAAATGCCAATAAAACAGCGCTTTTTGATGCGCGGAATGCCCCTTTTTCCGCCCTGTGCAGAAACGGGTGAAAAGGGCTGGTCCGCCCCTTCCCCGGGCCTTCAGGGCGGCTTTTATGCCGCGGCTGACTTGGCTTCCTTCTTGAGGACTTCCGCGCATCTGGCGCAGGCGCCGGGGTGCTGGGCGCTGTTGCCGACGTCGGTGGTGTAGCGCCAGCAGCGCTCGCACTTTGCGCCTTCGGCCTTTGCGAAGGTGACGGCGACGCCCTCCACGCCTGCCAGCGTGAAGGCGCCATCCGGCCCCTTGCCCGCTTCGACGCGGATGCCCGACGTGATGCAGACCTCTTCGAAGCTGATGGATTGCAGCACGGAGGCGAGCGCCGTGTCGGCGACGTGCACGGTGGGCGCGGCTTCCAGCGACGCGCCGATCTCTTTTGCGGCGCGCTTGATTTCGAGCGCGCCGGTGACGACGCTGCGCGCGGCGGCGATTTTCACCCACTTCTCCGCCAGCTCCGGCGCGTGCCATTCGGCGGGCGCGGCGGGCATGGTGGAGAGATGAATGCTTTCCTTCATGTCGTCGAGGCTGACGCCTTTGTACGACAGCCAGGCTTCTTCCGCCGTGAAACACAGAACGGGCGAGAGCCAATGCACAAGGTGATTGAAAACATGATCGAGAACGGTGACAACGGCGCGACGCTTCACGCTGTCGAGTGATTCACAGTAAAGGGTGTCTTTGCAGACGTCGAAATAAAACGCCGACAGGTCGCGCGCGCAGAAGTTATGCACGATGGTCGAGAGCGTGAGGAAATCGAAATCGCGGATGCACTGGCGCACATCGCGGTCGATTTCATAGAGGCGATGCAGAACCCATTTGTCGAAACCGCCGAGGTTTTTGTATTCAACGCGCTGGCTTGCGTCGAAACCGCCAAGGCTGCCCAGCAGGTAGCAGAAGGTATTGCGGATGCGGCGGTACACATCGACATGGCCCTGCAGAATGTTTTTGCCGAATTTCGTGTCTTCGGTATAGTCGGAACCCGCGGTCCAGAGGCGCAGGATATCCGCGCCGTATTCGTTCATCAGCGCGGTCGGCGACATCGCGTTGTCGCCTGATTTCGACATCTTGTAGCCTTTTTCATCGAGGATAAAACCGTGCGTCAGCACCGCCCTGAAGGGCGCATTGCCGCGCGTGCCGCAGCCGACGAGCAGCGACGACTGAAACCAGCCGCGATGCTGGTCGGAACCTTCGAGATATAAATCCGCGGGACGTTTCAGGTCGCTGCGCTGCTCGAGCACGAAGCCTTGCGTCGAGCCGGATTCGAACCAGACGTCGATGATATCCATGATCTGCTCAAAATCATCGGCCTTGTATTTGTCGCCGAGGAATTCCTGCGCGGTATGCGTGAACCAGGCGTCGGAGCCTTCCTTTTCGAAGATGGCGAAGATGCGGTCGAGCACGTCTTTGTCTTTCAGCGGCTCGAGCGTTTTTTTGTTCACGAAGACGGCGATCGGCACGCCCCAGTAGCGCTGGCGGCTGACACCCCAGTCGCCGCGCTGTTCGACCATCGCCGCGATGCGGTTTTCGCCGCGCGCTGGCAGCCAGCGGGTTTTCTTGATTTCGCCCAGCGCCGTCTTGCGCAGGTTGGTTTTATCCATCGAGATAAACCATTGCGGCGTGTTGCGGAAGATGACCGGCGCTTTCGAGCGCCAGGAATGCGGATAACTGTGCTGCACCTGGCCCTTGGCGACAAGGTTGCCGGCATCCATGATCGCCTGCGTGACGAGTTTGTTGGCCGGGCCTTTTTTGCCGTCGGCGTAGTAAACCGCGAGGCCCGCGAATTGCGGCACGTGCTCGAGATATTTGCCGTCGCCCGAAACGGTGTGAGGCACTTCGATGGCGTGGCGGGAGCCCAGACGGAAGTCGTCTTCGCCGTGGCCCGGCGCGACATGCACGAAGCCCGTACCGGTTTCCGTCGTCACGAAATCTCCCGCCAGCATCGGCACCTTGAAATCATAGCCCTTGCCGTTCAGCGGGTGCTTGCAGATGGTGCCGACGAATTCCTCGCCTTTCAGCTTGCGCACGACTTTTGCTTCGGCGATGCCGGTGTCTTTCAGGAAGCTTGCGTAAAGATTTTCGCAGATGATGAGCTTGTCGCCGACCTGCGCGAGGCTGCCCTCGTTGACTTTTTCCACCGTGATCGCGACGTAGTCGAGCGCATCGCCAAAGGCAATCGCGCGGTTGCCGGGCAGCGTCCAGGGCGTTGTCGTCCAGATAACGATGTTCCAGCCCATCAGCATATGCATGGGGCTTTCCCGCACCGGGAATTTCACCCAGACGGTATCCGAGGTATGATCGCGGTATTCGACTTCCGCTTCGGCCAGCGCGGTTTGCTCAGGGACAGACCACATCACGGGCTTGGAGCCGCGATAGAGCGAACCGTTGAGCAGGAATTTGTGGATCTCCTGCGCGATCAGCGCTTCGGAGCGCTTGTTCATCGTGAGGTACGGGTTTTTGAAATCGCCGTGGATGCCAAGGCGGATGAATTCGGAAGACTGCACGCCGACCCAGTGGTCGGCGAAGGCGCGGCATTCCTCGCGGAATTTCAGCGCGCCGATGTCTTCCTTCTTCACGTTGCTGGAAGCCTTGCGGTATTTTTCCTCGATCTTCCATTCGATGGGCAGGCCGTGACAATCAAAACCCGGCACCAGCGGCGCATCGTAACCCAGCGACTGATAGCTGCGGCAAACAACATCTTTTAATACTGTCGTCAGAACATGGCCGATGTGGATATGCCCGTTCGCAAACGGAGGGCCCATGTGGAGAATGAATTTTTCTTTGCCGGCGCTTTGCTTCCTCTGCAAATCATAGAGGCCCATCTTTTCCCAGCGCTTGAGGATTTCCGGTTCCTTCTGCGCAAGCCCCGCGCGGCGCGGGAAATCCGTTTTGGGCAGGTGGATGGTTTGTCCGTAATCGATGGTCATGGGCGTATCTCCGGTTAATCGTTGTAAAATAGCGATTCCAAAAGCGGAATCGCAAGCTATTCGTGCCCCGGGGGGAGACTATATTAATTGACATAATGTTTGCGGTCTGATAGGATGACCCCCAGTTTGAACGAGGCCGCATGCGTACATCGGACCAACAGCAACAGGAGCTTGCCGGAATCGACCGCCTGCTGTCGGATTTCGCGGATGAGCTGCCGCAGCTCGTCGATACTGCCTGGAAAAGCGGCTTCAGCAGCCTCTTCCGCAGCAAGGAAGTCCAGGACAGCCTGCGCCGGAAATTCAAATGCAGCGCGTTGTGCCCCCACCATTTCACCGACAGCATGATCCGGCAGCTGCCGGGCTTCCGGAAGCTCGACGCCGCCGCGCGCGCGCCGGAACTCGATGTCGCCTTCACCGTCGCCGTCTGCCATTTCAAGCCGGGTCCGGATGCTGAAGGGCTCTATAAAGTCAGCAATCCCGAGGCGGTCGTCGTCGTTCATCTGAACCCGGACGAGGCCTATGCCAAGAGCGATATCGTCCTCTACGAAGACAAGTTCAAATTCAGGGTCTGCAAGCCCCTGACGCTCACGGCGCCGGCGGCCAGGACGACACCCGCCGTGATGGCCCCGATAAAACTGAAAATCCGGTGATCTGGAGGCCACAATGAGCATAAGCGAACACTTCAAAAACGCCCTCGGGCTGGATGCGGAAAGCCTGCATCAGAAGGCCCTCGCCAAGCTGAATAACAGCCTGCTGAAGTTTGCCAAAGGCCCGACCGGCATCCAGCGCCTCGACTGCCGGTTCAAGGAACCGCGCAGCTTTCGCTACGGCGATCTTGAAAAACTGGAGGGATACCGCGCCCTTGTCGACAAATGCAAGGCGGCGAATTCCCGCCTGATCATATACGTCAATACGCGCGGCCAGTGCCCGAAATCGGCCGCCGTCGAGATCGAGGTCGATCCCGCCCGGCCCTACCGCGACAGCCGGGTTTCTCTCGAGCAGCGGATGGGCTTGATGACGCTGGGCTACGAACGCGCAGACATCGGCGAACCGCCTGAAGACAGGACGAAAATCACCGTCTTCGCGCCTTTGAAACTGAAAATGGGATTATCTGCCTAGTCTGCGGAAGCCGTGCAGCCCCGGCCCTTGCAGTCTTTTTCGACCGTGAAGGGCTCTGCGTCGAGCGCGGTCTGGATGCGGCCGGCGATCGCCTGCGCCAGCGCGCGCTGGTCGGCCGTGGCCTTCGCCAGCGTCACATGCCCGGGCTTATGATGCGCAAAGGCCGGCGCGGCCAGCGTCATCAGGACAGCGATCAGTGCGATATGTTTCATTTCCAAGGCCCTCATCTGGCTGCATCATACCCCATCCGGGTTTATCCACAAGATGCGGTTTTTTAAGGAGTGGGGGCAGCGTATAGCATAAGATTGATTATGTCAACCATTGATAATCTTTATATATCAAGTAATTAACTAATTATGTTGGCATAATCTGATGAAATGCCCTACCGTGGGGATGCTGCACCGGCCCCATCAACAGCCTAACCGAAAGGGCTCCCGATGCCTTCCGAGAACGATACCGAAAGCCTGCGCGTCCAGTTCTGCGACGCCGCAAAGCGGGGCGACGTGCCCGCGATGAAACCCTACCTCGACACCGCCTTCCCGACCGATGACTCGCGCACGGGGGTCCTGATCATGGCCTTCTCGATGGCGATCAAGGCGAAAAAGCCGGAATCCATCGAGCTCTTGCTGGATTACACCAAAGAAGTCCAGATCAGCCCGCCGATGCTCTACTCGCTGGCGATGGCCAATGGCGGGGATGAGGGGTTGAAGATGTACCAGGCGGCGGCGCGGAAAAAGACGCCCTGATTTAACCCAGGAGCCTTTCAGTTACATGAAAAAATGCGCGTCACCCCCGCTTCAGGCGGGGGTCTGGCCGCACACGCGACAGCGTGTGCCTTTATAAATGCGGCTTTGCCGTGTGCCGGATGCCCGCCTTCGCGGGCATGACGGGAAGATTTACCACCCCGGGTCCATCTTTGGGCTGCCGGGCTTGCGTATGGCGGTATTGGCGGGTTCGTTCATGAGCAGCCCGGCGACGGCAACGGCTTTATCCATGCGGGTTTTAAGGCCCGGATGATCCTGCAGGGCGGCGGCTGTCTCTACCCGGTCTTTGAGGCCTTCGATAGCCTCGAGCAGACGAGCTGCGCTGTCTTCGTCGAAACGCTCTTTATCCTTCGCGTATTCTTTATAGCCTGCGACCTGGCGTTCGAGGAAATGCACCAGCGCGGCGTCGCAGATGATTTTTCCTTCCGGCGTTTTCGGCGGCTGGCGCTTGCCGCCCTTGCCCATCGATGCCCAGGGCGAGGATTCCTCATACAACTCGCCGATACGCTCGGAAAAGTCCGATGGCTTTTTGTGGCCTTCCTTCATCGTGCTGTACTGGTTCAGCAGCGCGGCGGAAATCACTTCGGGGTCGGATGACGCGCCGGTCTCGACGACGACCCGCGCAATCGCCGCATTGGTCTTCGCATAGCCGCCAATCGGATGCCCGTCGAGGTCCCAGGCTTTCATGGACTCGTAAACGCCGCGCACGACGGGATGGTCGGGCAGGCCTGTTTTTTCAAACACAATATCCGCCTGCGCGCGGCGCACGAGGTCGTCCAGCGCCGACTTCGTGACCAGCAGCTTTTCGACGGCGACCGCCGCCATATCCCCCTCGCCGGTCTTGTCGATGATCTTCAGCAGGCTGCGCTCGTTCGCGTCCAGCGCGCGCTTGACGTTGTTGTATTCGATGGTGTGGTTCACGCCGCCGCTTTTGATCTCGCCGTAAATCTGGTCGAGCCCGAGGATGGAATGGGCAAGCACGATCTGCTGTTCCGCCGCGCTTTTGAAAACCGGCTCATCAACGTCGAAGTCGTAGATGTTCTCCACGATCTCGGCTGCGCGCGGGCTCACGCTCGCGGCGAAGGATGACGCCTGATAGCGGATAACCATGCCATCCAGCAGCACGGCGGCGGCAATCGCGTCGGGGTCCGGCGTCTTGCAATGCGTGGTCATCAGCTCCCCCGCGCGCACGGCTTCCCGCGCGAAATCATCGCCGTCGGAAAAGAACTTGCGCATTTCGTAATACGCTTTCTCGACCGTCGGGTGGCGCAGCAGCTTGGTGTCTTCGAAGGGGAACATATTTGCCGTGCTCTGTTTGGAGGCGGAGGATAGGACGGGACGGACTTTATGTCAACGTCGCGACATAAAGACTAGTGATATCAATTGAGTTAAGCCTTCCGCTGCAACTGCCCCTCGCCCGCCGCGGCATGCACCCCCGGCAGCCCGTTCAGCCCCACCGCCTCCCGCGCTTTTGACAGCGTCTCGCGGGCGATCTTGCGGGCGCGGGCGGCGCCGGCGTCGAGGATGTCGTCGAGCTTTTTCTTGTTCGCCATGTAGTCGTTATAGATTTTCGTCGGGCCTTCGAACTCGCGCTCGAGCACGTCATAGAGTTTTTGTTTCGCGTCGCCGTAACCCATGCCGCCCTTCGTGAAGGCCTCGCGCATCGCCATGGTTTCTTCGGGCGTCGCGAAATGGCTGTAGAGCTGGAAGATGATGTTTTCGTCGGGGTTCTTGGCTTCTTCCGGGCGTTTGGAATCGGTCACGATTTTCATGACCAGCTTGCGGCGCGCGGCGCTGTCGATGAAGACGGGGATATGGTTGCCGTAGGATTTGCTCATCTTGCGGCCGTCGACGCCGGGCAGCAGCGCGCCCGCCACGCCGCTTTCAAGCTGGTAATTGGGCAGCTTGAAGACGTTTTTAAACGTGTTGTTGAAATAGCCCGCCATGTCGCGCGTGAATTCGATGTGCTGCACCTGGTCCTTGCCGACCGGCACGATATCCGTCTGCGCAATCAGAATGTCCGCCGCCATCAGCAGCGGATAGGTATAGAGGCCCATATTCACATCCGCATCCGCATCGCGGCCTTCGGCCTTGTTCTTGTCGACGGCAGCCTTGTAGGCATGCGAGCGGTCCATCAGACCCTTGGGCGTCACGGCGCAGAGCAGCGTGACGAGCTCGGGAATCTCCGGGATATCCGACTGGCGGTACAAAACGGTTTTCTCGGGGTTCAGCCCCAGCGCCAGCCAGCAGGCAGCGACTTGGTAACTGTCTTCGCGCAAAATTTTCGGGTCATGCACGGCGTTCAGCGCGTGGTAATCGGCGATAAACAGGTACGAGCGCCCGTGCTCCGCCGCGAGGCGCAGCGCAGGGCGGATGGCGCCGATATAATTGCCGATATGCGGCGCGCCGGTGGGCTTCACCCCGGTCAGGACGGTTTTTGCATTGGGTAGCGCGCTCATGTTTGTTTCTCTCTGTAACGGCGTTTCTTGCCCCTGCCCCGCAGCGGCAGGGGACTATAGCAGAATGTAAAGCCAATCATAGATTATCACCAGAGCGGTGAAAGCCGAAGGGCCCGTCAGTCAAGGATGTCGCAAATCAGGTGAACGCGATCCAGGGGGCTTTTGTTGTTCACGGCATGGAGTTTCTGGTTATTGAACTCGAACACCATCGGCGGCTTGAAATTATACGGTTTGTTATCGATGTAAAAGATGCATTTGCTGCTGGAGATGATCGGCAGATGGCAGCGGTGGATTTTCATCAGGTTGCCTTTGTCGACGTGCGGGGTTATTTCGCCTCTGCCTTTCAGTTTTGCAAGCATGAGCTTGGTGATGCGCGCCTTCGGCCCGTAGCATTCGCGGATTTTCTCCGCGACAGTCCAGACCTCGGCCGTCAGCGGATCTGAATCATTCGCAGGAATGTTGATCATCACGTTTTCATAATTTGGGTCAGAGAATTCCGACCATACGTAGACGATGGATTCCGTGCTTTTGTGCACCTCGAATTTGGTTTGCCGCACATCGTTTTCCAGCCAGGCTTCCGGCTTGACGTCAGCAACCAGTTTTTTCAGATTTTCGACGCGATAATCGAATAATCTTTTGTAATCGACGAGGATATCCATTACTGCTCCAACTTCCGGGTGAGTTTCGTCCTCAAAGGGCCCTAAAATTGGTAAGAAGGATACTCAGGAAGGGATAAATGTCAACCATAATACAGCCCCAGCCCTATCAGGCCCATGTGCGGACGCTATAAACAAACCAGCCCTTTTGCCATGCTGGCCGAGGTTTTCGGCATCCGGGACGTGCCAGGATTCCAGCCTGCGGGCATCGTAGCGCCGGGCATGAAGGCGCCGGTCATTACAAACCCAGCGGGGCGCGACGGCGGAATAACCTATATGACCTGGGGCTTTGTGCCGCATTGGTCGAAAGAAGACCTGAAAACAAAGATCATCAACGCGCGCCTCGAAACCCTGCACGAAAAACCTTCATTCCGCGATGCGAAACGCTGCGTCATTCCCGCCAACGGGTTTTTCGAATGGGACAGGTCGGGGAAGCCGTCACGCCCTTTCGACTTTCATCTTGCAGAAAATGCGCCCTTTGCGCTGGCCGGGCTGTTTGATGAATGGACGAACCCGGCCACCGGGGAAGTGCGCGAGACTTTCGCTATCGTCACCACGGCCGCCTCACCCGTTGTCGCGAAAATCCACGACCGCATGCCCGTGATATTGCGCACCCCTGAGGCTATGGCCGCATGGATAAATATGGAAAAGAATTTCCGGGAGCCCGGAGATTCGATTCCCCTTCTGGCCACGCCCGTCAGCCGCGCGGCGAATGAAGACAAAGTTCCGGAAAACGCGCAACTGGCGCTGTTTTAACGAGATTGCCATAACCATTGACTATTGCGGCTTGCTGGTCTAGGCTTTGCGCCATATCATTAAAAATCACAATTGAACCGAATTGAGGAAAGGGCCATGGGCTTGAAAAAATTTCTCGAAAACCTGAAGAAAAAGGCTGAAGACCACCTGAAGGAAGAAACCGATCCCGCCAAGATCAAGAAGGCGAAAAAGGAAGCCGCGGAGAAAACCTTCAAGCGCACCACCACCATGATCAAATGGGCGAAAAAAGGCATGGAGACCTATAACGACGTCTCGCAGAAGGTCGAAAAAGTCACCGACGCCGCCGCCGAAAAAACCGCGGACCTCGCCGAAAAGGCCAAGCCGATTGCCGATAAGATCGACCAGGCCGCAAGCGCCGTCGGCGAAAAAGCGAAAGTCGCTTTCGACGTCGTGAAGGACAAGGTCGTGCAGGGCGTCGACGCCGCCGGCAAAAAGATCGAGGAAACCCGCGAAGAAAACGCGAAGAAGCCCTCCACCGGCTCCGGCCTGCTGGACTTCATCGCGCCCGCCGTTCCCGAAACCGATGCGACCAAGCCGAAAGTAAAAGACGAAACACCGAAAGAGCCGCCCAAAGCCGCTCCCCCGGCTCCTCCCGCGCCCTGATTTTCAAGCGATAGAATTAAAACAGGCGGTTCGCAAGAGCCGCCTGTTTTGTTTTCTTCCACTGTCATGCCAGCGAAAGCTGGCATCTCACAGGCCTTTGGCCTGCTTCTATAAAGGCGCGCAGAGCGCGCGAGATCCCTGCTTTCGCAGGGATGACAGCTCATTTTGAAACGCCACATCCAAGATTGTCATCCCCGCGAACGCGGGGATCCAGTACCGTGGTTATAAAAACGCGGTTCGTGGAGATGGGCAGAGGTTCGAGTTTAGGGAACCAGATACGTCGGCTTAGTCGCAAACCTTACCATAGCATCCATCTGCTGAAATACTGGAATATCACTTTCGGGGAACAAGGCGGTACCCATCACGCGTTCCATATTGTTAAATGCATCCCTGCCTTTCAACCCGGCGCGATAGGTAGTGATTGTCAAGATTGCATGGAGAGGAGTGCCCTTAAATCCAGCAGGCGTGTCAGCCCGCTTTGAAGGCCACACCGGATATTTTAAACGAACCGCAAAAACCAAGTCATCAGGATCTGGCTGATCACTAGGCTGATCACTAGGCTGATCACTAACATATGCCTCACTCTGGGCCAAAATCACTGGCTTATCATCTCCCGATTCATCCGTCAGACACCCTGCCAAGGATTTTTTTACAATATCTTCGATATGCTCCTCGAATGTAGTATTTTGAAATTCCTTTACCCAAACAGGCGCAGCTCTTAGTTGCTCATACGTGGGCATTTGCAAAAAAAGAATGATTACCCTTTTAAACTTATAAAAAGGGGCGCCTGCCCAGCTTGATTGGTCACACTTCTGATTGATAGCTCCGCGGTCCGAAGGTACTTGCGCGCTACAGGGATTTATAACCGCTACAATGACCAAAAACGCAAAACATATAACTGCCCAAACCTTTCGACGGAACATCATATTTTCGCTTCTCCTCGCGAATTTTTATCCTGCATCATCCAATACCTCTCACCTCGCGCGGTTAATAAACTACTGTCCGCACTACCTGCACCTGCCGCGTTTTTATAACCACGGTACTGGATTCCCGCGTTCGCGGGAATGACTTTGCTCTGTTTATTCTTCCGTCTCGTCTCCATTTTACTGGCTTCCTCCTGAAAGCCTCTCATTCAGCCTGACAAAGATTTTCAGGGGCGGCAATGTAATTTTGTGTAACGCCCTGTAACGCGGCCTTGGCCGTTCTTCCGCATAACGAAAATGCGATGGAAAACGGAAACGCGTTTCAGGCCGTTCCGCCGGGAATGAGGGCGAATCGAAAAAAGGGGCCTTCCAACCCCTCCTCGTCGTCCCGGCGAAAGCCGGGATCCACGGACTTCCGATGCCGGCTATAACCGGCAGGCGCCTGTTTAAATTGAACCGATGCGGTCCGTGGGCCCCGGCCTTCGCCGGGGCGACGGCTTTTAGCCCCCCTGGAAAGGGCATAAATTCCCTTTTAATTGAACACCATGCATTTATTTAATTGAACATTGTATAATTAAATGCTAGGATGGAGATAATAGCGGATTAACAGCCAGCGAGCGTTTTATCCATGTCCTGCCTGATCGCCCTCCTCGCCAGCTTGGCGTCGCTGTACCAGAACAGCGTCATGCTAAACGCGCCGGTGAGGGTGAAATGAGCGTCCGGCATCCACAGCGCAGGAATTCCTTCCACGGTCTTCACAAGGACAACGCCGCTGCATTTTCCAAAACTTTTTTACTTGATGCTATGAAAAAAGACTCTCGCTTTACAGCAAGTATTGAAGCTGTTAGGTTTTCCGGTAATCAGAATTTCGCTAATAACAAGAAACGGCAATCAGGATGGGTGTGTGTCGTGTTTCCGTCTTACGGAAGCGCATATATTTGTGCCGCCCTAACCAGAGAGAGCAAAAGAATGACGTCCTCCGCCAACCCGCAGCCGAAATCCGCAAACCCCTGGGACAAAAAATATCCCGTCGACATCCACTGGGATATGGATGTGCCTGTTTCCACGATGGTGAAGATGTTCGAGGACTCGGCGCGCAAGAACGCCGACAAGCCCTGCCTGAATTTCATGGGCAAGCAGCTCACCTTTAAAGAGGTGGACGAAATGGCGGACAGGTTCGCCAAGGGCCTGCAGGACCAGGGCATCGGCAAGGGCAGCCATGTGGGCCTGTGCCTTCCCAACACGCCGTTCTACGTCATCGCCTATTACGGCGCGCTGAAGACGGGCGCGACGGTCGTGAACTTCAACCCGCTCTATGCCGAGCAGGAAATGAAGCACCAGATCAACGACAGCCAGTGCGATGTGATGGTTTCCATCAACGTCAAGCAGATCCAGCCCAAAGTCGACAAGATGCTGAACGGCGAGACCTGCCTGAAAAAAGTCATCGTCTGCGACCTCTCCGACGCGCTGCCCAAAGTGAAAGGCTTCGCCTTCCGCGCGCTGAACGCCGTCAAAGGCCTGTTCGGCAAGTCCGACACCGTGAAGGTGAAGGAAGACAAGACGCATATCCCCTTCGCCAAGCTGATGAAGAGCAAGGGCGCGCCGAAACCCGTCGACATCGACCCCGAAGACATCGCGGTGCTGCAATACACCGGCGGCACCACGGGCGTGCCGAAAGCAGCCATGCTGTCCCATGCGAATCTCACCGCCAACGTGAAACAGGCGGAAATGTGGTTCGCGGGTGGCGCCAAGACGAACAAGCAGGAAAAGATGCTGGCCGTGCTGCCGTTCTTCCACGTCTTCTCGATGACCGTGCAGATGAACATGTCGATCAACCTGGGCGCCGAGCTCGTCATGCTGCCGAAGTTCGACGCGGAAACCACGCTGAAGACGATCGACAAGGAAAAGCCCACGATGTTCGCGGGCGTTCCCACGCTGTACAAGGCGCTGCTCGATCACAAGAACTCCTCCAAATACGACCTGTCGTCGATGAACGTCTGCCTCTCGGGCGGCGCGGGCCTGCCGGAGACGACGGCGAAAGCATGGAAGGCGCGCACGGGCAAGGAGCTCACCGAAGGCTACGGCCTCTCGGAAACCTCTCCGATTGCGACCGCGAACCCCGTCCACGGCGAGAAGAAGAACAACTCCATCGGCATGCCGCTGCCCAGGACGGAAGTGCGCATCGTCCAGCTGGAATTCCCCGACAAGGAATGCCCGATCAAGATGGAAGGCGAAATCTGCCTGCGCGGCCCGCAGGTGATGAAAGGCTACTGGAACCGCCCCGACGAGACGGAAAAGGTGATGGACAAGGACGGCTTTTTCCACACCGGCGACGTCGGCTATATGGACGAAGAAGGCTATATCTTCATCGTCGACCGCATCAAGGACATGATCAACGCCTCGGGCCTCAAAGTATTCCCCCGCAAGGTGGAAGAGGCGATTCTGCAGCACAGCGATGTCTCCGAAGTCATCGTGGCGGGCGTGAAGGACGAATACCGCGGCGAAAACGTGAAGGCATACATTGTCTTCAAGCCCGGCAAATACGTGGATCAGGACGACATGGTGAAGTTCCTGAAAGACAAGCTGGCGCCCTACGAAATGCCCAAGCTGTTCGAATATCGCGACAGCCTGCCGAAGACCATGATTGGAAAGCCCGACCGCAAAGCGCTTAAGGCGGAAGAAGCGGCACGGGAACAAGACGTAAAAAAGAAAGCGCCGGGGCCTAAGCCGCCGCGGCCCTGATAGAGGCGCTTTCAAAGACGGGGTGTGATGGTATTTCTTTCGCTGGTCCTGCTTGTCTTCATGCTGATGGTCTGGTCGCGCATCGGCCGCCTGAATGAAGACCTGGAAAAACTTCGCGACGAAGTCAGGGGCTTGAGAAAACGCGTTGCGTCCGGGGCGCCAGCCCCGGCGCAGCAGCCCGCCGCCACCGTCTGGCCGCACGAGACCGAAGCACCCTACCAGCCCGTCGAAATGCTGGCGCCCACGCCGGAGCCGGAGCCAATCATCACGCCCGCCCCCACGGCGGAGCCGGAAACCCCTGCCTTCCGGATGGAACAGACGCCCGAAGCGATCCGCCAGAGATATATGGACGCCAAGAGGGAAGAGGCCTATCGCGAGGAGGTTCGCGACCAGGAAGAACCGCCGCTGGAACCCGCCAGCACAGGCGGTGGCAATGTGCCCCCCGGAAAGGGCGGCTTCGAATTCAACTTCGGCAAGAAATTGCCGGTGTGGATCGGCGGCGTCGCCTTGGCCTTCGCCGGCTTCTTCCTGGTCAAGTATACCATCGACATGGGCTGGCTGACGAAGGAAGTCCGCATCGTCCTCGGCCTGGTTTTCGGCTGCGGCATGATCATCGCGGCTTCCTGGATCCGCCTCAAAAAGCCGGGAATGGCCGACGGCGCCCGGATCGCCCAGGCGCTGACCGGCGCCGGCATCGCCGACCTCTACGCCACCATTTTCACGGCGACCATGATGTTCCATCTGGTCCCGCCGCTCACCGGCTTCATCGGCATGGCCTTCGTGACGGCCGCCGCCGTGATACTGTCCGTGCGCCACGGCATTCCAATCGCGATCCTGGGCCTCCTGGGCGGCTTCCTGACGCCCGCGCTGATCCATACCGGCCATGCCAGCGCGCCCATGCTGTTCAGCTACCTGTTCATGCTCGTCATCGGCTTTTTCAGCGTGATCGTCATGCTAGCCTGGTGGGTGCTCGCCATCCCCGTGCTGATCCTGGCCTTCCTGTGGGTCCCGGTCTGGATGATCATCCCCGGTTATTTCCATCCCGACGACGGCCTCTGGCTGGGCCTCTTCCTGCTGGCCGTCGCCACGGTCGCCATCGGCGCGTCGGGAAAGGCGATGACCACGGGCAAGCCGCAGGATTCCGACTGGGGCAAGAGCCTGGGATATTTCGCGCTCACCGGCGCCATCGTGCTGATGGCGGTCGTGACGAGCCAGTGCGAGTTCGCGCTCGAGGACTGGGCGCTCTACGCTCTCCTCGGCGCCGGCTGCTTCGGCCTCGCCTACTTCAGGCCCGCGCTTTACAACATCGCGCCGTGGATGACGATGGTCGCGTCGCTGGTCATGCTGGCCATGTGGTGGCGCTCGCCGGGCATGGACACGGCGGCTTTCGATTCCACCTATGCGCATGTGCTGCTGGGCTTCGCGCTGCTGTACTGCGGCGGCGCCTTCTTCCTCCTGCGCTCCCGTCCGTCGCTGAAGTCCGCGGGGCTGCTCTCCGCCTCCGCCTTGAGCTTTTACGGGCTGGGCTACGCGCGCCTGAGCGAGAAGATCTATCCCATCCTCGAGCTTGAAAAGACCGAGATCCTGCATGTCTGGGGCTTCGCGGCCATGGCGCTGGGCGGCCTCTTCACGCTGCTCACCGTGCGGCTCATGCAGCTGTTCCGCGGCGACGACGCGTTGCGCCAGCGGCTGCTCGCCGTTTCCACGCTCACGGCCACCGCCTTCCTGTCGATCGCGATGACCATCGAGGTGCGCCACGAATTCCTCGCCGTCGCCTTTGCAGCCCAGCTGCTGGCGGTCTGCTGGGTCAACCTGAAAGTCGACATCAAGGCGCTGCGCAGCATCGCCGCCATTCTGTTCGGCGTTTTTGTCTTCCTGATGGGCGAGCAGCTGCTGATGCTCTTCGCCATTATTGTCAACAGCCTGTTCGGCGCCAGAATGGACTTCTGGCACGGGCGCCTGCCGCTGGCCGAAGACCCGATGTTCCAGCTCGGCCTTCCCATGGCGATGGTCGGCCTTTCCGGCTACCTTCTCCAGCGCCAGCGCGACGGCAAACTCGCGGAGGTCTTCGAGATGGCCACGGTCGGCCTGGGCGCGCTGCTGCTGTATTACGTGATGCGCAACGTCTTCAGGGTGGACGCCAGCGTGATGTTCCCGCCCGTCGGGTTCTTCCAGCGCGGCATCACCACGAACCTGTTCTTCGCCGCCGGCCTCGCGGTCGTCTATGCCGGCCGGCAGTTCTCGCGCCGGGCGCTGGTCTGGAGCGGCACGGCCGTGTTCCTGATGGCGGTCTTCCGCGTCTTCTGGTTCGACTTCATGATTTCGAACCCCCTGTTCAACGCCAGGATGGAAGTCGGCTCCGCCTTCCTGTTTAACAGCCTGATGTTCCCCTACCTGCTGCCCTGCTTCTGGCTGTGGCTGGAGGAACGGCCGCAGCTGCGCCTCGTCACCCTGTCGCCGGCGCTGCGCGGAGGCCTCATGCTGGCGCTGATCTTCACCTATATCACCCTCAACGTGCGCCAGTCGTTCCACGGCTCCGTGCTTGCCGGCGGCGGAACGTCGCACGCCGAATTCTACACCTATTCGGCGGTCTGGCTGATGCTGGGCGCGCTGCTGCTGTTCTTCGGCACGGTGCGCAAGGACCGGCCGATGCGCGTGGCCTCGCTTGTTCTTGTCATCCTGACCATCGGCAAGGTCTTTCTCTTCGACGCTGCCGAGCTGGAAGGCCTGTACAGGGTCTTCTCCTTCATGGGGCTGGGCCTGAGCTTGCTGGCGCTCAGCTGGTTCTATACCCGTTTCGTTTTCAAGGATAAGGACTAGGAATGGATTTCATAGGTGCGATGACGTTGGCCGTGGGCCTGCCCGCCGCGCTGGCGGTTTTCGGCCTGTTTATCCTCGCCCTCGTCAATACGCGCCGCGGCCCGCGCCAGGGCGACGCCGGAGGCCCCTTTTCCGTCCCGGTTCAATATCCATCCGCCCCGGAAAGCCCGCAGGAAAAGAATTACAGCTTCGAGGCCAGCTTCGGCCGGAAGGCCGCCGTCTGGATCGGCAGCGCGTCGCTGGCCTTCGGCGGCTTCTTCCTGGTCAAGTATTCCATCGACCTGGGCCTGCTCACCGTCAACGCCCGGCTGCTGCTGGGCTTCCTCCTGGGCGTACTGATGATACTTTGCGCAAGCGTCATCCGCCTGCGCGGCGCCGCCAACAGCGCGCGTATTTCGCAGGCGCTCGCGGGCGCGGGCATCGCCGACCTCTATGCGACGGTGTATGCGGCCAGCGCGCTCTACGGCATCGTGCCGCCGATGACGGGCTTCATCGGCATGGCCGCCGTGACGCTTTCCGCCATCGCCCTGTCTTTGCGCTACGGCATGGGCGTCGCGCTGATGGGCCTGCTTGCCGGGTATGTCATGCCGGCTTTCGTGCCGGTGCCGGAGCCCAAGGCCGCGAACCTGTTCTTTTACCTGTTCCTGCTGACAGTCGGCGTCTTTGCGACGGCAAGATACCGCGACTGGTGGGCGATGGGAATCCTGGCGCTGGCCGCCGGCATATCCTGGGTCGTGATGTGGGGCGTCGGCCCCTTCTTCGATACCGGTGACTGCCCGCCGATGGCTCTCTATATTCTCGGCGCGTCCGCCGCCGTCGCCATATTTTCCCCCGTCGGATTCAGGCGCCCCGAATGGAGCGACACGGCCTCCTATATTTCCTGGGGGGCTGCCGCGCCGCTGATGACCTTTGTCGTCGCGCGCAGCGGTTACGCGATGGAGGAATGGTATCTTTTCGCGGCCCTTTCCTTGAGCGGCTTTGCGGCGGCCTGGTTCCGCCCCCAGCAATACAGATATCCCCCCCTCCTGTGCCTCGCGCTTGCGGCGACAGCGCTGGTCGTCTGGCCGCAGGCGGGTCCTGAGGCTTTGGGTTCCACCCTGCTGGCCTTCGCCCTTGTTTTCGGCGCCGGCAGTCTTGCGCTGATTCATCTGCGCCCGGGGCCGCTGTGGGCCGCCCTGCTGGCCTCGTCGCTGACGCTTTTCTATGCGCTCGGGTATTTCCTGATCGGCGACCGGGCCGCAGGGATGTTTTCCGTCGGCGCCGCCGACGTCGCGCATGTCTGGAGCACGATCGCCGCGATGCTGGCGCTGCTTTTCATGATACTCACCATGGACGCCTACAAATCCCCCCGCATCGACGGCATGGCGCGCGATTGGATAACGGGGATATTCATTGCGGCCGCTGCCGCCTTTACCGCCACCGTCATTTCCATCGAGCTGCCCGCGAAGATCATTCCGGCCGGCTTTTCGGCGGAAATACTGGCCTTGAGCTGGCTGAGCCGCAATACCGGCCTGCGCGGGCTGCGCAAGGTGATGGCGACGCTTCTGGGCGTCGTCATCTTCTGGATGGCGCTGGAAACCCTGCCCATCTTCGGCATCCTGCGCCCCGGCCTGCACCAGGTGCGCGTGGATGCCTGGGTTGCCGAAAGCCTGCGCACGCTCACCCAGTTCGGCCTGACGGCGATCATGCTGGCGGCAAGCGCGATTCTCGTGCGCCGGAAAAAGGACGGCTATATCGGCGAATCCCTCGAAATGGCGGCAGTCGCCGCCGTCGCCGCGTTTTTGTGCGCGGGCGCCCAGTTCGTGCTGGACCCGCCGTGGCAATATGCCGGCAAGGACGGCTTTCTGGACATGGCCCTGCTCGACAAGGCGCATCACCCGAACTGGTCGTGGATCAACACGAATATCTTCTTCGCGCTGGGGCTCGCGGCGTCCTGGACAGGCCGGCATGAGAATTACCGGGGCTATAGCTGGAGCGGCAATTTCCTTGTCTTCTTCGCGCTGTTTCGCGTGTTTTTTCAAAACATCCTGCAGAACCCGCTGGTGACCGGCGCTTATGTCGGCGAACTGCCCGTCTTCAACGGGCTTATCCTTGCCTATGCATTGCCTGTCGTCTGGCTCTGGCTGGCGGCCCGCGGGAAAGCCGGCGCGCCGCTGCAGCGCGATAATGCCGGCATTCTGTCGACCATGATCATCCTGCTGTTTTTCTTCGTCACAATGGAGGTACGCCAGTTCTTCCACCCCGGCGACCTGCGGGCCGGCGCTACGGCCACAGCGGAGATCTATACGTATTCCGCCGCCTGGCTGGTTCTGGGCGCGGGCCTGCTGCTGGCCGGGACATGGCGGAAAAACAAGCTGTTACGCGTAGCCTCCCTCGCCATAATGCTGTTTACGATCGCCAAGGTTTTCCTGTATGATGCCAGCACACTCGATGGACTGTACCGTGTTTTCTCCTTCTTGGGTTTGGGCGTATGCCTGATGGCCTTAAGCTGGTTTTATTCGCGGTTCGTCTTCCGGAAGCCTTGACGAAGGATAGATCATGGAGCCACGCCCCGACAAAAAGACCGCGAAGAAAAGCGCCGCGCCCTATGCGAAGGCCGCCTATGACGTCGCCCGCGACGAGGCGGAGGTCGACAACTGGCAGTTGATCCTGGAGCAGCTGGCGGAAATCATGAACGACCCCGAGCTGAAGGAAATGACTCACGATCCGCGCCTGAGCCAGGGGCAGCTCAAGACCATCATGGGCAAGGTGCTGGACGAGCTGGAGGTGAGCGCCTCCCAGCGCAACTTCGTCAACCTGCTGATCAAAGACAAGAAGCTTTCATTGCTGCCCTGGATTCACAAGGGTTTCGTGCAGGAGCGCAAGAAGGCGGAGGCGGCGCCCGGCGTCGACCCGCTGACGGAGGTCACGATTGTCTCCGCCATCGCGCTGACCCCGCAGCAGCTGGATAACCTGAAAGCCACGCTGAAAAAGCGCTTCAACACGAGCGCCGAGCCGGACGTGCAGGTCGACCCCGACCTGATCGGCGGCATCAAGATCGTCATCGGCGACAGGGTCTATGACCAGACGATCAAAGGCCAGCTGGAGCGGCTGAAGAAGCACCTCGACAAGCCGCCGGCGCCTTAAAAGGTATCAGTCTCTTTCACGCGTAATCCCTTTTCGATCACGCCGGTCTTCGACAAAAGCACGGCGATCGACCGCGTCGCGTCGAATTGCGAAAGAGTGATGACGATGATGGCGAGAATCGGGATGGCAAGGAACATGCCGGGCACGCCCCAGATGGTATGCCAGACGGCCAGCGATATGATGATACAGATGGGGCTCAGGTTCAGCATTTCGCCCAGCAGGCGCGGATCGAGGATATGGCCGATCAGCATCAGCGCGACGGAGAGCGACAGCGTGACCGACAGGAACGTCCCGAAATCGCCGAACTGGACCAGCGTCAATATCGACGGCAGCGCGATGGCGGCGAAGGTCCCGACATAGGGAATGAAGTGCAGGAAAAAGGCCATCAGCCCCCAGAAGGCCGCAAAATCGACCTCCGCGATTTTCAGTATCGCATAGGTCACAATGCCTGACAGCGCGCTGACAAGCGTCTTGACGCCGATGTAGCGCTGGATCTTGTGATCGATGTTGGCGATGATATGGCGGATTTTATCCTCCACCTTCCTGTCGTTGCTCAGGTTCTGTATCTTGCGGTCGAAAAACCGCTGCTCGTACAGCAGGAAGCCCGTCAGGAACAGAACCTCCACCGTCTTGCCGGTGAAGCCCGTGAAAATGCCCGCCGATGTCTTGATGATGGCGGCAAGGTCGATCTGCTTGACGAGCTCGGACATGGTGGGGATATGGTCGAGGCCGAGAATTTCCATGACACGCGGCTTGATCGCCTCGAAATTCTGCTGGTAATGGGGCGCCGCAGCGGCGACCTGCGTCACGTTCTGCTTGATCAGCTCGAAGATGCCATAAATACCCAGCAGCAGAAGCCCTATAGACAGAGAAAAACAGAAGAGCCTGGGTATCCTGATCCCGAATCCGCCGAGCCCTGCCAGCCACCGCGCAATCGCGTTAATGAGGTACCAGATGAAGATGGCGATCACCAGCGGCACGAAAATATGGGCACCCAGGCTCAGGACATAGACGGCCAGAAACAATACAATGAATCCAAGCGCATAGTTCGTTGCCCCAAAGCGCACGCGAACCTTTCTGACGGTGCTGGCCATATTCCGGATTCCCCCCGATATTCCTTTGAGTTGACTTTAAATTACGAGACACTACTGTCAATCTCGCAAAGCGAACGCCATGCGGGAGAGGCCGGTTAAGCCCGGCGCCGAAGGAGCAGTCTACCCCGGAAAACTCTCAGGCAAAAGGACCGCAGGGCTGTTACGCGACTCTGGAAAGCAGTTCGATCTGCGCCAAAGGAGCAAGTACCTTCACCGGTACGGAATCTCTAAGGCAAAGAAGACAGAGCGGGGCAAGTTCTGACTTAACTATGTAAAGGAACCTGCCTTGGAACCCGCGATGAAAGAAGCCCCCCTTCACAAGACAGCCCTGTGGGACATGCACCGCAGCCTCGGCGCCAAGATGGTGCCTTTCGCAGGCTTCGACATGCCCGTCCAGTACGACGGCATGGGCGTGCTGAAAGAACATGTCCATACGCGCACCGCCGCCGGGCTGTTCGACGTCTCGCATATGGGTCAGGCGACGCTGTCCAGCCCGACGACCGATCCCGCCACGGCGCTCGAAAAAATCGTGCCCGGCGACATTATCGGCCTCGAAAAGGGCAAGATACGCTACACCGTCCTGCTGAATGAAGACGGCGGCATCATCGACGACCTGATGGTCACGCGCTGGGACGAGCATACGCTGTTCATTATCGTGAACGCAGCGCGGAAGAACGTGGACTTCCCCTATATCCACAAAAAAATCGGCGCGGTCACGCGGCTCGAATACCTTTCCCACCGCTCCCTCATCGCGCTGCAGGGGCCGAAGGCCGAACAGGTCATGACGGTCTTTTTCCCCGACGCCATGCAGATGAAATTCATGACCTCGGCCAAGATGAAATACAAGGGGCATGAATTCTTCATCTCCCGCTCCGGCTATACGGGCGAGGACGGTTTCGAGATTTCCGTGCCCAATGAATTTGCTGAAAGCTTCTGCCGCGAACTGCTGGAAGAGCCGGAAGTCAAAATGATCGGCCTCGGCGCACGCGACTCGCTTCGCCTTGAAGCGGGCCTCTGCCTCTACGGCCACGACATCGACGAGCATTCCACGCCGATCGATGCGAACCTGAAATGGGTCATCCCCAAGCGCCGCCGCGAGGAGGCGAATTTCGCGGGCGCGCATAAAATCATGAAGCAGCTGGAGCAGGGCACATTCATCCTGCGCGTCGGCATCAAGCCGGAAGGCCGCGCCCCCATCCGCGAGAAAACCGAGCTGTTCATCGGCGACAAGAAGGTCGGCGTCATCACCTCGGGCGGTTTCGGCCCCACGTTCGACGGGCCCGTCGCGATGGGATACGTGAACGCCGACTGCGCGAAGACCGGCACCAAGATGAACGCGATGCTGCGCGGCACGCCCCGCCCCTGCGAGGTCGTGGCGCTGCCGTTCGTGAAACACAACTATAAGAAGGATTAACACTCACCCTCTCCCCGACCCTCTCCCTCTGGGAGAGGGTTTGGGAGAGGGCCCGGAAAATACAAGGAAAAGAAAATGGCAAAAATATTCTTCAGCGACGAACACGAGTACATCAAGATCGAAGGCAACATCGGCACGGTCGGCATTTCAGACTATGCGCAAAAGGCCCTGGGCGACGTGGTTTACGTCGAGCTGCCGAAAATCGGCACAAAAGTCGCCAAGGGCGGCACGGCAGGCGTGGTCGAATCCGTCAAATCGGCGAGCGAAATTTACTCGCCCGTCACCGGCGAAGTCGTGGAAGTGAACGCCGACCTTGCCAAGGATCCGGCGCTCGTCAACCAGGATCCTCTCGGCAAGGCCTGGTTCTACAAAATCAAGATCGCCAACGAAAACGAACTTTCCGCCCTGAAAGATGAAAGCTCTTACAATGCCTATATTGAAGGACTCTAAGCGCATGACGCCCGCCCTGTCAGACCTCGAGCAACGCAACGATTTCATCCGCCGCCACATCGGGCCGGGCGACGAGGAAATCGCCGCCATGCTGCGCGCCGTCGGCGCCTCCAGCCTTGAAGACTTGACCGCGAAGTCCGTGCCCCCCGCCATCCTCGAAAAATCCGCGCCCGTCACCGGCGACCCGATGACGGAACTGGAAGCCCTGAAAAAACTGGAGGAGATGGCGAAGCAGAACAAGGTCTACCGCTCGCTGATCGGCACCGGCTATTACGACACGATTACGCCCAATGTCATCCTGCGCAACGTGCTGCAGAACCCCGGCTGGTACACAGCCTATACGCCCTACCAGCCCGAAATCAGCCAGGGCCGCCTCGAGGCGCTCATCAACTTCCAGCAGATGGTCATGGACCTGACCGCTATGCCGCTCGCCAACGCGTCGATGCTCGATGAAGGCACGGCCGCCGCCGAAGCCATGACGCTTGCGAAGCGCACCGGCGCTTCGCAAAGCAATGTCTTCCTTGTCAGCGCGGATTGCCACCCGCAGACGATTGCCATCGTCGAAACGCGCGCCAGACCGCTTGGCCTCGAGGTTGTCGTCGGCAAACCCGCCGATCTCGTCGAAAAAGACGGTTTCGGGCTGCTGCTGCAATACCCGGGCACCTCGGGCGAGGTGACGGACTACACCGCGCTCGCCGCGAAGGCGCACGGAAAAAACATGCTTGTGATCGTGGCGACCGACCTGCTGGCGCTTACGCTGCTGAAGCCGCCCGGAGAATGGGGCGCGGATGTCGTGCTGGGCTCCGCGCAGCGCTTCGGCGTGCCGCTGGGCTACGGCGGCCCGCATGCCGCCTTCATGGCCACGAAAGACGACTTCAAGCGGCAGTTGCCCGGCCGCATCGTCGGCGTATCCGTCGACTCGAAGGGCAAGCCCGCCTATCGCCTCGCGCTGCAGACGCGCGAGCAGCACATCCGCCGCGAAAAAGCGACCAGCAATATCTGCACTGCGCAGGTGCTGCTCGCGAATATCGCCGGATTCTACGCTGTCTATCACGGCCCCGAAGGCCTGAAGACAATCGCGTCGCGCATCCACCGCCTGACCGCTATTCTCGCGGCCGGCCTCGCCAAACTCGGCTTCGAGCTTGAAAACGATTCTGCCTTCGACACGCTGACCATCGATGTCGGCAACGACGCGCAGGATATTTTGTCGCGCGCGCAACAGAACCGCATCAACCTGCGCGACTTCGGCGACGGACGCCTCGGCGTTTCGCTCGACGAAAAATCCACGCGCGAGGAAGTTTTCGCGCTCTGGCAGGTTTTCTCGGGGAAAAGCGCGCTCGGCTTCAGCGTGGATGCGCTGGATGCTTCGGCCCCGTCCCTCATTCCTCAGAACCTGCGCCGCACCTCCGAATACCTGACGCACCCGACGTTCCACCTGTATCGTTCTGAAACAGAGATGCTGCGTTACCTACGGCACCTCGAACACAAGGATATCGCGCTGAACCGCTCGATGATCCCGCTTG
>SCTB01000145.1 GCA_004297545.1 Alphaproteobacteria bacterium
GGGATTGATTTCAGGTCCGCGCCGGCGAAGAATCGCTGCGGATCGACGAAAGAACCGCTGGCAACGGTTACTTCAAGCCCAGCCTTCACCATTTCGCGCACGATCTTGCCCGTGCGGTTCAGGTGTCCCAGCCCCGTCAGGCTTTCGACCGGGAAATAAACTTTTGCGCCCTCGATGCTCATGCGGTCACCTTCGGGATTGAATATCTGGTCGCGGCAGGGGCTGCGGCGGGTGCGTTCTTCTTCGCCAGCAGCTCATCCATGACCGCGACCGTGTTTATGGCGCCGTTAAAGTTCAGCTTGGGTCTCTGCTTGCCGCCTTTTGTCTGTTCGGTGAATTCGTGCAGCAGGAGCTCGCCGAATTGTCTCGGATCCTGCACTTCGTAAGGGTGTGCGAAGGAAGCAAAGCCCCTTTCGTGCAGCCGTTCGAGCCGGTAAAGCTGTTCGGTGCTGAAGCGAAGCTGCCCCTGAACGAAACCGTATTTGGGCACCAGCAGCGCCGGCACTTCCATCGCCAGCGTTTCCAGTGTCGTGTTATAGCCCGCCAGCGACACCGAGAAGGCTGCGTTTGCGAGGACGGAAGTAAAATCGTCGCGATAAGCATCTACCTTGATTTTCGCCCCGTAATCGTTCTCGAGATAGCCGGCCCAGTCCCTGACCTGCTGGAAAGCCTGCGGGTCGAAGCGCGGGCCGCAAACGATATGCACAGGATGGTTCAGCATATTCGCCATCTCCGGCGTTCTGTCCTTGTCTTCGACGATCTTTTGCCAGGCGGTCAGGAAGGAATAAACCAGTTCGTGCCCGTCCACGCCGGAACCGCAGGAAACCACGATCGGCGCTTCCATATCGTCGGCGCGAACGGTGCGTTTGGGCAGGTCGTCGATGACGTAGCCGGTATAGATGACGGGCTTTTTGATGTTGGCAGCTGCAGGGCAGGTCTCGCTCAGGGGAATGAAATTCGGATCGCCATGGACGAGGACCGCGTCGAAATTTTCGTTGATCATTTCGATGGCCCAGGCCTGGCGCTCGGCGTGCCGCTTTTCCACGTCGGGGTCTCTCTTCTTGTCGATGTCATAGGGCGTATCCAGCACATCGCGCACCGAGACGAGGCGCAGGCCTTTTTTCACGGCCTCTTTTGACGATTCAAGAACGGCTGTCATCTCGTGGTCGACGTTCGGGCGGTCGAAGGGCCAGAATTCCGTGATCACGATGTTGGGGTGGACAGATTCCACGTTTTTCAGGTGCGCCTGCAGGCGCTCGCTCTTGCGTGCGGCTTCGTTGAATTCGGGCTGGATCGTGCGCGTGCCGTCGGCCTGGAGGATGTAGAATTTTCCGTCGCTCCTGAAAGCGATCTGGGGAACCTGGCGGCAATCGGCGCCGGCGAAGAAACGCTGTGGGTCGACGAAGGAGCCGCTTGCCACGGTTACCTCCATGCCCGCTTTCACCATCTCCCGCACAAGCTTGCCTGTGCGGTTGAAATGGCCGAGACCGGTCAGGCTTTCGACGGGGAAATATACCTTATTACCCTTAAGACCCATGGCTGAATCACACCCTGTTTTTTATGCCCGGCCATATTATCAAGTTTGGATTATTATGTCAAATATTAATTGTCCGGGTATTGCCGTATAAGCCATTGATATATATAAATTAACCCCGTTACTGTTTCCGGTAACGGGGTTAATTATCAAGCTCAGGTAAGGCTGTTGATTACGGCATCGGGCGGAACTGACCGACTGTCGGCTTGCCGCCTTTGTGAGCGACGCAGACTTCCCAATGCTGGGAAGACGAGCCATCGGCCTTCTGCACGTCATACTGGATCGCCGTGGAAACGCCGTGATAGCCGGAGCCATCCGGAGCGCCGCCGTCGGGGCAGTAGCCCATGCCGGTACGGGCATTGGCTTTGTAGCCCATGGCTGCCAGGACCGCGACGTCATTCTGTTCCATCGCTGCCAGTTTGGCGGCTTTCTGCTCGGGCGTATCGCCTTTCTTGACAGGGGCCGGCTGAACGGGCTGCTGCACGGGAGCCGTCACAGGCGCGGTTTGCACGGCTGCAGGGGGATTCGGAGCAGGTTGTTGCTGGGTGTTCGAATGGTTGTCACAACCGACCATGCCGATAGCGGCGACGGCGGTGAATGCTGCGATGAGGAAATTACGTTTGAAATTCATTGTATCTGCTCCTGTTTATTGCCGGCTTTTGACAGCCTTGGCGTTAACACACACTCTTTAAAGTAACGTAACCTCACTGGATGAGACTTACATTATGGATAAGGCACCATACAGAGCGGGCCCGATTCTGTCAATAGTCATAATTCAACATTCCGGGAATTGTTTTCACCTTTGTTTTTCCGTAATAATAGAATTTAATTGACACAATATGAAAAAAATGCGATGGTCTCTCGCAATTCGTTTTCCGCGGCGGGAAGCGAAACAGTCCTGAAAATGTTGAATTTTGCATGAGTTTTCTGTCAAATATGTTCAACGATGACGCGAAGCCGCCTGCGAAGGCAGAATCATCGCCACTGGTGAATGAGGTCGGTGCCGAATTCCGTCCGCTACAGGGCGGGTTCTTCCGGACTCTGGAATATCCCGAAGTGGATGCAACCGGGCAGCCGACGGGCAAATGCTGGCTTGAAGCCGCGGCCGATCCCAAAACCGGCGACTGGGTGCTGTGGCAGAAATCCATCCGCATGGCCGATGACATGCTCACCGGCGGCAAGTCCAGCGTCATGAGCTCCAAGATGCTTTTCGAGAAGACCAACTTCGTCAACTGCTATGACCAGATGACGACGTTCGAGCAGTCGCAGCAATCGCTGGGCATGGAACCGCTGCCGAACAAGACGCCCGCGAAGCTCGGCGGCGAATATTTCCGCCAGTTCGCCTGGCGCGAAAACCTGATGATGAGCCGCTCCGGCAGGCTCTATCCCGTCGCCGACAATAAAATCAACGCGGCGAATTTCTTCGATGCGAAAGATCTCGCGGACCGCGAGGCATACCTTGAGCGCCTGCGCGCCGAGCAGTTCGTGCCCGTGCCGATCCAGCTGCCGCAGTCGGATTGGAAAAAGTGCTATGAAGACCGCAAGGAACTCACCGACCAGCGGCTGAATCATCTTTACAGCCGGTTCAAGGGCGACAAGGACAATTTCGATCTCGCGCTGCAGATCGTCGGGAACGAAGTGCCGGAAGTGCTTTATGCGCATATGCAGAACGGCTTCAATCCCAAGATATATGAGACCGATCCGCCGAAGCATTTCGCGCTGCTGAAAGCCGCCATCGAGCGCAGTGGCGTCGATTCTCTCGATCTGCTGTCGGATGCGGGCCTGAGCTTCCAGGTGCGCGGCGACGGCCAGACTCCGCTGGAGGTCGCGCTGCAGCAGCACCATTACTCGCACCTGCACGTCATGCTGTCGCGCGACGGCGCGCAGCTCGCAAAATACGCGGATGCCAGCGGCGTTTCTCCGCCGGTCTGCGCGATGATGCTGCAGGATAACCAGGCATTCCGCATGATTTATCTCGAAGGTCTCGATTACGATGCCGTCGATTCGTCGGGCTGGGCGCTTTTGCACCACGCTGTCGCCCAGAATTTCATGCGCGGCGTCTATGCCTGGATGGACGAAGGGCTTTCCGTCGATGCGCCCATCAAGGGCACGGAATTCACGGCGCTGTCGATCGCGCGTCACAACGGCGCCCAGTCGATGGTTGATTTTCTGCTGAAACACGGCGCGAATCCGAAGGCGCCGGAAATCAAGGACGCGGAAGTGATCCTGAAGCAGTCCTCGCCGGAAGTCGTCAAGGCGCCGGTGCCTGACTTCGACATCAACATGCTGTCGTCGGCGATGACGAACGATGCGATCGCCGAATCGGCGAAGGCCTTCATCGCGAAGGGCGGAAACATCAACGATACAGATTCGAAAAACCTGTCCGTGTTCGAGTTGTGCTGGAAAAACAAGAAACCCAAGCCCGAACTCGACCGCCGCGCGCTGATGGTGACGCTGGCCGGGTTCGGCGCCGACCCTTCGGCGCAGCTGCCGGACGGCACGACGGCGCTCACCCGTGCCGTCAGCGGAACTGCCCTGGATATGGACTATCTGAAGGCGATAGCGCCGCTTGCGACCGATGTGAACGCGGGTGACGCGAAAGGCAACAACATCCTGCATGCGCTGCAGCTCAATAACAGCGAGCAGGTGGGCCTTTCCGCGCAGGTCGAGGCCGTCATGAAGCTGTTCCCGGCGCTCGATATCAACGTGCAGAACAAGCAGGGCCTGAGCAACGTAGGCCTCGCCATCCGGCTCGACCGGTCTCAGACGCTGAAACTGTTCCAGGCGGGCCCCCCCGCGGACTGGACCCAGACAACGGCGGCCGGATGGTCTTACCTTGACCTCGCCTTTACGAAAGCCTGCGCGAAGGAGCGCATCGAGGGCTCTCCGAAGGCGGCCCGCATTGTCGCGGCAGGCGAGAAAGTCCGCAATGTTGTTCTCGATATGCTGGAACAGGTGCCGACAGACGGTACGCTGAATGCGGTCATCAACCGCCGCCGCCCGGACGACGAAACTTTGCCCGAGGCGATGACTGCCGAAGGCGCGCCTGAAGAATTGATCAACCGACTCAAGAAATTTGACGTGCTGAAAGGGCCTGTCAAAAAGCCGAAAATTACTATCGCGCCACCTTAATACATTTGACCTGGACTACAGTTTCAACAACGAACTATAACAACGGTAATAGGAGAATACAAAATGGCTGAACCAGAAAAGAAACTGACTCAGGAAGCGAATTCCAGCTTCCAGATCGTCATTGGCGAACCCTCGAACGCAAACCTTCCCGCAACCACCGCTTCGACGGCAGTGGCGGCAGCTGGCGCGAATGCCGGCGGCCTGACCTACCAGACGGCGACCCCGGAAGAACGCGCGAAGATGGATAAAATCATCGCGGGTATCGACCTGAAAAATTCCGACACCATCATCGCTCTCGGCTCGCAGGAGCGCGAGAAACTGGCGACGCTGGCGGACCAGGTCCTGGACAGCGTCCAGCCCGGCGTGAAGCTGGCCTTCGTATCCGCACTGAAAGAGCTGATTGACTGCGTCAAAGGGAACTCTCTTGACGAGATCAAGAAGCGCATCAGCAGCGGCGCGATGAAGAACGCGTTCAAGAAGCTCGGCAACGCCCTGCGCGGCCGCGACAATAACGTCGAGCAGTCGAAAGAGACGATCGAAAAGTTCATGACCGATATCAGCAAGTCCCGCAAGACGATCCATGAGATGACGGACAAGCTCATGGTGCAGAAAGACGAGCTGGACAAGAACTTCGAGCGCATCAACGCCCTGGGCTACGCCATCACTGTCGCGGCACAGGACATGCGTATCGTCCGCGCGGCATCGGCTGAGTTCATTCGCCGCGCCGATCCGGAGTATACCGGGAGCGACGCCATCACCACGCTCAAGGACCTGCAGAAGGCGGCAGAGTTGTCCGGGCGTTCCGACGACTCGGAAAAATACCAGCTGGCGCAAGCAAGCTGGAACAATCTGCGTACCGTCGACGGCGACCTGCTCGGTTCCATCAACGTCTATGACATGAACGTCGCCAACCTGGCGTTCACGAAACAGGCGAACCTGCAGAACCGCATCCAGACCGCGACCACGCTGACCACGACTATCGCCGAGTGGAAGACGCAGCTTGCGATCTTCGCCGTCGTCACGACGGAAAACGCGGCCGCTCAGCTCCTGAACGCCGCCGGCCAGCTCACCGAGCAGTCTGTCAAGCAGAACAAGGAACTGTTCGACACGCTGGTCGATACCATCACGGCACGCGCTGGCAAGGGCACCTACAACCTGCGCCAGATCATGGACGCGCAGAACTCGATGGCGACGAAGCTTGAAGGCGTCGGCGCCAAGGTCGAAGCGCAGTTCAAGCAACTTGCGGACGACAAGGAAGCACTCGAGAAGAGCTCGGCTATCTTCCGCAAGCGCATTACCAACGTCTACAGCAAGGGCGCCGTCATCGCCGCCCCGTCGGTTCCCAAGCCCGGCGCCTGATAACGAGGTACTATAAAGCAAGAGAACAGGCTGGCTTCACCGCCAGCCTGTTTTTCTTTGCCGCGTTTTCTATGATTTTTTGCGGTTTTTCAGGCTTTCGACCGTCATCAGGACGACGGACTGGGCAGGGGTCATGCGTTCCGCCTCCTCGAAGAGCTGGAAGCAGATGTCCTCGTAGGAAAATCCCATCACGTTCTGGTGATGCAGCAGGTATTCTACATAGCGGATAGCGCGGTCGATCAGCTTCTTGTTGCTGGGTTTTACCCAGGTCATCACGTTGCTTTCAAAGCGCCCGTGGCGCCCCATGACAAGCGTCGAATGCATGTTCAGCGCCATTTTTAGGAACAGGTGCTCGAACAGGGGGTGCAGGTTGCCGAGTTTGACGGCATGGCGATGCGCGCCCAGCTCGAAGCGCAGTTCCTCCTCGTGACGCTCCACGCCGAAACGATGCAGTTTTTTCGGCGCGACCAGAGTCTCGCGCTGCTGCAGCGCGTTTTTGGAAAAATCGAATCCCATCAGCCGCGTGCGCCCGGCGATGGCCTGCAGGTTGTCCCATTCGATGGTCAGCGGCTCGCGTAGCAGAATCATTTTCCAGGCGTCGAGCGCGGTTTCCGCCTGTGGAAAGCGCAGGTAGGAGAGGGAAGGGCGGCGCTGCGGGTCGTTCTGGTTCTCGAAAGCGAGCAGCGAGAAGGTGGGAGAACGCTCCGTCGTATCGGTCAGGATGGTGATGCCGTATTCATTCGTTTCGTACAGAAGGAAATCGCCACCGGCATAAAGCCGCGACTCTTCTTCGATGAAAGGCGTCAGGAACAAAAAATCCGCGTTGCGCACGAAAGACAGGAGGTCGGAGTATTGCGGCGCTGCGATGCCCGTATCCGCCGCACGCAGCAGTGACGCACCCGCGCCCAACATCAGGGCTGTACTTGACTGCAGGCGCGTGCTTCCCGACAGCGACATCGGCCCGACGAACAGGCAGATTTTTTCAATGCTCGCGTTTTCCAGCACGCGGCGTGAGCGTTCCACCTGCTCATGCAGCACATGGTCCGGGTTGCTGTAGAGAAAGAAAGGCTTGCGCGACGATATGCGCGCGGCTTCTTCCGTCGTGCCGATGACCGAAGGCGTCTCGCCGCCTTCCGTGCAGCTGACAAGCAGGTCGTTCTTGCCGAAGCCGATCTCCCGCACCTGGCGCGCGCCGAATTCCGGGTGGTCTTCGAAATTTTCTATCGAATGCACCAGCGCTAGGTCGCCGCCGCTCATAAAGCCCAGCACGCGGTTTGCATCGGCGGGGCGGCCACGGTGCATATGGCGCCAGATATATTCGATGGACATCGACAGCCGGCCCGTCGCGCCGCAGCCGTAAAAGAACACGCGGTTGCCCGATTTCAGCGTGTCGCGGATTGCGGCTTCGAGCCGCTGCAGCTCTTTTTCCTTTGCCATCACCTCGGCAATCACGCCGACATCGATCTGCTTGAGGATATCGAGGGCGGCCGGAATATCGTTGCGCGCCAGATCCGCCAGTTCATACGTCAGCGGATGCCGCTGCTCCGTCGGCAGCGCGCCCAGCTGGAACTGGGCGGCGACTTCGAGAAACTTCTCAGCCTTGAGGCGCGCGGGGTTTTGCATCCACTATGGTCCGAATATTCCTTTTATCGCCCCGTAGGTCCGGGATGCGTCGCGCGGGCGGCGTCGGGCGTGGGTTTCCATTCGCGCGCGCGTTTCTGACCCGCCTTCACCTGCTCCGGCGTCAGCTTCGCCACGATCTTGTCGCGATCCGCCGCGAACTTCGAATCGGCCGCGGCCGCGAGGTTCGCCCAGAAATAGGCTTCTTCCTCGCTCTTCGCGGCGCCCTGACCGTTGTGATAAAGGGCGGCGAGGTCATGCTGCGCCGGGGGGAAGCCCTGTTCAGCCGCCTTCTTGTACCACTGGAACGCGTTCGCGTAATCCTGCTTCGTGCCCTGGCCCTGCGCGCACATGGATCCGAGACTGTACTGAGCGGGCGCATAACCCTGTTTCGCGGCGGCAAAAAACCGCTTGATGGCTTCCGCATAATCCTGCTTCGTGCCTTGCCCCGCGGCGAGAAGAACGCCCAGGTTTGTCTGGGCGATGGGCTGGCCCTGATCGGCCGCCTTGGTCAGCCAGACGACGGCCTGCGCGTAATCCTGCTGAACGCCCTGCCCATGCGCATAGGCCGCGCCGACGTTGTTCTGCGCATCCGGGAGGCCCTGGTCCGCCGCCTTCTGGTACCACTTGAACGCCTCGGCGTAATCCTGCTTGACGCCATGGCCCTGTTCGTACATGAAGCCGATATTGGTCTGCGACACCGCAACGCCCTGATCCGCGGCCTTTTGGTACCATTTAAGCGCTTCGGCGTAATCCTGCTTGACGCCGCGGCCCTGTTCATAGGCGACGCCGAGGTTGTTCTGCGCGCCGGCATCACCCTTTTCAGCGGCTTTTTGATACCATGAGATGGCGTCAGCATCGCTTTGCCCGACGCCCTTGCCCTCGGCGTAAAGCCCGCCAAGGGACGTCTGTGCCGCAACATGTCCCTGATCGGCGGCCTTGCGGTACCATTTGGCGGCTTCCGCGTAATCCTGCTTCACGCCATGGCCCTCGGCATAAAGCGCGCCGAGGCTGTTCTGAGCGTCGGCATTGCCTTTTTCGGCGGCCTTCTTCAGCAGCTCTGCCGCTTCATCATAGTCCTGCTTGACGCCGTCGCCCTTCGCGTAGGAAATGCCCAGCACGCTCTGCGCCACGACGTTGCCCTGCTTGGCCGCTTTCGCCAGCCACTTGGCGGCTTCGGTGCGGTCCTGCTTCACGCCCTGTCCCTGGAAATACATGATGCCGAGGCTCGCTTCGGCGTCGACATTGCCCTGCTCGGCCGCTTTCTCAAACCATTTGTACGCTTCTTCGTAGTCCTGCGGCACGCCGCGGCCCTGATAGTAGGCAAGGCCAAGGCTGCCCTGTGCTCCGGCATCGCCTTTCTCGGCTTTTTCCTTAAGGGACTGGATATCCGGCTGCGCCTCCTGCGCGTAGGCGGGAAGAGCAAGCGTGAGAAAAACAACGATGAGGAGGAGGAAGCGCATTTGGGATCCATATGAAAAAATTGCGAAGGGTCGTATTTCTCCTGCGAAAAACCCCGACAATAAAAGTTTAATTTAGGCAGCGCTGTTTAGCCATACTATTGTATCCGGCCGTCTGTTTTATTGAAAATAAGGCACCGCTAGAGTTGCGCGGGGTGCCGCTCCAGGCGGCGGGACAGCGCCGGATCGATGGAAATGAGGTCAGGAGAATACATCGGCGATATATTGCGCAGTTCGTCGATGGTAGCCGTCGTCGCATCTCCATCATGGTCTCTTTCCCGCGCCGGGGAATTCGCGCAGCTCTGGCATGCCGCGGCAAGCGGGTTCTGCGTCACCATCAACACCGTATCCGGCATGAGAGAAAGGGGTGCCGGGACGACGGTGAGGGTGCCGTCGGCATAGGTGATGGTGTAGTTCGGGATGCCTGTGCCAAGCGCGCCGGCGCCGGTAATCGCATAGGCGCCCGCTGCAGCCGTCGATGGAGTTCCCGCGCTGCCCAGCGTGACGGAGGAAACCGTGTCGCCGTTGACAAGGCCTGCCGTGGTGAATTCCGTGCCGGCGAAGATATAGATGTTGCCGAAGACCTTCGTAATATCGCTCGCAGTGATCGTCAGGGCCTTGGGCGTGACGGTCATCGAACCGCTGACGTAGGTAATTGAGTAATTAGTGAGACCCGAGCCGGCTGCTCCGCTGATGCTGATGGTGTAGGGGCTGCCGGCCACAGCGGCGACAGCCGCCGAGCCGGTGCTCGATAGGGTCGCGGAAATGACCGTGTCGCCGATGACAAGGCCGCTGGCGATGAATTCATCGCCATTGAACGTGAAGGTATCGCCGTAGACCTTGGTTTGGTTATTGGCCGTTACGGTCAGGGTGGCCAGGTTGATGGTTAATGTGCCGCTCGCGAAACTGATGTTGTAGTTGGAAGAAGTCAGGCCGCCCGGGGTGATGACATAGCCGCCGGCATTGATCGCTCCCTGCGAGGCGCCGCTGTAACTTAATGTCCCGCCGAGGACCGCCGAGGTCTCGCCGTTGACGAAGCCGCTGTAGGAAACGCCGTTGCCGCCCGAGTAGGCCAGGCCGTCATAGGTCTTGCTGTCGGCAGTGGCCGTAACCGTCAGGGCGGCGGGGTTGACGGTCAGGGTGCCGTTGACGAAGCTGATGCTGTAGTTGCTCGAGGTCAGGCCGCCCGGGGTGATGACATAGCCGCCGGCATTGATCGCGCCCTGCGATGTGCCGCTGTAACTTAATGTTCCGCCGAGGACCGCCGAGGTCTCGCCGTTGACGAAGCCGCTGTAGGAAACGCCGTTGCCGCCTGAATAGGCGAGGCCGTCATAGGTCTTGCTGTCGGCACTGGCGGTGACGGTGAGGGCCGCGGGGTTGACGGTCAGGGTGCCGTTCACGAAGCTGATGGAATAGTTACTGGAGGTCAGGCCGCCCGGGGTGATGACATAGGAACCGGCGTTGATGGCGCCCTGCGAGGCGCCGCTGTAGGAGAGGGCGCCGCCGAGGACCGCCGAGGTCTCGCCGTTGACGAAGCCGCTGTAGGAAACGCCGTTGCCGCCTGAATAGGCGAGGCCGTCATAGGTCTTGCTGTCGGCACTGGCGGTGACGGTGAGGGCGGCAGGGTTGACGGTCAGGGTGCCGTTGACGAAGCTGATGCTGTAGTTG
>SCTB01000146.1 GCA_004297545.1 Alphaproteobacteria bacterium
ACACCCGAGCCCACACCGGCTCCGACACCCGAGCCCACACCGGCTCCGACACCCGAGCCCACGCCGGCTCCGACGCCTGAGCCCACACCGGCTCCGACGCCTGAGCCCACACCGGCTCCGACGCCTGAGCCCACGCCGGCTCCGACGCCTGAGCCCACGCCGGCTCCGACACCCGAGCCCACACCGACGCCCACCGGACCGGGTCATAACGGCAATGGCGCGGGACTTGGCAACAACGGCCATAATAACGGCAATGGCAGCGGCGGCCAGGACAATGGCTTCGGCACCGGGAACAAGAAATAATCAAAATTATGCCAACATAACTTTCACATAAGCGTAATTTCGTGTGTGAATGTTTTGCGTAACACTCCTCCCTTTACGGATGCTTAATATTCTTCCGGCAGGATTAACATACGCGTCTAACGGCCTTGTAAATATTTGCGAAACAGGTCCGGTAAAGGCTATGTTTGAGGTGGGGGCTTCGGCCTGTTCAGGGGGAGATCCAAGTCTATGCGGAAAGCGGTCATTCCGGCCACGCCAGCTAAATTTGCTGCCGCGCTATGCATCATCGCGGTGCTGATGTCGTCCGGCGCGATGGCGGCGACATTGTCGGACAGCGTGTCGCAGGCGATGGACACGCATCCGGCTATTGCCGCGAAGAAAGCGACGGTGGATGCCGCCAAAAGCAACGTGCGCGAGCAGAGGTCCGCCTTCTTTCCGCAGCTCGGCGTCAACGGGCGTATCGGCCGTGTCCATGAAGATGACGACACGACGCGCGTTTTCACCGGCGGTTTTGCGACGTCATGGCTTGGAGAGGAGTCGGCGACGCTCAGCCAGCCCATCTTCACGGGTTTCAGCAACGTCAACCGCCTTCGCGCGGCGAAAGACCGGCAGACCTCGGCGCAATTCGACCTGACCGGCAGCACGAATGACATTGCTTTAAGAGCGGCGCGCGCGCACCTGAATCTTATGCGCACGCATGACCTGCTGGACATCGCGCGCAAGTACATGGACGCCATTCAGGGCCGAAAGGACAGCATCAGCCTCATGGTCAAGGAGGGCGCCGGCGATCATGCCGAACTGTTGCAGGCTGAAGAGATTTTGATGGCGGCGAAGACCACGCGCCTGGGGTACGAGGAGGCCTTCCGCCAGGCCGAGGCCGATTACATTTCGGCGGTGGGCGCGTCGCCTGGCCGCGTGCTGGAATTCGGGCCGCCGTCGTGGAACCGTCTTGTGCCGCTGACAATCGAGCAGGCGGTTGCGCAGGGAGCGGCCGCGAGCCCGCAGGTCAAGGCGGCCGAGGCGCTCGTCGCGGCGCTTGGCAAAGAGGCGGCGGCCGACAAGGGAACGCTGGTGCCGCGCCTGGATGCCGAAATAAGCGGGTTGAACCGCGACCAGCATGAGGAGCTGGGCGGCGAGGTTCGGAACATGCAGGGCATGTTGAAGCTGTCGTGGAATTTCGCGACCGGCGGCGGGCAGTTTGCGCGCGTCGACCGCGATCTCAGCATGCGCCGGGAAGCGGCCGCCAAGCGCGACGACGCGCGGCGCAATGTCGAGCATGATGTCCGGCAGAAATACACCTCCATGACCATCATTGACCAGCAGTACGACCTGATGCGCGCGCGGGAGAAGGCGGGCGAGGAGATTCTTGCCAATCTCACGTCGCAGTTCGAGGGCGGCCGGCAGTCGAACCTGCAGCTGATCAACGCGAACGCCCGCCTGTTCGAGGCGCGCGCGAGCCGGACCGATGCCTATTACCGCCGCCTGTTGGCGCGCTTCGAACTTTTAAGCGTCATGGGCAGCCTGCGGGACGCTTTCGCGCCCGACGCCGCCAAACCTGTCAAGTCTGCGAAAGCCGGCGCGCCGGCCAAAGATTGACGGCGCCGCATGGTCGAACCCCTCGAAGCAGCACGGCCCTCGAACCGCCCCGAAGACACGCTGCTCGACGCGCTGGTTTATATCACGGCTTTTTTCGGGCATGCGCGGTCGGCGGAAGCTCTCGCCGCCGGGCTTCCCGTGGACCGCAACGGCATGACGCCCCGGCTCTTCTGCCAGGCGGCGGAGCGGGCCGGATTCCGCGCCAAGGTCATGAAGCGCTCGCTCGACAAGGTTCCTTCGGAAGTCATGCCTGCTATCGCCATGATGAAGTCCCGGCGGGCGGTTGTTCTTCTGGGGGGCGGCGAAAAGGGCCAGACCAGGGTGCTGGACCCCTCAACCCGCGAGGAAAAGACTTTTTCGCCGAAAGAACTGGCGCGCGACTTTTCCGGCTATGTCATTTATGTGAGACCCGATGAAACCGTAGCTGAAGGCGATACGCCCCTGACCGGGCATTGGTTCTGGTCCAACGTGCTGGAAAGCCGCGGCATCTACTTCCGGGTGCTGGTCGCCTCGCTGCTGATCAACTGCTTTGCGCTGACGAGCCCTATTTTCATCATGAACTTCTATAACCGCGTGCTGCCCAACAATGCCGTCGAGACGGGGTGGGTGCTCGCCATCGGCGCGGGTTCCATCTTTATCTTTGATTTTATCATCCGCACGCTGCGCGCCTATTTCATCGACGTGGCAGGGCGGCGCGCCGATGTCATCGCGGCGCAGCGGTTGTACAACCAGGTTCTCG
Source organism: Alphaproteobacteria bacterium (assembly GCA_004297545.1). GTDB lineage: Bacteria > Pseudomonadota > Alphaproteobacteria > Micavibrionales > UBA2020 > JAPWJZ01. The sequence continues at coordinate 2,618 of SCTB01000146.1, forward strand.
ACATGCGCCTCGGCCACCGGACGGCATCGGTCGGGGCCTTCGCGAACAACATGAGGGAATTCGATTCCCTGCGCGAATTCTTCAATTCCGCGACTATGACGGGGCTGGTGGACTTTCCGTTTTCTCTCCTGTTCATCGCGGTCATCTGGATTGTCGGTGGCCCCGCCATCGCGCTGTTGCTCCTCACGCTTTACGCAATTGCCGCCGTGACCGGTTATCTTATGCAGCTTCCGGTGCACCGCAAGGTGCACCAGGCGATGAAGACGGCGGAGCAGAAGCACGGCCTGCTGGTGGAAACCATCGGCAACATCGAAACCATCCGCGGCGTCAGCGGCGAGGGGCATCTGCGCGCAAGCTACGGGACCTATACCGGGAAATCTGCCGAAGCCGGGCAGGCCTCTCGTTTTTATTCGGGCCTGAGCGTTCATTTCTCGATCCTCATCCAGCAGCTCAGCAGCGTGCTGATCGTCGTGGCCGGCATGTACCTGGTCGCGGGCAAGGATATGAGCGTCGGGGCGCTCATCGCCTGCGTGCTGCTCGGTTCCCGCGCCATCGCGCCGGTGGGGGCCGTCGCGGGGCTGGTTAACAAATATCACCAGGCCAAATCAGCCTACCGCAGCCTCGACTCCCTTATGCAGCTGCCGGTCGAGCGCCCCCGCAACAAGAAATTTCTGCATCGGCCGTCGCTGAGAGGGAATATTTCATTCCGGGATGTTGAATTTTCCTATCCGCGCACGGACCGCGCGGTGCTGCAGAATATCAGTCTGAACATACGCCCGGGCGACAAGGTGGCCGTCGTGGGGCGCATCGGCTCCGGCAAAAGCACGCTGGTCAAGCTGATCGTTGGCTTTTACGAGCCCACGCGCGGCACGATCCTCGTCGATGATGCCGACATGCGCCAGATTGACCCGGCCGACCTGCGGCGCAATATCGCCTATATGGGGCAGGATACCGCGCTGATGAGCGGAACGCTGCGCGACAACATCGTCATGGGCCGCCCGGCGGCGTCGGACGAGGACGTTCTGCGCGTTGCGACTCTTGCCGGCGCGCACGACTTCATACGCCGTCATCCCATGGGCTATGACGCGCCCGTGGGCGAGCGCGGCGAGGGCCTTTCCGGGGGGCAGCGGCAGGCGGTTGCGCTGGCGCGGACACTGATGATGGACACGCCCGTGCTGATCCTGGACGAGCCGACGAACGCGATGGATGCCGGGACGGAGGACCGCGTGCTGGCGAATCTGGAGGGATACGCGCGTAACAAGACGCTGGTTGTGGTCACGCACAAGCCGTCTCTCCTGAGACTCGTCAACCGCGTCATCGTCGTGGACGGCGGGCGCATTGTGGCGGATGGCATGCGCGACCAGGTGCTGCAGGCCCTTACTGCCGGCAAGATCACGGTATTGAAGGACTAGGAATGGACAAGGAAGACGTTGAATTCATGTCGGAGCTGGAGGCGGCGGCGCACCTGAAGCCGGCGCGCGCCGCACAGCTTTTCCTCTGGGTGGTAGCCGCCCTGTTCGGCTGGGCGGTCCTGTGGGCGGCCGTTTCCGAAGTGGACGAGCGCGTGCGCGGCACGGGCCAGGTCATGCCTTCCAGCGACATCCAGGTTGTCCAGAGCCTCGAGGGCGGGGTGCTGGGGGAGATACTGGTGAACGAAGGCGACCATGTGAAAAAGGACCAGATACTGCTGCGCATCAAGGATGTCCAGTTCGCCTCCGAAGGACGCGGCATCGAGGCGCAGAAGCTGGGGTGGCAGGCAAAGCGTGCGCGCCTGAAAGCGGAAGCGAGCGGGCAGCCCTATGTGGCGGACCCTGCGATTGCCGGAAAATACCCTGACATCGCGGCGAACGAGGAAAAGCTGTACAAATCGCGCCAGGCGGAATTGAAAACCTCCTTCGGAATTATAGAAGACGAGGTGCGGGAGGCTCAGGCCAATCTTTCCGAAGTGCGCTCGAACATCGCAAAATTCGCCAAAAGCAGGGATCTTCTGAACAAGCAGCTCGATATCACGCGGCGGCTCGTGGAGCAGAAAGCCCAGCCTGAGATCGAGCAGCTAAAGCTGGAGCAGCAGCTGAACGAGATATCCGGCAATCTTTCCTCGGCCTACCAGTCGGAGCAGTCCCTGCAGGCCCGCCTGTCGGCGGCAAAGAAGAAGGAGGAGGAAAAAACGGGCGCCTTCCGTTCGCAGGCGCTGGGCGAACTGAACGACGTGGAGGCAAAAATCGCCTCCATACAGGAAAGCCTGGCCTCGGTGCAGGACAAGGTCAGCCGCGCGGAACTGAGATCGCCCGTGGACGGCACCGTGCACAAGCTTCATGTGAAGACTGTGGGCGGCGTCATCTCGCCCGCGCAGAAGCTGGTCGAAATCGTGCCCGGCACGGACGATCTCATGATACGTGCGAAAATATTGCCTGCAGATGTCGCTTTCCTGAAACCTGGACAGGATGTACGCGTCAGCATCACAGCCTACGACCCGCAGATATACGGCACGTTGAAAGGACGGCTGGAGCGCATCAGCGCCGACACCGTCGAGGATTCAAAAGGCGAGGCTTATTTCGAAATCGACGTCCGTACCGACCGGAATTACCTGGGTGAAGCCGATCACCCGCTTCGCATCGCGCCCGGCATGGTCAGCGAGACGGAAGTCATCGTCGGCAAGCGCACCATCCTCACCTATCTCATGAAACCGGTCCTGCGCACCAAAGACCGCGCCTTTACGGAGAAGTAGAACGCATGCTGGGCAATATCCTGAGTAAGCGCTGGGTGCAGGTCTCCATACTGTTGATGCTGCTCGTGACCGCGGTGGGCATCCGGTTTCTGGCGCCGCCGTTCATCGGCCACATGATGCAGTTCACGTTCGATGCCTATAACCGCATGATGCCGCGGGAGCCGGCGGGGGAAAACGTCGTGATTGTCGATATCGACGAGGAGTCGCTGCGTCGCGTCGGCCAATGGCCGTGGCCGCGCACGGTGATCGGGGACATGGCGGTCACGCTGCGGCAGATGGGCGCCAAGGTCGTCGCGTTCGATATCGCATTTTCCGAGGCGGACCGCACTTCGCCTGCCCGGATCGCCGACAGCCTGCCGAAGACGCCCGATCTCGCTTCGGTCGCTGGAGCATTGAAGAAGCTGCCGGACAATGACGAGGTGTTCGCCAGGAAGATCGCAGAGGCCGGAAACATCGTAACCGGCTTCGTCGGGGCGCGTTCCGCAACCGGGTCACAGCCCATCGTCAAGGCGAAATTCTGCGGCAAGAGCGCCATGCCCTATGGCAAGGACAATCCGGCGCCCTCTGTCGTACGCCTGAAGGACTTTGTCACCTCCCTGCCGAACATCACCAGCGCCGCCGCAGGGAATGGCATATTCACATCCGAACCCGACGACGACGGCATTATCCGCAACGTGCCGATCCTTGTCGGGCGGAAGGATGAGCAGGGCGAAGTAAAGGGTCTTCTGCCGGCGCTGGCGCTTGAGGCGCTCCGGATATCAAAAAGCGATGTCAACAAGATGATTGACGCATCGGGGGGCTGCGCCGGATACGACCTGAAAGTCGACGGGCTGGGTTCCATCAGCGGGGTGCATTTGAGCCGATTGGTCATCCCCACGGACAGCCTGGCCCGGGTTCTCGTCTATTACCATGGCCACCGGCCGGGGATTTATGTGCCGGCCTGGGAAGTGCTCCAGAAGAAAGTCGATCCGAAGCGCTTCGCGGACAAGATCGTGCTCATCGGCACGTCATCGATCGGCCTCCTTGATCTCCGGTCCTCGCCCCTCGACTCCGTCCTGCCGGGTGTGGAAATTCACGCCGAGGTTATCGAGCAGGTGCTCAACAAGCAGTTTCTGGTGCGCGAGGACGGCATGAAGGCGAAGGAGCTGCTGTACGCCATCGTCGTCAGTCTCCTTATCATCTTTCTTTCACCGGCGATGGGCGGCGGTATGATGGCGCTCCTGGTCGCGCTGGCGCTTGCCGCGGGGATCGGGGGCAGCATTTTTGCCTATACGCATGGATACCTGGTCGACAGCGTCTACCCTTCCGTCATTATCATCATCGTCTTCGTTCTTTCCTCCGTCTTCACCAACCTGCGCACGGAACTCGAAAAACGCATGCTCCGGCAGGTCTTCGACCGCTACCTGTCTCCTGCGCTGATCGAGGAAATGGTCAAGGACCCGTCGCGGGTGAAACTCGGCGGAGACGTGCGCGAGCTCAGCGTCATGTTCACCGACATCCGGAATTTCACGACGATTTCCGAGTCGATGGACCCGGCCGAACTCATCCGCATGATGAACGATTTCCTCACCCCCATGACGTCAGCGGTGCTCGACAACAAGGGCTTCGTCGACAAATACATGGGCGACGCCATGATGACTTTCTGGAACGCGCCGGTGGACGATCCCCATCACGCTCAGAATGCTTGCCGGGCGGCGCTTGAAATGGTCGAGGCGCTGAAGCCCGTAAATGCCGAGTTGAAAGCGCGCGCGGAGAAGGCGGGCAGGACGTTTTACGAGCTGAAAGCGGGCATCGGCATCAACAGCGGGCGGGCGTCCGTCGGCAACATGGGCTCGAAGCAGCGCTTCGCCTATTCGGCCCTGGGTGATACGGTGAACCTTGCCTCAAGGATGGAAGGGCAGACGAAGACTTATGGCGTCACGACCATGATTTCCCATTCCACCCGGATGCAGGTGCCTGCCCTTGCCGCGATCGAGCTTGACCTGTTGACTGTCAAGGGGCGCACCGAGCCCGAGCGGATATACACGCTGCTGGGCAGCGAAGCCGTAGCAAAGACGTCGGAATTCCAAAGTTTCGCGGCGCTTCATGCGCGCATGCTGGAGGCCTATCGCGCGCAGAAATGGGATGAAGCGACGCGGCTTGGGGATGAATGCGCCAGATTGAAGCCAGAGCTGGCGGCGCTCTACAAACTCTATGCCAGCCGCATCTCGCACTACAAGGAAGAACCTCCCGGTCCCGGGTGGACCGGCGTCTGGGTGGCGAAAGAGAAATAGCCGTTACTGGATCGTGACGTTGACCCCATCACCCGGGGAAACCCCGGTGTTGATGATCAGTGTGACGCTTTCCGCGCCGAAGGTGGCGTTAATCGTGACATTCGAACTGCCGGCGGCAATCGGCCCGAGCGGCGTTGCGCCTATATTCCAGCCTGCCGTGTCGACAATCAGGTTTGACAGGTACCCGTTGGTGGCGTTGCCGATTGTCAGCGAATGCGTCGCATCCGTCATGTCGAATACGTCCTGAAGGTTGAGCTGGACGACGTTGTTGCCTGCGTTAGCCGACGTGATCGCCAGTTTCTCTATATTGAACACGTTGTTCGACGTTTCGAAATTAAAGAGCATGCCTGGAGCAGTGGGGCTGCCGACTTGCAGTACATCTCCATTGGTAGCGTTATTGCCGCCGTCTACCAGTGAAAAGCCGTCGCCGAGGAAGTTGTTGAGCGGCATCACCAGGGTGTCGTCGCCGTCGCCGCCGTATATACGGGTCCTGCCGCCGGCCGAATTAAGCCAGACCAGCGTGTCGTTGCCCTGATCCCCGAATATGACGTTGTCGCCACCGCCGGCATAGAGCGTATCGTCCCCGGCGCGGCCCCACAGGATATTGTTGCCGCCCGTGGCGATGATCGTATCCGGGGCGGGGCTGCCGGGAGGTCCTATATTCGCGCCGCCGGTCAGGCTGTCGCCGATAAAGACGTTGAACGGTGCACCGCCCGCAGGCGCCTGGAATATCATATTGGTCGGCGACTGGAACAGAACGCTGAAATTCGTTGAGGCCGTGCTGACGCCATCTGTGGCCGTAACGGTGAAGTCGAAAGATCCGCCCGGCTGTATGTTAGGCATCAGGGCATATATGTCGTTCATGTTCAACATCAGCTGGCCTGTCGCCTGGTCGAATTGCAGCATGGGGACGGTGCCCGGAACGACCTGCGTGTCGTAGGTATTTCCGGTTGTCACCATGTCGTATTGCAGCGTGTTGCCGTAGATGCTCTGCACGCCTGCGGCTGTCGTGACGTTCGTGCCAAGGGCGCTTGTCAGCGTGAATGTGGGTGCCGAAGCGAAATTGGCAAAGGTCATGGTTCCCAGCGAGATGTTCGTTCCCGTCCAGCCGAGGTGCCCTAATGTCGCTCCCAGGATCGGCGCAAACAAAGGTACGCCGTCATCACCGGTTTGACCCGTGCCGGTTGTGCCGTTCAGGTAAGGGCCGGTGAACATGAAATTGATAGCGGCTGCCGGCGGCGGGGGAGGCGGCGGGGCCGTTCCGCCTGTGCCGGTGCCTGTGGTGCCTGCTGTTGTCGTTGTGGTGGTTGTCGTTGTGGTTGCCGCCGGGGCCGTCGCGGCGCTGGCGTCTATTACTGCGCCTCCCGTTGATGTCGTCGTTGTGGTCGTGGTCGTGGTCGTGGCCGGGTCGGTGAATGTCGTCGTGCTGGTCGCGGTGGCGCCAAACGTCGTGGTATCTCCGGTGAAGGACGTATCGGACGTTGGTGCCATGAGGGAACTGTCGGTCAGCGCGACGGTCGGGTCGGTGACGGTCGGATCCCAGGCATCCGTCACCTGCACGGTCGTCAGGTCGGTTGTCGTCGATCCGGCGTCTGCTGTCGTCGGCGATGTCGTTCCTGCGGGATCGGTTGAGGTCATGCCATCGGGAGCCGTCAACGTCGAGCCATCCGGCGACGTCGTCGTGCCGTCCGGCGAAGTTGTCGTCGTGCCGTCGGGCGAAGTTGTCGTCGTGCCGTCGGGCGAAGTTGTCGTCGTGCCATCCGGCGATGTCGTCGTGGTCGTGCCGGGGTCTGTAACCGAATAGAGGGACGAATCCGCGGGCGCCACGGCGCTATAGGTGGTATCGAAAGACTGGGTGGTCATCGTTCCGGAATCGACAGGCGCGGTGCTGTAGCTGGTCAGCGTCGCCGTGTCGTAGGCGTCACTCAGGGTCAGCGAGCCGCCGCCGTTGGTCACGACAATCGCGCCGTCGACGATGGTGATGGTGCTGGGCTCGCCGGGGTCGTTGATGTCGCCCGCCACCATGGTGCCGCGGATGCCGATGGAGCCGACCGGCGTCTGGATATTCACTTCGCCGGGGTCATTCTTGCCGATGAGGCCGCTGGTATAGACGAAAACGCCATGCAGCACGGAGAAGAACGACGTGCCGGAATGTTCCTGCGGGTTATAGACATATTCGTCGATCGACAGGCGCGCGCTTTCGCTGACGGCGAAAGTGGTATTGTCCGCAAAAAGAATATGCACGGCGCCCTTCGCCGATGTCTCGACGACATCGCCCTGGTGAATCCCGACGCCGACCTCGGCTTTCACATGCGTCCCGTCCGGATGCGTGACGGTCGCTTCGCCGACGACCTGCGTAATCTTGCCAACTGTACTGGCGTCCGTCGTGGCTGAGAGGTCTTTTGCCATGGCTACATCCCCCGAAAAGGCGCCTGTTATCATGGGACAAGGCTGGCGCTGCCTTCTAATACCCCATCCTTTAATTATATCGGGAAAGGTTTAAGCCATGATGAAAAATGGCTAAAATGGTATCCATTTTAAAACATTGAATTTGCTTATGAATTTACGATTTCGAGCTTCGGCGGCTGCCAGTTCTGGACGAATTTTATGGCATCGTCGAAGGGCATGGGCTTGGCAAACCAGTAGCCCTGGACGTAATCGCAGCCCATTCCGGAGAGGATGGAGGCCTCCTTCACCGTCTCGATCCCCTCGGCGATGACCTTCATGCCGAGGTTGCGGGCGAGGCCGATGATGGATTTCACCAGAACCAGGCTGGCCGGATGGGTGGTCATGGAGCGGATGAAGCTCTGGTCGATTTTCAGGGTATCGATCGGGAAGTAATGCAGGTAGCTGAGCGAAGAATACCCCGACCCGAAGTCGTCGATGGAGACGTTGAGGCCGATTTCGCGGCATTTCTCCAGCTCGGCCTTGGCGGCCTCGGGCGCCTCCATGAGCAGGCTTTCGGTGATTTCGAGGTGGATTTGCGGCGCCGCAACGCCTTTTTTCGCGAGCGTGTCCCGCATATGCGTGAAAAGATTGCCTTCGGCGAAATCCTTGACCGAAAAGTTGACGCCGACAAACACCGGGTCCGGCCCGGTCAGCGCGGGCGATGCGGCGGCCTGCAGTTTCAGCGCGGCGTCGCAGGAGACTTCGAGCGCGAAACGGGAAAGATCGAGGATAAGGCCGCTTTCCTCGGCCACCGGAATGAAGATGCCGGGCGAAATCATGCCCTTTACCGGATGTTTCCATCGCATCAGCGCCTCGAAGCCCGCGATCTTCATGCGCGCAAGGTCGATGATCGGCTGGTAGAACAGCATCAGCTCGCCGCGCTGCAGCGCCATTTTCAGCTCGTTGTGGATCTTGATCGTGGAAAGCGCGATGTCGTGGAATGCTTCCGCGTTTTCGCTGGCTTCGGTGGCGGGCGAGGGGACGAATCTTATCGTCTCGGTGCGGCCGATCATGTCGCGGTAGCGCGTGGTGATGACGCGCATGACCATCTTCAGAACGGGGTCGGCCGCATCCACGCGGCGGCTGAAATCCTCGCGCGTAATTTCCAGCACGTCGCAATCGTCGACTGCGCGCACCGTGGCGGTGCGCGGCTTGTCGTCGATCATCGCCATTTCGCCGATGAGGGAGCCGGGGCCGCGGATGCCGATTTGAATCGGCTGGCCCTCGCGCTGCACGAGGATTTCGACGTTGCCCGTCTCGATCACATAGGCGCATTCGCCGCGTTCGCCCTCCCGGATCAGGATTTCGCCTTTTTTGAACTGACGCTTGGTCGAGCTTTGCATGCCTTTAAAACCCTCTTCCCCATATTATATTTACGCTGGCAGCGGTTAAGAAAGGGATAATTTCCCAAGGAACCATCGTATTACGGGAACAACTTTCGTCTGGCCATGCGCCCGGGAATTTCTCTACAATAAATACGTCTGCTCAGGGGCATTCATGACCTTTATCGACATTATCGTTATCTATCTGGCCTTCCGGGCGAAACAAGTCGTCTGCGACTTTTTCCTGCAGACGTCCTGGATGGCCAGCGTCAAGGGCAGCCCCTTTAATATGGGCGGCGCCAAGGCGCTGGGCATCCATGCCGGCATTCATGCAGCTTTCACGTTCCTGCTCGCGCTGATCTTCGCGCCGACGCTGTGGTGGCTGGGCGCTCTCGATTTCCTCGTGCATGCCTGCGTGGACAAACTCAAGGGCGCCATCACGAACAAATTCGGCTGGACCTATAAAGACAACCAGTACTGGTGGGCCTTCGGCATCGACCAGGAAGCGCATAATTTGACGCACTTTATCTATATGCTGCTGATCTTGTGGTCGCGCGGGCTGGATTTCTCGGCGGCGCTGCCGATGTTGCATTGAGTTATTTCCACAGCATCCCCGCCTTCACCAGATACACCATTCCCACGATAAACAGCGCCGCCTGCGTCGCCTTGTAGAAATGCTTGTCGGTCAGGCGGTCGAGGATGTATTTCGACAGCTGCGAGCCGCTTAAGGCCAGTGGAATGACGGCAAGGCACAGCCATAGCGGCAGGCCTTCGGTCGCCGTCGAAAATGTCGAAACCACAAAACCGAAATAGACGAACTTCGTGATATGCGAGACCGACTGCGTGAAGGCCTTGGTCGATACCGTTTCATGGCGCGTGAGTGCGCGCGTCTGGAAGAAGATATCGAGCAGCGGGCCCGAGACGCCGCCCGTCAGCTGAAACCCGGTTACGATCAGGCCGCAGATGAAGGCCTGCCGCGGTTTCGTGAAATCCAGCTTGAAATCTTTCGGCAGCACGAAGGCGAGGAACGGGCTCACTCCCATCAGCAAAAACACCGTCATCTTGTCCGGCACGATGGAGATGAACGCGAAGATGCAGAACATCACGAAGAGGCCCGCGAAATAATGCGGCAGGCTTTTGCGATAAATATGCTTGCGGTGAATGAAGGCGCGGCTGCCGTTGGCGGAAAATTGCGACACCGCATGCAATATCATCGCCTGCTGCACGGGCAGCACCCAGGCCAGAATGCCCATCAGCACCATGCCGCCCGCCATGCCGAGGATGCCGGAAAGGATCGACGTCGCGAAAACGCCGACCATAATCAGCAGGGCGATGGGGAGGCTCAAGGGCATGGGCTGTTTTAACAGATGAGAGGAGAAAAAAAAGTCCGGAGAACCTTTTGGATTCTCCGGACAAACGGCGGTAATAGAGGGTGTGTAACTCTGTTATAAGAAAAACCGATTCCTTTCGCAAGAGGAAAATGGATAAAACTTAAAAAATAATGAAGCTTTTTAAAATTTTGTTTAAAAACAGACGCATTTTCAGCAATTAAATAACAAAACCGCGAAACTTGCAAATAATTCTCATTAAGAGCAAAAGGGCGGAAAATCGACAGGTTTTGCCTGCGCGAATTGACGAAAAATGCCGTAAATACCGGCATTTTTGCAACATGCTGCTCTGCACAAAAAAGAGGCATCCGGGGACGTCAATTCCATATTGTTGACGAGGGCAAGAATCGAATCGCGGCAGGCTACCCCGGCCGCTTTTTTGCGAGTCGGCCCGGGTTTCATCATGTTACCGTCAGGTGATGGGGTCCAAACGGCATATGCAGTATGTTCCGGCGCTGGACGGGGTAAGGGCGGTTGCCGTCTTCCTCGTGATGCTGTCGCATGTAGGCGTGCCGGGTTTTACGGGCGGCGGCATGGGCGTCGACGTGTTCTTCGTGCTCAGCGGCTTCCTGATCACAACGCTGCTGCTGGAGGAAATGGACGCCAAGGGCCGCATCAACGTGCTGCATTTCTACGCGCGCCGCCTGCTGCGGCTTTACCCGGCGCTGCTGCTGATGCTGCTGCTGTTTGCGCTGTTCTTTCACATTCTGCGGCATGTGCTGCCGCATGCGGAGCAGCTTGAATCCGCGAAGGACATCATGCTGGCGGCGCTCTACCTGACGGACTATGCCATCGCCTTCGATTTCCAGTCGAAAAACTCGCTTATCGCGCATACATGGTCGCTGGCGGTGGAAGAGCATTTTTACCTGATCTGGCCGTGGCTGCTGCCTCTCTTAAGCCGCGCCTGCAAGGGGAAGAAGTTGATCATGGCATTGCTCGGCATGTTCGTGGCCGCAACCGCGTGGAAGTTTTTCTGCCTCTCCGTCCAGCCGTGGGAAAAAGTCTATTTCCGCTTCGATACGCGCATGGCCGGGCTGATCCTGGGCGCGCTGCTGGCCGTATGCAAGGCGCAGAAGATAAAGATTCCGGGCGCCGATTACGCGCTCGCCTTGTCCGGCATCGCCTTCTTCTATGTGATTGCGACCATGCCTTCTATGGAAGTCGGCACCGCGCAGACGACATTCGCGGAAGTTTTCAGCTTCTTCCTGATCAACAAAATCACGGATGCCAGGGCCTGGCGGCCCGCGCAGATACTGGCGCATAAAATCCCAGTCTTTCTCGGGCGCATTTCCTATGCGCTCTACCTGTTTCATTTCCCGGTCGCCGCGTTGTTCCTGCGCTCCGAAACCCGCTGGTGGATCGGCTTTGAAGTGACGCTGGCCGTGGCGCTGGCGCTCGCGTGGTTCTCCTGGAAAACGGTCGAGCGCGTGGGACGGCTGAAAGCGAAAGCCTTCCGGCCCTCCGGCGCGGGCAGACATGTCGCCGGCGACTGAGAAGGGGGTTGCTTTTTTCGGCGCGAAATAATCTCCGCCATATCACCGGTTCAGGATGTCCAAAATGCTGGAGTAGTTGTCCGTCCAGGGGCGGATGCCTTGCGGTTCCATGCTTTTCCATCCGCCGGTGCGCTGAAGGGTCGCCATGCCTGTTTCGTTGCGCGACATGAGGGCCCAGGTGCTGGCCATGTAAAACGGATTACCGGCGGGAACGTCCTGCTTCCAGAGGAAATGCAGGCTCATATCCGCGGCAGCGGCGGCCAGAAGCCGCTCCAGGCGCAAATATCTGTTCGTGATATTGAAGACGATAAAGCCGCCCTCTTCAAGGCGGTCCAGGTACATCTCGATGGCTTCGCGGGTCAGCAGGTGGGCCGGTATCGTGTCGGAAGAAAAGGCATCCAGAATGATGACGTCGAATTTATCGGATGTCATCTTCGCCATTTCCAGCCTGCCGTCGCCCTGGATGACCCGGGGCGCGCCTGCAGCCGGACATTTTTTCAAATAGCTGAATTCGAGCCGGGCCATGCCAATCACCTCGGGATTGAGCTCGAAGAACGTGAATTGCCTGTCGGGGGCCCCATGGCAGGCGACTGTCCCGGTCCCAAGCCCGATGACGGCAACCTTGCGCGCGTTGAAAGCCTTGAGGATTTCGCCGGGCGGGCCGTAATATGACGTGGGCGTCGTTTCAAAGGCCGGAGCAAGCACCTGGAACCCGTGCGTCGTCGTGCCATGTTCCATGACGCGCACAGTATACGCTGCGTTCTCGATATGGATATTTTCTTCGTAGACCCTGACGATGCCGAAAAAGCTTCGCGCGGCCACGACCTGTTGGAGGTTCGGCAGGCTGATCGAGATGAGGGGCCTGAAAACAGTATACACGCAGATCGATATAATTCCCGCGACCGCCAGCACACGCGGAAAAAAAGCCATCAGGGTAAGGATGCCGACGAAGATTGCTTCCCTGGGGCCGATGATATCGTTCAGGAGCATCCACACGCAGGCGGCGCCGAGGCAGACTGCCGCCGCGTAGAGAACCGCATTTTTGCGTTCTACCGACGGACGCAGCGCCGGATGCGCGAGGCACGCAAGGACGGCGACGAGCGGGTACTCCGTGTTCTGAGAGAAAATCATCGGCGCGATGAAGGCGTTCAGAATGCCGCCCATGGCGCCGCCTGCCGCGATCATCAGGTAGAAGTCCGCGAGATGTTGCGTTTCCGGCCGCTGGCTGGCGAGCCGGGCATGGAACATGAGGCCTATCAATGTGAGCGCGATGAGGTGCCACGAGGCCTCCCACGGTATCCGCAGCATGGTGACGAGGGGGATCACAAGAACAAGCGCGATAAGGGCGGCGGCGGCGCCGTGGCGGGAGTCGCCGTCGCTGGAAACGGCCGGAATGCGGCTGAAGGCGAGTACGAAGGTCAACAGATACAGCGTCATCGGCACGACCCAGAGGAGCGGCGCCGAGATGATCACCGTCGTGATATGCATCGTGACGCCCAGCAGGAGGCTGGACGGAAAAAAAGCAAGCATCGCCCACTCTGCCCGCTTTTTCCATGTGGGTGGCTTTGCCGCGGCGCGCGGGGCGGGTTCCTTTGTCCTGCCCGCAACAAACATGCAGCCTGCCGCCAGCGCCACCAGCAGGGCATAGGCGCAGAACCACAAGCGCGATTGCCATGTCAGCGTCAGCAGGGTTTCAATGGCGAAGGGATATAGCAGCAGGCCGGCCATGCTGCCGGCATTGCTGGCTGCATAAAGGAAATAGGGGTCTCCGGCCGCAGCATGGCGTGTGGAAGCGAAAAGGCGCTGGATGGTGGACGACGTGGCCGATATAGCAATCGCCGGAATTCCGACCGTGACGGCCAGCAGGCGGAAGACGAAGAGGGCGTTGATTTCTCCCTGCGCGTCATGCGGGAAGGCGACGGGAAGGCAGGCGGCGCCCGCGGCCAGCGCCGCCAGGAAGACAAACCCGTGAACGCGCGGCGGGTACCGCGACAGCCAGAAAGCCAGCGCATATCCGGCCAGCAGAGCCAGCTGGAAGAAGGCCATGGCCACGATCCAGCCTGCGGGTGTCCCGCCGGTCAGCGGCAAAAGCATTTTCCCGACCATCAGCTGCAGGACGAACATCGCCGCCGCCGAAATAAAAAGCGTGAGGCTGAACAGGGCGAGGGTCAGGGAATGTTTGAGGGCGGAGGCGGGCATGATTTCCGGCGGCAGGCTGATTACGATGTCGTCGAGTGCAGAGCCAGAGGACTTGCCATAAGGCGCTGGCGGGTTATCTCAGGTAAACATTGTAAGGGAAAAATACACACCGGCAAGGCAGGTTTCCTGCGGCGGCTGTCTTATACCGGTGGATTTCCCTCCGTCTCCTGCTTTTTCAATTTATGGTACAGGAAGGTGCCGCGTATGCCTTCAAACGAGGCAGTCGCCATAAGGAGCGCCGCCAAGATGTTATAGGCGCCGGGCTGATACTGTTCGACGATATTGTCGAGCGTCCCGTAAACCGTCACGAGGGAGAGCAGGGCGAAGATAATCGCGGCCGTCCTCGACCTGAACGTGTTCATGACGATGACCGCCATCATGGGCAGCGCGGCGTCGGCGATCAGGGGGAAGCCCGTCTCCAGCCCGTAGCTGACGCCGATCATGATCTGATAAACGCAAAAGATGCAAATGACGAAAGTAACCTGGCTGATAAGTTTTTGCGCGTCACGGCTGTTGTCGAGACGGCAGAGCAGCTTTATCTCTTCCTGGAACGGGCGGTTCTCCATGCGGGCCGGACTTTCCTTTGCCGCTTTAACCGGAAATCATCGCAAAGGCCGCGGCCCGGTCGCCGGGCTTCAGTTTCAGAAAAGCGTCGCGGGCTTTTTTGACGTCCTTGTCCGCTCCGCTTTCGGCAGCGGCCTTCAGCGCCACCGTCGCCGGGTTATCCGCGCCGCAGATAAACGCGCAGGCCTTGGCCAGCTTGCGGATGGTCTCAAGATCGATTTTCGTGTCGTTCATTTTTGATCCTCTTCAGGCGTTTTCCGGGGCGGCCAGCAGCTCAAGCTGCAGCAGCGTGGCCAGGAACTTGTCGAGCGGGAAGTCGCCTTCCGCGCGCATGGCGGTCTCGGCGGCGAAGGCAAGCGCGGGGTCTGACTGCAGGTGCTCGAGGAATTTGTAGGCCCCTTCGGTAATTGTCCAGACCGCGATGCGGCGCTCCTCGCGGTAGATCGCGGCGAAGGTTTCCGCGGCCTCGAATTTGAAATCCTTCAGCGCCTCGCCGTGCTCCGATACTTCGTGCCACAGCCTGTCGACCGGCCAGGCCGACCGCAGCAGGAAGACATGGGGCTGAACGTGCAGTTTCAAATTGACAGGGTCCTCGACGGCGGCCAGCATCGCGCCCGTCAGCGGCGCGCGGCGCGGGGAGAGGTAGGATTCATGCGCCAGCCATTCCAGCTTCGCCACATCGGGCACATAGGGGAACTGGTTCAGGTTCGGCAGCCGCGCGAGGTATTCGGGGAACAGGCCGCCGTAGCCGTTCATGTCGCCGCTTTCCGGCGGGAAGGCCCTGATGAATTCGCGCCCCGCGAAATTCAGGAACTTCTCGCCCAGCAGGATCGTCGTGACGGGAAAGACATCCTTCAGCAGGTCCAGCAGCGTCAGGTGCGTGTTGTTTTTATAGACCTGCAGCCGCTCGTCCGGCGTAAAGGGCCCGTTCTTCGCGATCGGCAGTCCTTCGGCGCTGTCCTCGCGCAGGATGCGCGACATCATGTCCTGCTGGAGCTTATGCAACGCGGGCACTGGATTTCCCCTGTCTGGCTTCCGCGCGGATCGTATCCGCCTTCTTCGCCTCGTCGACCAGTTTGCCCAGCGGCGGCAGGTCGCTGTCCCATTCGATCAGCGTCGGGATATCGCCGAGGCGCTGCAGCGCGGCGCGGTAAAGATCCCATACGGCGTCGTAAACGGCATGGTTATGCGCATCGACGAAAATTTCGCGGTCGCCGACGGTGTTGACATGATACCCGGCGAGGTGGATTTCCCCGGTGATGCCCGAAGGTATCGCATCGAGATAGGCAAGAGGGTCGAAACCGAGGTTATGCGCGCTGACATGGATATTGTTGACGTCCAGCAGCAGCCCGCAGCCGGTGCGCTTGATGATCTCTGCGATGAACGCAGGCTCCGACATTTCCTTGTCGGCAAATGCAAGGTAAGACGATGGGTTTTCGACGAGGATGGCGCGCTTGAGCTTGTCCTGCGCCTTCTGCACGTTGTCGCAAATGACTTTCAGCGCTTCGGCGGTCATGGGCAGAGGCAGGAGATCGGGAACGGAGCGGTTATCCGACGTGCTCCAGGAAATATGCTCGGAAACCAGAACGGGCTCCGCATGCCGCACAAGCGCCGCGAGCTTTTCGAGGTGCTCGCCGGAAACGCCTTCCGCAGCGCCCAGCGACAGTCCGACGCCATGCAGGCTCAAAGGGTATATCTCCCTAATCTTCATCAGCTGTTCGAAGGGGATGCCGCCGGTGCGGAAATAATTCTCCGAATGCGCCTCGAGGAAGCCTGAAGGAGGGCGCTCGGCCAGTATCTGTTCCGTATGCGGCGCGCGCAGGCCGATGCCGGTGCGGGCATCCTTGAGCGGTTCGGCGGCTTTGCTGCGCGTCTTTGTCATGCTGCTTTCTTCGTATCACATAGGCCGCTTCCAGGCAATTTCCGGCGGATAAAGAAGTCGACGGAGGCCGTGCCGGGGCCCGCTGTGACAAGTATTGCCATCAGCAGCATCCAGTACAGGTTCTGGTCGGTGCCGGGATAGACAAATAATTCAATGGTTAAGGCGATCATGAAGATGCCGAAGGCGGCGGCGCGGCCCGCGAACCCTGCCATCAGCAGCACGGCCAGCGCGATTTCGGCGTAGGTCGTTCCGAACGCCCCAAAAGCCGCGTTCGGTATGGGGAAGGAGATATCCATGCCCAGCCAGTGCTTGACATGGTTCTTTTCGAATTCGGGCCTGAAAACTTCATCGAAGAAGTCTTTTGCATGGTCCCAGCCCTCGGCGCTTTTCGTCGTGCCGGAGCGCCAGAATTCCATGCCGACATAAAGGCGCGCCGCCAGCAGCGCCAGCGGGGCCAGGTATTTTTCGAGGATGCAGATTGTCCACGCGGATATCCTGAGCAATTTCTGCATGAGTGGTTTTTCGGTGATTGCCGCCATGTCGCTGCCCCTTTCGTCCTAAGAAAATCCGCCGGGCGGGACTAACCCGGCGCCGGCGGATGATCTTGTCGCAAAGCCTTGATGATTACTTCGGCTTCTCTTCGGTTTTGGGCGCTTCAGCTGCAGCCGGTTCGGTCGTCGAACCGCCCACGAGCTTGTCGCAGAGGCCGGCGGGCACATTCACCCACTCAGCGCCGCCATCGGCTTTGGACTGGCCGGCGCAGGCATGCGCCGCGGTCTTGCAGTCGTTCTTGCCGGCTTTGGCGACGCCAAAGCATTTGTCGTTCTTGGCAGCGGCTTCATCAGCGGCGTTTGCAGCCGTTGCGACAGCCATCGAGAGAACAGCGGCCAGTGCGGTCGCGGTAAAGACGTGCTTTTTCATGGTTCTATCATCCTCTTACTTTTTGGTTTGTATACAAGACGGGCGTTTCCCGCCCGTCTGACATCTTATTCGTTCCTGGTTAAAAAATGTTGCAACACCCGGATTATTTTTTTGCAAGGCTCAAATTTAACAGAATCCTGCCCAATAAGACGCCCGGCAGCGCGAGCGCGAGAACAGGCAGGAAATGCCATACCAGCAGGTGTCCGGGGCTGTCATCGGGGCAGATGAAGCGCATGACAAGCGCAGTAAAAGAGCCCACGGAAAGCACCATCGCATAGCCCGCCCAGCCGCGCCAGACGGGCGCGCTGCGCATCATCATGACGAGGCCCAGCGCAAGCGGCGCGCTCATGCCGATGGTCAGGCCGATAAAGCAGGACGGCGCGGCAGCGGGCAGTTCGGCGGGGGCTTTGAACAGCTCGATGACGATCAGAAGGCCCCAGAGAAGCGTCGCGGAAGCAAGAGATGAAATAACGGACGGGCGCAGGCGCGTGTCCGGAATGCTGAGCTTGAAGGCCGCAAAGGCCGCCAGAAGCCCCGCAATCATCATGACAAAGCCCTGCGCGAGGTAAACGGGCGAGTGGAATGTGGCGGCGAGATCGGATCTCGGCGCATGCACCTGCTCCAATATCAAAAGAGCCAGCGCCAGCGACCAGAGGCTTAAAGAAAGCGCGCGAAAACCCGCGCGCGGCAAGGGCCGCACGGGCTTGACGTCTTTCGAGAGCTTCTCGATCAGGTCATGAGTATCCGTACTCAATGAGCCACTCCTTCATTTTTTTATAGGCGCGATGCGCAGTCACCTTGACGGCGGTTTCGGTCATGCCGAGTTTTTTTGCGGTTTCGGCCATCGAATAACCTTCCACCTTGACCAGCAGCAAAACCTGCCGCTGCTTGGGCGGAAGCCGCGTCAAAGCTTTTTCCACGTCCTTGCCGGAAAGAGCTTCTTCAGGGTTATTCGCTTTGTCGGCCAGGAAAGTTTCAAGCTCTTCGTCGTTGATTTCATTGGCGTTCTGGCGGCCGAGCTTGCGCATGTAGTCGATCATCTTGTGGCGGGCGATGCCGTACATCCAGTTCCGGAAGGGCTGATCGGGATTGTAGGTATGCCGCGCCGAGTGGATGCCCAGCAAAATTTCCTGAACGATGTCATCGATATGACCGGGGGAGAAAAAGCGCGTGCGCAAAAAGCTGCGCAGCGCCGGCGTAATATCGGTCAGCAGCTGGTGATAGGCCCGCGCATCGCCCTTCTGGGCGGCGACCATCAGCACCGACAGAGGATCGGGATAGTTGGTATTGGCGGGCGGCGGCAGCTTGGATGTCATTGTAATCTATGACTTAAACGGCGTTCAGGACCGTATAATAGGGCCTGCAGGGGGCGATGTACAGACTGAATGCGGGTGCACAGGCTGTGAAAAAGGCCCAAAAACACGCAAAAAAGCCCGTAAACAGCGGGTTTCCAGCATGCCGGGAGGGCTTCGGGAGGGCCTGTTGAGCCTACATGCAGCGGCGATGGAGCGCGGCTGGAGCAGGCGTGAATCCATCGCCGGGACGCCATGACGGCAGTTCTGGCGGCCAGACAACCCGCACCGGCGCACCTATCAATCGCATATCCATTTTATGTCAGAATCTTAACCCGATTTTATTGACATAACTTGCCACCCTCTGCTATCTTCCCTCCAGATTTTTTGAAACTGTTTTCTTTCCCAAAAAAGGAACATTCCATGTCCGAAGCCCCCAAAGAATACGAACACATCGAATTCGATTTCAGCCGCCCGCCTCCGCGCCGCAACGGCAAGAGCTATGAGATCAAGGCCTATCTGCTGGTGCCCGCGGATGTCATGCCTGAACTGAAAAGCTGGCTGGACGCGAAAGCTGAGGGCAAGAAGGAAGGTCTGCCGTCGGGCCTCGAGATGTTCCAGACCCTGAAAGAGAAGGGTGCGCTGCTCCACCGCGAAGACGGCCCCGCCTATAAGGAAGTCGAAAAAAGCGCCTTCGACCGCAGCCATTCCGTCGTGACGCAGGAACAATACTGGGAAAAAGGCGTCCAGAAACCCTCCGGCGCCCCGCGCGTGCGCCCGGTCGGCGGGTTCAGGCGCTAGATATCAAAATGCATGTCATCCCCGCGAAAGCGGGGATCCCGTGACAGTTGAATACGTATTTGCGGCATAAGATTCCCGCTTTCGCGGGAATGACAGAATTTTAAAACAACATCCCCGCTTCAAACAGCACCCTCGTCTGGCTCCGGTCGTTCCCGGTGGGGCCGAAGGCGGAACCGGACGTAATATCGCCAGCCGTGACATAGGACGCTTCCGCGCGGCCGAAGAAGGTTTTGTACTGGTAGGTCGGCGTGACGGTCGCGGACCAGGCGTTGCTGCCTTGGCCGTATAAAATATTCGGTCCTGCGGCATCGCCGGATGAATCGATGTATTCGACGCGACCCGCGAGGCTCCAACTTTCATTGAAAGCGTATTTGCCGAGAACGGCCGCGCCGAAGGCGGAGGCGTCGCCGGCGATACCGATGCTGGTGTTCTTGCCGACGCGGTTGTATTGCAGCCCGGGGCTGAGCGTCCAGGGGCCGGAAGTCCAGGTGTAGATGATATCAAAGAGTTCGCCGTTATTCTGCGCGAGCGGCGTCGCGAAATCCGTATTCGCCGTATGGCCGAGGTTGCCGCC
Source organism: Alphaproteobacteria bacterium (assembly GCA_004297545.1). Classification (GTDB taxonomy): domain Bacteria; phylum Pseudomonadota; class Alphaproteobacteria; order Micavibrionales; family UBA2020; genus JAPWJZ01. The sequence goes on from SCTB01000146.1 coordinate 22,503, forward strand.
GCCGATAATGGTCAGGGAATTCTGCGCATTGATGGTCCATGCGACCGAACCGGTCAGCCAGTTGTAGCGATTGGAGTAATAACCGTCGTTCCATGACAGGGCGAAGGCGAGCGGGCCCGCCGTGTAATTCGCCTGCACGCCGCGCGTGACGGCATTCGTCTGGTTCCACAAGAGGCCGCGCTCGATGTTCATGTTTTCGAAAGTGAACGTATATTCCGCACCGAGCAGGGTGGGGAGTTTTCCGGCCATGACGGAGAAATCACTGGTGGGCGCGATTTTCAGGAAGGCCTGCGGCAGGTAGCCGAAGGTCTTTTCCGTCATGTCTTCGGCACGGATATATGGCGTACCGAGGGAGGGAATGGCGTAAATGCCGCCCTGCAGGAAGAATTGGACAAGGCCTTCCGGCTTCTGGATAAATATCTGCGCGTTGCCCCAGTCGCCGGTTGAACGGTCATTCGCCGGGGACGGATGGCTTTGGCTGAGCGCCAGCGCGCTTGCCGCGCCGGTGACGTAAATCTTGCCGAGTTCTCCCGCATCGAATGAATAAGGAGCCGCATTCGCGGCCAGCGGTCCAGCCATGCCGGGCATAAGCGGCGGCAGGCTGTCCGCGACGGCAACCTGAGCGCCGCTGAGAAAGGCAAGCGTGGCGACTGCGGCAATGGAAATTCTCATGATCTATGCACTCCCTGCAACTGCACACAGGATTGCGACATCTGCGTGGGTTGTCGCGTAAAAAGCCCGTAAAAAAGCAGTGCTTCCCCCTCTCCCAAGAGGAGAGGGGCAATCGCCTATGCGGCTGGAATGATTGTGTTTGTTGCTTTTTTACAGATTTTTTACGCGACCGCGCGGCTGCCGAGACCAATACTCATGTCAAAGAGGGTGAAGAAAATGCAGGCGTCACAGGCACAGGCAAAGAATGTCATACATGACACGTCGGCGGACTCCCAGCTCCGGCGGCTGACCATCGGCGCGATCGGCGTCGTCTATGGCGATATCGGGACCAGCCCGATTTATACGCTGAGGGAGTCGCTGAAACAGGTCGTGCCTGACGGGCAGATTGCGCCGCGCGACGATGTGCTGGGAATATTGTCGCTCATCTTATGGTCGCTGCTGCTGATACCGACGATTAAATATGTCACCATCCTGCTGCGGGTCGACAACCACGGCGAGGGCGGCACGCTGGCGCTGATGGCGATGGCGCGCAGCGTGGTGTTTCGCAATACCACCATTTTCCTGCTGTTCGGGATGATGGGGGCGGGGCTGTTCTATGGCGACGCGATTTTGACGCCAGCGCTGTCGGTGCTCTCCGCGCTGGAAGGGCTCGAGGTCGTCACGCCGGCTTTTACGCCCTATATCATGCCCATCACGCTCGCCATTATCGTGGCGCTTTTCCTGTTTCAGAAAACGGGGACCGACAAGGTCTCCGTCCTCTTCGGGCCCGTTTGCGCGCTCTGGTTCGCCGTGCTGGCGGCAACGGGCATCCACCATATACAGGATGAACCGTCCATCCTGCTCTCGTTCAGCCCCACCTACGCGGCGCATTTTCTTTTTGCACACGGAAGAATATCGTTTATCGCGCTCGGCTGCGTATTTCTTGCCGTGACGGGGGCGGAGGCGCTTTATGCGGACCTCGGTCACTTCGGCAAAAAGCCCATCCGCAACGCCTGGCTGTGGTTCGTGCTGCCGTGCCTCGCGCTGAATTACCTGGGTCAGGGGGCGATGGTGCTGCATGAACCTGCCACACTCGACAACCCTTTTTTCAAGTTGGTGCCGCATGAATGGATGGCGCCGCTGGTCTTCATCACAACGCTCGCCACCATCATCGCGAGCCAGGCTGTCATTACCGGCGCCTTTTCGCTCACCAAGCAGGCGGTCAACCTCGGCCTGCTGCCGCGCATGGAAATACGCCATACCTCCGCTGCGCATTCCGGGCAGATATATGTTCCGCAGGTCAACTATATCATCATGCTGGGCGTTATCGCCCTGGTGCTGATGTTCAGGACTTCCGGCAATATGGCGGCCGCCTATGGCATCAGCATCACGGGAACGATGGTGCTGACGGCGATCATGGCGTTCTTCGTCATCTGGCAGGTCTGGGGCTGGTCGCTGACCGCTGCGCTCGCGCTGATGGTGCCTTTCTTTATCATCGACTGCGTGTTCCTGGGCGCCAACATGATGAAGGTTTTCGAGGGCGGCTGGGTGACGCTGGCGGTCGCGGCGGTCATGGTCGTCACAATGATTACATGGACCAAAGGCAGCTTTATCCTCAACAGCCGGTCGCGCAAGCGCGCGCTTCCTGTCGAGAAGTTTGTCAGGGACTATCGCACGATTTTCCCCGACATCGTGCGGGTGAGGGGCTGCGCCATCTTTTTCGCCGCCGACCCCGCGCGCACGCCCGCATCGCTGCAGCAGAACCTGCGTCATAACAAGGTGCTGCACGATAGAAACATCATCCTGTCCGTGAAGGTCGAGCCCATCCCCTATGTTGACGCGGAAAGCCGTGCGGTCATAACGCATCTCAGCGGTGACTTTTCGACCGTACTGCTGCGCTTCGGGTTCCAGGAAACGCCGG
>SCTB01000147.1 GCA_004297545.1 Alphaproteobacteria bacterium
CGATGGTGCGCGCTGTGAAGGTCGAGGCGTTGAAGCCGTGTTCCGCATAGAAAGTCAGCGAGGCGTCAAAGCATTTGACCACTTTCGGGTCCGGCACTTCGCCGAAATACATGTGGAAGAAGTTTTCGGCAATCGTAAGATCGCTGCGCGGCGCGATGGGCTGCTGGCCCTTGCGGATGCGGAAGTCAGCGGCAATGATGGTCGGGATTTTCGCCTGCATGCGGATAGATTTGCGCAGGTTGGCGGCTTTCGAATTATCCGCCGCCTCGGGGTCTTCGACGCCGAGGAAGCTGACCGCGGTGCGCAGGGTGTCCATCGGGTGCGCATCCTTGCGGAACTGCTTGAGTACCGTCATCAGCTGGCCAGAAATCTGGCGCTCAGAGCGCTCCTGCTGCTCGAACTTCTTGAGCTGTTCAGCCGTCGGTAGCTCGCCGTGCCAGAGAAGGTAGGCTACTTCCTCGAAGCGGCAGTGTTCCGCCAGTTCCTGCACCGGATAGCCGTAGTAGGTCAGGGTATTCGTTTCATCGAATACCTTTGAAATTTTGGTCGTGTCGGAATAGACGCCGGCCAGGCCTTTGGCGATCTTGATGTCGCCGGGTGCTGAATTTGTCATTTTTGAACATCCTTCTTTTCTGCCTTATGAATTAGCCCCTTCTTCCAGTCAATTCAAGGACTAATTATTCCTTACGAAACAGTTACTTATGGCCATAACGAAATATTCATTTTTGTATGCGTAAAATAAGATGTTCAAGTGGGGGATTCCATGGATTTGGCCGCCATAGCCGTAGCCGTACAGCAGACGACGTTACAACAGAACGTCGCGCTCAGCGTCCTCAAACAGGCCGCACAGCAGGAACAGGCGTTGGTGCAGATGATCGCCGCTGTGGCCGGTGGACGCGGCCAGGCTCTCGACATCAGCGTGTAACCAATGAAAGGCGCCTTCAATGGCCCGGGCGGCGGGAACGGTGTTCCCGCCTATGACATTGTGCTCAGCGCGCAGACGCTTGAGAACATCCTTCAATACAAGTCCGACATCGCCGGCGGCTCGGCAAAGCCCGGCGACCGCCTGAAGCGGGCGCTGGACGAAACTGGCATTCCGCCTGACCGCATGACGGCGCAGGATTTCATCCAGGCCTTGCTGGCGACCAAACAGCCGATGATTTTCGCCGAAAGCGCTATCAAATGCGACGGCACCGACTGGACGCACCGCGAACTGGGCATTCTGGGCGACATCAACATCACCATGAACGCGAAGTTTTACGATAACGGCGTCTGGGACCCGGCGAACAAAGACTTCCGCGAGCACAAGCCGCCGCTCGAAGGGCAGCTGATGTTCACACCCGGGCCTTTGCTTGGCGTTGGAAAGGCCTTCAGCGGCGTATCGCCGGATTATGCTGATGTGGTTTCCGGCAAGAATATCGATCAGGAGAAATACGACGCTCTGATAGAGCGTCGCCTATTGCCGATATTTTCCCACGCGAATGATTGCGCGAAGGCAGACGGCAAAAAGGCGGTTATCACCCTGCCCGGCATCGGCTGCGGCGCCTTTGCAGGTGAATTCAAGGGACGCATGGGCGCCCACCTGAATGAAGCCTTGAAGACCATGCTTGAAAAACACGGTGAGAACCTTTCCCACATCGCCTGCGTCTACTTCGACCCGTTCGCCGAGTGCGGAAACCAGCAGAAAGATATTCACAGCATCCAGTACCGCGTGCGCCCCGCGACAAAGAACCCCGGCAAGCCGCAGCTTTGCGCGCCCGCCGCCTATGCGGAAGCCGGCGATGATTTTACAGGATGCAAGCTGTACAAGATCGTCGCTTGGGACCACGCCTCGTATCCCGGCAACGACTTTTTCGGCAACAGCCGCATGACAGATGACGGCGTTTCCGCTGCCGCCACGAATTCGATGGAATGCGTGACCGGCGTGCGCGGTAGTTACATGGGCGGCATGTATGCCCCGCCGCGCGGCTATGAAAGCTGGGATGATGTCGTTTCAGATAAGGGCATCCGGCTTGTCGCGAAGGATAACGTGAAAGTCGTCACGAACGGCGCCGGGTATATGACCCTTGTGGAGTATGAGAAAAACGCCGGCGCGTCCCCTGCTCCGCGCATTGCGAACAAAACCGGATTGAAATAGGAGGTCCTCATGTCATCCTGTACGTCCTGCGGCACAGCCTCCTCTGCTTACGCAAGCGCGCAATCCTATATCCGCGAGCAACTAAACAACTTTCAGAAACCGCAGCAGCAAAGCGCGCCCGAGAATGGCGACACCGCCCTCAACGCCAGCGGCCGCGGACAATTGCTGAATATCAAGGCCTAGAAAAAGTTTCGGCCGCCGCTGACTGAGCAGCGGCGGCCGGTTTCTGGACATTTCGTTAAGCTCTAAAAAATTCCGTTCGAATAGGTGCCGAGGTCGATCTTTTCCTGCGGCTTGAGGTGGCGGTACATCAGCTTCTGCCTGTCGCGCAATTCATCGAGTGCATCTTTCAGGCCCGGATCAGTCAGACCGTTCAGGGTTTTGACCAATGCATCAGCCTGCGCATTGAAATCTGCGAGAGTGCCCATACGCGCCTCGCCTTGCGCCCGCATGAAATCAAAGGCCAGGTCACGGGCGATCTGTGCCTCGGCAGGCGCCAGTTCCCTGGCTTTATATTCGAAAACTTTCGAAGCTTCGTTGAAAAGCCCGTAAAGAAATCCCCGCACATCGGAGGAGAAATTTTGCACACCCATTCTATTTACCCTTGCTCGCCGTTTATCCGGAGAATCATTGGAGTTACAGAAAGGTATCATGGGGTATATTATTATGTCAAATACAAAGAAGTATTATGGTAATAATTTTATCTAATTGATATTAAATATTATTTTATCCTGAAATTAAAGATATTCTGGTCAAAGGCGTTGTAATCCTCATACCGCAGCAGGGAATAAAGGTCTTTCCGGTGCTGCATGACGTCGAGCAGGCTTTCCTGCGTCCCCTCTTTTTTGATCGTATCGAGGCCGCGGTCGATGGCGCCCATGGCAAGGCGCAGGGTCGTAACGGGATAGATGACGAGGTTGTAGCCGAGTTTCTCCAGCTGCTTTGCCGTCAGCAGTTTCGACTTGCCGAATTCGGTCATATTGGCCAGCAGTGGAACCTTCACCGCCTTGCGCATCGCGGCGAATTCCTTTTCGTCCTGCATGGCTTCGGGGAAGACCATGTCGGCACCGGCGTCCACATAGGCTCTCGCGCGGTCGATGGCCTTGTCGAGGCCCTCCGAGGCGCGCGCATCGGTGCGGGCGATCAGGATAAAGTTCTTGTCGCGCTTCGCATTCGCAGCGGCCTTGATTTTTTTGACCACGTCGGCGGCAGGCAGGACGGATTTATTGTCGAGATGCCCGCAGCGCTTCGGGTTCTCCTGGTCTTCAAGGTGGCAGCCCGCGATGCCCATATCCTCCATCACCTGCACCGTGCGCGCGGCGCTCATGGGCTCGCCGAAGCCGGTGTCGATGTCGATGATGCTGGGCAGCTCCGTCACGCGCGCAATCTGGTGCCCGCGCTGCGAGACTTCGGTCAGCGTGGTGAGGCCGATATCCGGCAGCCCGAGGTCAGCCGACAGCACGGCGCCGGAAATATAGACGCCATCGAACCCCTTCTGCTCGATCATCATCGCGGTAAGCGGGTTCATTGCGCCGGGGAAGCGCAGCAGCTTGCCGGATTTCAGGGCTTTGGCGAAGGTTGCGCGTTTTTCAGCGGCGTTTTTTTTGGCGAACAGCATTTTTTCTCGTACTTTGTTTAGTTGTTTGTAACTCAGCTTCCAATCTCTTTAAACAGCAAATTATAAAAGCATACTAAATACGACTCCCCCGCTTTTCTCCGAAGCGTTACCTTTCTCATCGCGAATAACTGTAAATATCGCAAAATCCGTCTCGTTACGAGCTTTATATAGCACCTTAATAAAGCAAACCATCGCGGTACGTTTTTCTTCCGGCATACGATAGTAGGATAGGTCCCATGACCTACATTCTTTTTCTTCAAATCCATCATTGAGTAATTGAGATCGAATTGATTGAAGATTGATTTCGTCTTTAAAACGACTCTCAAGTGAGGATTTATAATTCTGCGCGTATTCAGTTTGTTCTTTATAGCCGTCTTTCCAAGGCCTTTGACATGAAAGATACCCACACGGAATTGAGGGAGAGAATACGGGGTGCCAGCTTACAAATATAGCGACATAAAAGATGAATAAAGTGGCGACGATAGAAATCAATTTCTTTATTAGGCCGGCTCTCTTGGCTTCCATTGGAACGTACCGCCTATTTTTTTAGCCTTCGACTCAATGAAGGCATCCCCCGTCATTCCCGCGAAGGCGGGAATCCGGTACCGTGGTTATAAAAACAGCCGCCCCGCCATTTGAACCAGCGCCGTTTTATTATTAACGGTACCGGATTCCCGCCTTCGCGGGAATGACAGAGGTTTTAGAACAGCCCCTTCTTCCCGACCTTTAGGTTCTTCTCCGGAATTTCGACGTTCAGGGCGAAGAGTTCGTCCGCCGAGAGGTTCGGCAGTTTCTGTACGGTGTCGAGAAAGCGTTTTTGTTCCTTAGCGTCCACGATGCCTTCGGTCAGCGTCATGAACTTGCGGACATAGTCGGGCCGTGTGAAGGGTTTCGCGCCGAAGGGATGCGCATTGGCGACGCCCAGCTCATCGACGATCTTCGTGCCGTCAGCCATGGTGATTTCCACCTTGCCGCCGAAGGCTTTCACGTTGGGATCGGGCGAGTGGTAACGCTTCGTCCATTCCGCGTCTTCAACGGTGCGGATCTTGTGCCAGAGCGCCACGGTGTCCTTGCGCTGCGCACGCGCCGGGTCGTAGGACTTCACGTGATGCCATGTGCCATCCTGCAGGGCGACTGCAAAGATGTACATGATGCTGTGGTCGAGCGTTTCGCGGCTGGCGGTCGGGTCCATCTTCTGCGGGTCGTTCGCGCCGGTGCCGATAACGTAATGGGTATGGTGCGAGGTATGGATAAGGACGTCTTTCACCTTGTCCCAATCCTTCACCTTCTTGCCCATGCGCGCGGCGAGGTCGATGAGCGCCTGGCTCTGGTATTCCGCCGAATGTTCTTTCGTATAGGTCTCGAGGATGGCGCGTTTGGAATCGCCTTTGCCGGGCAGCGGCACGTCGTATTTCGCGTCCTTGCCATCCAGCATCCAGGCGATCACGCTGTCTTCTCCCTCGTAAATCGGGGACGGCGCGCCCTCGCCGCGCATGCAGCGGTCGACCGCTTCGACGGCAAGCTTGCCGGCATGCGCGGGCGCAAAAGCCTTCCAGCTGGAAATCTGGCCCTTGCGCGACTGGCGCGTGGTGCAGGAAACATGCAGCGCCTGCTGGATGGACTGGTAAATCGTATCCGTATCAAGGCCCATCAGCGTGCCGATGCCGGCGGCGGCGGCTGGCGCCAGATGCGCGATGTGATCGATTTTGTGCTTGTGCAGGCAGATCGCCTTCACAAGGTTTACATGCAACTCATAACCCGTGGCGAGGCCGCGGATCAGCGCCTTGCCGTCCTTGCCCGTCTGCTGGGCGACCGCGAGGATGGCGGGAATGTTGTCGGCGGGGTGCGAATAATCAGCTGCGAGGAAAGTATCATGGAAATCAAGCTCGCGCACCGCGGTGCCGTTCGCCCAGGTCGCCCATTCCGCGCTGAATTGCTGCTTCGATGAAACGCCGAAAACCGTCGCGCCGCGCTTGCCGCTGCGCGGATGATCGAGCGCCTGCGCGCGGGCCGTTGTCACCGGGCCGCGGTTGATGGCGGCAAGGGCGACAGAGGCGTTGTCGATGATGCGGTTGACGATCATCTCCGTCACATCGGCGTCGACGGCGACGGGGTCTGCTGCCACTTCGGCCATCTTCCAGGCGAGCTGGTCCTGCTTTTTCAGCAAATCTTTTTCAGGATGAACGCGGACATTGTGCATTTTCATGGAGCTGGTTTCCTTCAGTTTCGCCTGTGCCTGAGCCATTGTGGCCTCCTGTAAGAAGGGTGAAATTGTGTGCTCCAATCTACAAAAATGAGGCACCAAATCATAGGGTTGTCGGGGCTGGCTTTTCAATTGACATAATCTACAATTTACTCTAGCCTGTGGATAATTTTTTAAAGCGATAAACGCGACCAAGGGTGAATTCAATGAAGAAGCAGATGAACGAATACAAGCTGCAGCTGAACAGCGACGGCCCCGCCTTCAATACGCAAATGATCAAATGGGTTCAGGAACAGGGCGCATCCTGTGACCTGCTGCGCTCCGAGGCTTCCGAACAGGCTGTGAATGTGGTCTGTACCGAGGAAATCGCCCGCCGGGTTGTGGAAGCCTTTTCAGGCACCGTGGCCTCCATCCGCATGGACCGCGAAAACATCATCACGATCCCCGCCCCGCTGCCGAAAAAGACGCGCAGACCTGCGTTCGAGGCTTAATTCCCCCAAACAGGGTATTGACATAACAGAATAATTCGGTAAAGTCCATTTTCATAAGGAGACCCCCATGGCCAAAACGCCCCGTCCCCGCACGAACGACGATATCATCGACGAATTCAAGACGGCTGCCTGGCAGGATGAAGTCGATATCATCAATAATCTTGCCGCAAAACATCCGTGGCTTGTCGACCCGGCCAAGCCGTATCTCGTCGAGGCGCTGCATACGGCCTGCAACGCCTGCCAGCAGAATTCGGCGCAGCTTCTGGTCGAAAAATACAAGGCGGATGTGAACGTCATCTCCCCGGATGGCCTGAACGCGCTGCACGAGGCGATGAACTCGCATGACATCGTGACCGCCAAAATGCTGATCCGCAACGGCGCCGATGTGAACATCCCGACGCAGACGACGGACGGCTTCGTGGATGGCTGGACACCCCTGCACTTCGCGATTTCGAGCGGCGACACAGAAATGATTTTGCTCATGCTGAAACACGGCGCAGACCCGAAGCTGAAGGAAAAAGACGGCCTCGACGCCGCCGCCTTCGCCCGCCGCGACAAGCGCGAGGATCTCGCAACGATCATCGAAAAGATGACGGCGCAGGCGCCGGAAACGCGCATTGTCCCGAAACGCAAAACGCCCGGGCCGGGCCTTTAATCAATCAGATTATTCCTTCATCCTCGCCCGCTCGCGTTCGCGGAGAGCGGCTTCGGGCGTCTGCCAGATGAGGCTGTCGAGCACCCAGTTGGGACGGATGCCGCCGTAGCCCTGCGCCAGGTGTTCCATCGCCTTGCGTTTCTGCTCGACGGTAAAGCCGGGCTTGAAGGCGCTGGCGTGGATGCCGGAAGTGATGAAAGCGGTGTCGAGGTCGACGCCGGTCGCGCCCGCCATGTCGTGCTGAAGGGAGTCGCCGATCGCGAGGATGCGCGAGGGGATGACGTCTTCGAACAATCCAAGCGCGAAACGGAAAATGGTCTTGTGCGGCTTGCCGATAAGATGCGCCGCGCCACCCAGCTCGTGGTAACGCTTGGCGACCGCGCCGGGGCCGATGGCGCGCTCGTGGCCATAAACGGTGACCATGTCCGGGTTCGCGCAGATGGCCGGCAGGCGCTTCACAACCGCCTTTTTGAAGACGGGATCAAGGTCTTCAAGCTTCATGCCGGCTGAATCGAAGCTCGTGATCAGGATGAACTGCGCCTGCTCGATTTCCGGGACGACTTCAAGATCAAGGCCGTTCAGCAGGCTGCGATCATCAGGGCGAGAGACGAGAAAGCATTTCTTGCCCAGCCCCTTGAACGGCGCCTCGCGCTGTTCTTTCAGGCCCAGCCAGGTGACTTCGCCGGCCGTAACGACGGCCTTGTAATGGGTGGGCTTGATGCCGAGCTTTTTCAGGCGGTCGATGTTGTCCTCGGCGCGCTTGGCGGAGTTGGACAAAATGACGACCTGTTTCTTGCGGTGCTTGAGATGGTTCAGGCAGTCGATAACGCCGTCATAGGTGTGCAGGCCGTTGTGCAGCACCCCCCACTGGTCCATGATGAAGCCGTCGTAGCTGTCCATCAGCTCGTACAGGCCCTGGCAGAACATCATTGATGACATGCGGCTTTATCCCCTCTTCTCAAACCTTCAAAGCATTTCTTAAGCTTTTGAATCTCCGCTTGCTTCTCCTGATCAGTATAGGGAGTTTCAGCGGCCTGTACAGCCCAGACCGGTTGCGGCCAGGCGCGGTCGTCTTTATACCGCGCAAAGACATGCACATGGAGCTGCGGCACCATGTTGCCAAGGGCGGCGGTGTTGATTTTCTCCGGTTTATACAGGATTTGCAACGCCTGCTGCGCCATGGCGACTTCCCGGATGAAATCGACCTGGTCGAGCACGGAGAGTTCGCATATTTCCCGAATATTGTCCCGGCGCGGCACGAGATACAGCCAAGGCCAAGTCCGGTCGCTCTTCAGCGCGACGCGGCACAGCGGCCAGTCTTCAATGAAGAACGAACTGCTTGCCAGTCTTTCATCCAGAACGAATCCCAAGAGGCCCTCTTTGCTTTTGTCCAAGTATCATAATGAATATGACTGCAAAAAGGCAAAAAAATGGTTAAAATGACCCATATTGTTATGGAGGCGTTATTGAAAACACAGTTCAGGGACAAGGCACTCGCCTGCATTTGTCTCGCCGTCATGGCGGTTCTCCCGCCCCTCGCCGCTCGCGCAGCGGATGCGATACCGGCGGAGCAATCGACGGAACAGACACAAACCTTATATACTTCGCAGAGCACTTTTTACCGCGAACTTCAGGCTTTCACGAGCTTCATGCCGATCATGGAAATTTCCCGGCGCGCGAACCAAAAGGTGGACGAGGAACCGACAAGGCTCTCCATCGGGCTCAGCTGGGCGAAGGAGAAAACGGAAACCCGGGACTCCGCCAAGATAAACGCCCTCTATTTCATGATCTATTCGGACCTCGCCGCGAAATCCGCTTCGACGGTGCCGAAGAAGAGCGCGTACTATACAAACTTTTCAAAGACCGCCTACCAGGCGCTGCTGACTTTCGAAATCATGCTGCTGACCGACGCGGCGCGGTGCGTCAATCAGGAGGCGAAGTCGGCCGTCGAGCGTTTGCTGTCTCAGCGCTACAAGCGGTTGCAATTTATCGCCGATAGCGCGACGCCCGCCGAAATGGAGGAATACTGGAAGACCGCGCTGGGGCACGAAGCGGCAGCCGTGAAGCGCCCCGGCAACGGGGAGCTTTGCTCGAACGGCGTCGCGGCCGAGCTTGCGCGGCAGGCGAACACGCCGCCGCCGGAAATTCTCGATGCAACATTTATCGACGACGCCAAATGGCAACCGCTGCGCGAACAGATACGCGCAAGGGTGGCCGCCGCGTGGAAGAAGGATTACGAGCCGGTCGCGCAGGCCCAGGCGGAGCATCGGGCGCAGCAGGAAGCGCAGCGCGCGAAACAGGAAGCCTTCCAGAAAGCGCAACTGCAGGCCGCCGAGGACCAGAAGAAGCTCCAGGCGCAACAGGCCGCCGAGAAGAAGCGCCTGGAAGACGCCAGGCTTGCGCAGGAGAAGAAGGAGCGCGAAGAAAAGGTGAAGCGCGAGGCCGGAAAATATCACGACAGCTATAAGCAGGAAACCTATACGCCGCCCCCGGACGACTACAGCCCATACAACAGCGCAGATTAAAAACATTTGAGGAACCCGCATTGAAAGCCGCGCCGCGTGCAAAAACCGTGACCTACACCCCCGCCCACGATTTCATCCCCGAACCGGGACAGGCGGCGGATATCGGCGGAGGCATGCACTGGCTGCGCATGCCGCTGCCGTTCGAGCTCAACCATATCAACCTGTGGCTGATGGAAAGCAGGTCCGGCTGGACGATCGTCGATACCGGATTCAACTTCCAGGAGACGCAGGCGCATTGGGACGCGCTGTTCGACAGGCGTTTCCGGTCGAAGGCGGTCGAAACCATCTTCGTCACGCATTTCCACCCCGATCATTTCGGCCTCGCCGCGATGCTTTCGAAGCGCGCCGGAGTCACGGTGCAGATGACGCAGGCGGAATACGACATCGCGCATTCATTGTCGGATGACGCGGCGATGCCGAAGCTGGAGCAGCAATATCGCAGCTATTACGCCGAAGCGGGACTCGATGACGCGCTGAGAAATGAAATGATCGCGCGGCGTTTCGGCTACCGGAAAATGGTGCCTGCGATTCCGGATTCCATCAAGCCGGTGAAACCCGGAAATGCGGTGCGCTTGGGCGGAGGCGAGTGGAAAATCGTCGGCGGTTACGGCCATTGCCCGGAACATGCCTGCCTTTACAGCCCGGAACGCAAAATTTTCATTTCCGGCGACATGGTGCTGCCAAGCATCAGCCCGAACATCAGCCTTTACCCGGGCTCGACGGGCGACCCGGTCGGCGCCTATCTCGACTCGCTGCTGGCGATCGAAAAGCAGATACCCGACGACGTCATCGTCCTTCCCTCGCATGGCGTGCCGTTCACGGGCCTGCACAGACGGCTGGGGGAGCTGCGGGAGCATCATATGCGCCGCTTCGAGCGCCTGCATGAAGTGCTTTCCGGCAGCGCGGGAAAGACGGCATTCGAGGCCATGCAGGGGCTTTTCGCGCACCGCGAACTCAAGAGCGGAGACGTCTTCTTCGCGCTTGGCGAGACGCTCGCCCACCTCATGCACGAGGTGCAGCGCGGCAAGGTCGCCAAAACGATGAATGGCGGCTGCGCGCTTTACAGCCGCGCTTAATTTTTACTGTAACGAGTGCGATCTCTCAGGCGCGAGGATTGTTCATGGCGGCAGGACCTTCTCGGGGGGACTGGTGATTTTCTGCCTCAGCCGCTGCCAGTAGCTTTCGAACGGATAGGCCGCGAAGGCGCATATCGCAACGGTCGTCAAAATCGATGCTGCGGCTATGAATGTTCCCGTCGCAACAGCATGCAACTGCAGCAGTGATTCCGGCGCATGCTGCAGCACCCCGGTCGCTATCAAATAGTTCACCGGGAAGTGAAGGATGTAAATCCCGTATGATCGCGTCCCAAGCCAGACCATCACCCGCGACCGCAATACCCGCCCGGAAAGGGAGTGGCCTGCGGCGATGACGGAACACAGCAGCAGCAATGCGAAGGCGCTCATCCAAAACCAGATGTATGCATTCTGGAACCCGCCCGAAATCAGGCGCACAGAGGAAAGCGCCAGCCAATACACCAGCGGCGGACCCATTTTTATCTGCCTGAGCGCTTCCTGATGCTTGTAAACAGCGGCACCGCCCACGAAGAGGGAAAGAAAGAGGAAGGGATTACGAACCCATGCAACATCCAGCCAAAGTTGCGTGGCCGCGCCTACTATAAAAAGAATCACCAGCAACAGTATCTGCAGCGAGGTGTCCCTCCACCTGTCGAGCAGCGTCAGGAACAAGGGAAAAGCCAGCAGAGCCCAGGTTTCGTGTAACAGGCTCCAGGTCGGCGGATTTGAGATGTTTGAAAAGAATACAAGGCCAAGAAGCTCTTCACGCGCGGGAACCCGGGTCTGGTAATTCGTGTAGAACTCCGATGCATACGCGGCGGCGGCAGGTTCAATAAAAGGAAAGACAGCCGCGATCAAAAACAACACCGCCCAATGCAGCGGAAAAATGCGGAAAAACCGCTGCAAGCCAAGGTAATAATACTGATCCTTCAGCCGTCCGGACGTCCCTGGGCCAGCGGGAAAAAGAGCATCGGAGCGCTTGGTCAGCGCATGCGCCAGGACAAATCCGCTCACGGCAAAAAAGACCAGCACGGCGCCGATGCCTTCTGCGAACATCAGTATGGTGCGCACGATATATTCATCGACGCTGTGAAGCCGCTGGAAAGGCTCAAGGCGCCAGATGCTCTGGTTTCCGGCGTATTTCAACGTGAAGTAGGAGTGTTCCACCGCAACCGCAAGCACGAGGAAACCCCGCAGGCCTTCCAGCTCAAGGTAATCTTTGGCGCGCTGCTGTTCATGGCGATCCGACATCCTTCATCATAATAACCGTCGCACGCTGGATTGGCGATGTGCGAAAATATTTCCTGGTAAAATCTCAAACCCGTTATATTCTTTCAGGCCGCCTTAAATGCTTTGTTAACAACCAGATATTGGCATAATATCGATAGCGCCAATTAACGGCAGAGGCACAATACTTGCGTTCAGTGGCATCTCTTGCACAAGCTCCTGCGATTAACATTTCCTTAACTAAACATTGTTAGGATGGGGCCAATAGCTTTTTGATGCGCTCGTTTCAGAGGGAAAAACAGTCATGGCAAAATATCCCGCAGGTTTTTTGACGGATTCTTTCGCAAGAGCCATCAGCCCGGCTGAGCCCCTCTCCCTGTCGGTTGAGTTCCAGAAGGCCGCGGAGCCAAAGTCCACGGACAGCGCGCCGCGCCGCGGTTACGCGCCCCGGACGCCCTGACGTAAAATCATCGCTTGCCGCCTGAACGGACCCCTGCAAAGGGGCGGAAATGTGCTATCCTGACGTGCCATGCAGAAAACCGGGGGAGGATGGCAGGTCACATGCCTGTATCACAGAGCGTTATCGAAGCGGTTCAGCAAAGCTATGACAGGTGCCTGTCCAACATTATCGACGGCAAGGGGTTCCTCGAGGCATTTTACGATACTTTTTTCAGCAGCGACCCGGCAATCCGCCCGATGTTCGACAGGACGGACATGCAGAAACAGGCCGGCCTGCTCAAGCATGGGCTGAACATGCTGATATTATATTCCAGCGGCTGGCCTTCGGCGAAAACCGCCATGGAAAAAATCGCCTTCACGCACAACCACGAGCATTACAACGTCCGGCCCGAGATGTACGATCTCTGGGCCAGAAGCCTGATGTCCTGCGTCAGGAAATACGACCGGGACTTCACCCCTGCCCTCGCCCTGCAATGGGAAGCCACCATCAACCCCGGCATCGCGATGATGAAGGAGAATTATTAAAGTACTTGTCAGGGCTTCAGCGACTTCGCCTTGGCCTCGATGGCCTTGACGCCGCTGCATTTGGTGAAATCCGCGATCAGGGCGTTTGAATTTCTCGCCTCGGCCGCCGCGGTGAAGATTTCGGATACGCTTTTGACGACCATGTATACGCCGTCCTGGGTGGAGACGGTGGATACATATTCGGCATTGCCCGGCTCGTTCAGCTTGTCGATCGCGTCCGAAATCACGGTCGGGTAAGAGTTTCTCTGGATACCGGACTTGACGACCAGGTCGTCGTTGAGCGGCACCGCCACAGTGACATCCTCGTCATCCTTGAGAAGCAGGCGGACATTCATTTCAGTCGACATTTTTTTCTCCATCAAAAAATTGCGGACTGCATGGCCGGAAATGCGCTTCCGGGCATTGCGCCGGACGATCTGCTGCTGCTATGGGGCGAAAGGAAGTGACCGGATACAAAAACAGCGCAGGCGTCTTTAAAACAAAGTGCCGTGCTGTTTCAGCTGGGCTGCACCGATCAGGCAAGAAACAAGCGGAAATCGCTCTGACGTAGATGCCCAGCGTGAGGTCATCCTATCACCGCACTGGGTTTATGTCAAAAAATGTGGCGTATCCTGCTGTGTTTGAATGGATTTTTTGGCTTCTGAATGGCCTCCCTTCAAAGCGGCTGAAATTCCGACTCCGCAGTTTTGTTATGCCAGCTTTCGCTGGTATGACAGGAGAGAAAACTTCTGCGAAAGCTCATCTTCATTTTATTAATATTATGTAAATATAATTTCCTTTTAAAAATCCGCAATTGACTCCCCATTTCTGACAAATTACTCTCCTTATACCTCATTCTTAAATATGTAAACACGGCGGAGCTCACATCTCATGGCACTGAAGAAAGATTTTCTCTTTGACCCGGAACGCAACCCCCTCTACCGCGAAGATTATCGCCCCACGGAATATAAAATTCCGAAGGTGAAGCTGCACATCAGCCTCGACGAAGAGAAGACGGTCGTCAAAAGCCATATCGACGTGAACCGCAATCCCGATAACCCGGTCGGCGGCCCGCTCATTCTTGATGGCGAAGATCTGCGCCTTGTTTCCCTGAAAATCACCGAGAACGGCGTCACGCGCGAGCTCGACAAGAGCGAATATGCCGTCACGGATCAGAACCTCATCCTCAAGCGCCCGCCGGCGCAGCCCTTCTCGCTCGACATCGAGACGGAAGTGAATCCTTCCGCCAACACGAAACTGTCGGGCATTTATATGGCGGGCGATATCCTGTGCTCGCAGTGCGAGGCGCAGGGCTTCCGCCGCATCACCTATTTCCTCGACCGCCCGGACAACCTCGCCACCTTCGGCGTAACGCTGGAAGGCGACAAGGACAAATTCCCCATCCTGCTCTCCAACGGCAACGGCGACTATAAGACGACGACCGATATCGGCGACAACCGCCATTCCATCACCTGGAACGACCCCTGGCCGAAGCCCAGCTATCTCTTCGCCATCGTCGCGGGCGACATGAAAGTGCTGGAAGACAAATTCACGACCATGAGCGGCAAGGACGTGGATCTCCGCATCGTCGTGCAGCCCGGCTACGAAAACCAGATTACCTGGGCGATGGATTCCATCAAGCGGGCGATGGCATGGGACGAAAAACGCTATGGCCGCGAATACGACCTCGACGTCTTCCACATCGCCGCCGTTGATAAATTCAACGCGGGCGCGATGGAGAACAAGAGCCTCAACGTATTCAACGTCTCCTGCCTTGTGGGCAGCCCCGAAACCTCCACCGACGACGAGCTGATTTATATCGAAGCCGTCCTCGGCCACGAATACTTCCACAACTATTCCGGCGACCGCGTGACCTTGCGCGACTGGTTTGAGCTTACCCTGAAGGAAGGCTTCACCGTCCTGCGCGACCGCCAGTTCACCGAAGACATGCATTCGCAGGCCATCAAGCGCATCAACGACGCGACCGGCCTGAAATCCGCGCAGTTCATGGAAGATTCAAGCCCCCTTTCCCACCCCATCCGCCCCGACAAGGTGGAGGAGTTCGAGAACATCTACACCGGCACCATCTACGAAAAAGGCTCGCATGTGCTGGGCATGCTTTATACGATGCTGGGCCCGCAAACCTGGCGCGCTGCGACCGACGAATATTTCAGCCGCTTCGACGGCAAGGCCGTCACCTGCGATGATTTCGTGAACGTGATGGAAGAAGTATCCGGCCGCGACCTGTCGCAGTTCCGCCGCTGGTACAAGCAGTCCGGCACGCCGGAAATTTCCTATTTCGGCAAGTATGATGAGGCGGCGAAGACCTATACGCTGACGCTCTCGCAGCGGACCAAGCCCACGCACGACCAGGCGGTGAAGGAGGATTTGCTTATCCCCGTCGCCGTCGGCCTGATCGGCCAGAGCGGCAAGGACGTGCCGCTGGTTCTGGAAGGCGACAAGTGCAAGACGTTCGAGACGACCCGCGTGCTGAACCTGACCCAGTCTTCGCAGACCTTCGTGTTCCACAACGTGCCGGGCCCCGTGACGCCCTCCGTCCTGCGCAACTTCTCCGCGCCGGTGAAAGTGGTCACGCAGCCGACGGATGAGGAGCTCATCTTCCGCATGGCGCATGACTCCGACCCCTACAACAAATACGAAGCGACCGAGCGCCTGATGATCAAGACGCTGCATGGCCTCATCAAGGACGTGCAGGACGATATCCCCCTGACCATCAGCCCCGATTTCATCGCGGCCTATGGCAACAACGTGGCGAACGCGCTCGACGGCGACAAGATGTTCAACGCCCTGACGCTGCAGCTGCCGCCCTATAACCTGATCACGCAGGACCTCAAAGTTCTCGACCCCGACGCGGTGCAGGAGGCGATTTCCTTCCTGCGCAAGACGCTGGCCACGACCTTCGAGGCCGAATTCCGCGATATCTACAAGCAGACGGAAGCCCCGGCAGGCGAAAAATACGACGTGTCGAAAGAACAGGTCGGCCGCCGCGAGCTGCATGACACCAGCCTGTCGTTCCTCGGCAAGCTGCAGACGCCCGAAATGGCGGCGAAGGCCTATACGCAATACACCACGGCCACCAACATGACGGAAAAGCTTTCCGCCCTCTCCACGCTCTCCCGTATCCCGCCGTCGGGCGCCGCCGACTCGCGCCAGATCGCGCTGGATGACTTCTATGAGAAGTTCAAGGGCGACAACAACGTCATCGACAAGTGGCTGTCGCTCAACGCCTCCATTCCCGACGGCGACCCGCTGGCGCGCGTGAAAAGCCTGCTCAGCCACCCCAGCTATGATGAAACCAACCCGAACAAGGTCTATGCCCTGATCGGCGGTTTCATCGGCGGCAACCCGAAACTGTTCCACAACAAAGACGGCTCGGGCTACCAGTTCCTGGCGGATGTCGTCATCCATATGAACGAGGTCAACCCGAAGACCGCGGCGGGCCTCGCCAAACGCTTCACGCAGTTCAAGCGCTATGACGCCGAGCGTCAGGCCCTCATGATCCGCGAGATGGAACGCATCATGCAGACGCCCCAGCTCGAAACCGGGATCAAGGAAATCCTCGGCAAAGCCCTCGAAACCGCCAAGCCCGCCAACGACAACGCGGCGGCGGCCAAGCCAGCGATCAAAAAGCCGGGGTAAAAATATCTTGTCATCCCGGACAAGTGACGGCGAAGCCGGAACGCCGATCCGGGACCCAGGAGTAAATCCAAACCGCTTCGCGGTTTGCCTCTAACGAGCGCCTCACGGCGCAAGTAAATGCTGGGTCCCTGTTCACGGCTCGCCAAGGCTCGCCTACAGGGACGACACCGGGATTGATTATTTCTTGAAGTGCAGCGGCTTCATAAGCCCGATCGCCTGCGACGTGTCGTCTGTGGCGGGCTCGGGGATGTCTGAGCCTGCCGGCGGCACGGATTTCGTCCCGTATTTTTCCGCATATTCCTGATCGCTCAGATTGCTGAAAGGATTAAACGGCCGCACCTGACGGATACTCTTTTTGGCCTCCGCATCGCTGATAATACCAAGACGGGCGCTGTGCTTCAGCAGCACATTGATCATCTCCGCGTTTTCCATTTTTCCATTTTCGGCGTTCTCGGCGATCATCAGTGCGGTATTGCCGGCCGGGTCCTGTTTCTCGAGCATGCGTTTCGCCAGCTTGTCGGAAGCGCCGGTGAGCGCCTTGTCTACTGTTTCGGCGAATGTCGCCGCCGAGTGGGTATGCGCCCCCTCCCGCGGATAAGACTGCGCCGCATACTGCCAGAGATTTTGCATGTCATTCTGCGACGGAACATTGAACAGGCGCGACAGGTTCGCAAAAGAACCCTTGGGCCCTTCCATCGCTTGCAGCCAGTTCGGCATATCGGTTCTCCTCAAGAATCCTGAGTTTTATTTCTATGACGATTATAAGACTTTCGCGTTAAGGAAGGTTTAAATATGTGAAATTGCGTTTCTATTTGAAAAACAAGCAGAAACCGGAGAAAAAAGTCAGACGGAAACATCCACATTCCGCCCACGCGCGGAATTGTCGCTGCTGCGCGCCGTGGTCGCCCTGTCGCTGCCCTCATGCGGGGAGTTCGTTTTGGTATGCAGCGGCGCCGGTTTCTGCGGCGGAGGTGGTGGCGGCGGCCGCGAGGTGCTGACGGATGAGACGGACATCTTAAAATCTCCCCTCTTTTAATTATCTCATAAACACGGGGATATGGCGACTGAATGGGGATATATGGGCGATAAATCATGGGCTTAAACAAGTGCGCCGCCCTCCCCTCAAGAGCTGTCATCACGGCGAAAGCCGGGATCTCACGCGCGAAGCGCGCCTTCATAAATTGCAGGCCGAAGGCCTGCGAGATCCCGGCTGTCATGCACCGCATGCAATGCATGGCGCCGGGATGACAGAAGAAGGTGGCGGAACGTCCCAATTTGGGAAATCACACGACAAATTGGATTGGGGCGCCGGAAAGAGGTATCGTTTTGGGAATGGTTTACGGATGAAACATTATCAGAACAAGTAGAGTTTTATACCCGAGCCCCCTGCCGCATGAAAATCAATGATGAACTTATAGCGACACTTAAAGGATTAAAACGCGATCCGGCGTTAGTAGTAACCCTGTATTAGCAACTTTTTGCCGGACGCTTCTGGGCGATTGCCCAAAAATCCTCTGATGCTCTTGAGCATTTAAATTTTCTGACTTATCCGTCGAGCAACAAGGTGCGTGAGCTTCCAATTTTCACTGATCCGAAACATCATTTAGTGTCTCAACTGAGTGCTCAGACTGCCGATTCCATGGTTATAGAAGCTGAAGGAAAAAGTTTGTGGCCGAGAATGCTGAACATTGTGGTAACAGGAGAATGTGAAGTAGCGGTTGATCCGGGTGAAGAGCACGGTATCCGCATCACTAGAGAAATGATTTTGGGAATGGTAAAAACCCACAGCAATTGAGTCGTCCAATTTTCCACAATGGCAATTATCCCACCCCGATAATCCCCCTACCTCCTGTTCGTCCCCATCTCAATCTCCATCCCGTCCCATGCCGGCCTGATATGCGGCGGGAGTTCTTCGCAGAGGGTCTTGTAATCCATATGCGTGCTGAGGACGGTCAGGTAGGTCATTTTGGGTTTCAAAATATCCGCCCATTCTTTCACCTGCCGCAGGGTCGCATGGGTCATGGGGGTTTCGCGGTGATAGGCGGCGCCGTCGACGAGCCAGGTTTCGATGCCTTTCAGGCTCTGCAGCGATTTCTCATTCATTTTCGCGACATCGACGCTATAGGCGAAATCGCCGAAGCGGAAGCCGAGCGACAGGCAGGCGGTATGGTCCTGCTCATAGCTTTGCACTTCGATATCGCCGATCCTGAAGCGGTCGTAATTCTGGATGATGTTCCGGTTCAGGAATTCGACGTAAAGGTCCTTGAACTTGGGCTGGAACAGATAGGGCCAGCGGCGCTCGATCTCGTCGAGGGTTTCCTGGTTGCTGTAGATGTCGATAAGCTTGTTGGAATGATAGGCGATGACGCGCAGGTCATCGATTCCATTCACATGGTCGTTATGCGCGTGGGAGAACAGCACGCCGTCGAGCTTCTGTAGCGCCAGCCGGTTCAGGTGAATGCGCAGGTCATAGGTCGCGTCGACAAGGATATTCGTCTCTTTCGACTGCACAAGGATGGAGGCGCGCGTGCGGTGGTTTTTCTCCTCCGACGGGTCGCATTTGCCCCAGAACCCGCCCGCCGCCGGCGTGCCCAGCGACGCCCCGCACCCCAGTACCGTAATTTTCATTGCCGTTTCGCCTTGTCGAAGAGTTTGAAGAAGTTTTCCGTCGTCTGATTTGCGACGGTTTCCGCCGTGAGGCCTTTGAGGTCCGCCACCATCTGCGCCGTATGCACGACGAAGGCGGGCTCGTTGCGCTTGCCGCGGTGCGGCACGGGGGCGAGATAGGGGCTGTCGGTTTCCACGAGGATGCGGTCCATCGGCACGTGTTTCACCACGTCGCGCAGTTCTTCCGCTTTCTTGAAGGTGATAATGCCCGAAAACGAGATATGAAAGCCGAGCGCCAGCGATTCATCCGCCAGCTTGCGCCCGCCGGAAAAGCAATGCATGACGCCCCTGACCTTCCCCTGCCCGGCCTCGCGCATGACTTTAATCGTATCGTCGTCCGCGTCGCGGGTATGGATGATCAGCGGCAGGCCCGTTTCCCCTGCCGCCTCGATATGCGTCGCGAAAACGCGCTGCTGTTCTTCGGGCGGGGAATGTTTGTAATAGTAATCCAGCCCCGTCTCACCGATGCCCGCGACCTTGGGGTCTTTGGTGAAGGCGACGATTTCGCTTTTCTTGACATTAATCTCGCCCGCATCCGCAGCATGGTGCGGGTGGGTGCCGACGGTGCAGTTGATAAAGGGATAGGCCTTCGCGATTGCCAGCACCTGCGGGAATTTCGAGATTTCGGTGCAGATGGTCAGCATATGCCCGATGCCCGCCGACTTCGCGCGGTTGACGATTTCCGCAAGGCCTTCGGCCGCGAAATCGGGATAATCAAGATGGCAGTGGCTGTCGACGAGCATGGTTCTTTTATATATTCCTTTTCCGCAGGAAAAGCCGTTAGTCCCCTCTCCTTTGGGAGAGGGCTAGGGTGAGGGTACTATCAAACCATCGACTATGGCAAGTGCTGCACGGAGTACCCTCACCTTCCCACGCCTTCGGCGCGGGCCCCTTCCTCTCCCAAAGGAGAGGAGAGTCACGCCGTCTTTTCCTGCAGTTCATCCACATAGCGCGGGAAGACGCCCGCAGGCGCCGGCAGCGCCGTGCCGGGCTGCAGCGCATGGGTCGAGCCCATGAAACTGAAATCCCGCGCATTCGCCGCGACCGCCACCTGGTCGAGGATCTTGTTCGCCGCGACCGGGGTGAAGGGCTGCAGGATGATGCCGAGGTTGCGGATGACCTCCGCCAGCACGAAAAGTACCGTCGCCATACGCGGCGGATTGGTTTTCTTCAGGGTCCAGGGTGCCTGCGCGTCGATGTAGAGGTTCGCGGCATTAGCGACATGCACGATTTCCTCGATCGCGCGGCTGAAATGCAGTTTTTCGAACTCCCCGCGCACGGCGATGAGCAGCGCCTGCCCTGCCTTGTCGAGCAGCTGGTGGTCGGCGTCTTCCAGAATGTCCGGCTTGGGCACCTTGCCCTCGCAGTTCTTGGCAATCTGCGACAGCGTGCGCTGGCACAGGTTGCCGATGTTGTTCGCCAGCTCCGCATTGATGCGGTTGCCCAGCAGTTCGTAAGAAATGTCGCCATCCTGCCCGAAGGTGACTTCGCGCATGAGGCCGTAACGCGTCTGGTCGACGCCGAAACGCGACACAAGATCCTGCGGCGAAATGACGTTGCCGACGGATTTCGACATTTTCTCCCCGCGCGTGAGCAGAAAGCCGTGGCCGAAAACGCGCTTGGGCAGCGGCAGCCCCGCCGACATCAGGAAGGCGGGCCAGTAAACGGCGTGGAAGCGCACGATGTCTTTGCCGATAAGATGCACATCGGCAGGCCAGTATTTTTTGAACTGTCCCTGCTTGTCCTCCGGGTAGCCGATGGCGCTGATATAGTTGGTCAGCGCGTCGACCCAGACGTACATGATATGGTCTTTGGCATTGGGCACCTTGACGCCCCAGTCAAAGCTGGTGCGGGAAATGGAAAGGTCTTTCAGGCCCTGCTTCACAAAACTCGTGACCTCGTTCTTGCGGAACGAAGGCTGGATGAAATCGGGGTGCGCCTCGTAATAGTCGAGCAGCTTCTGTGTATAGGACGACAGCTTGAAGAAATAGCTTTCTTCCTCCATCCAGTGCACTTCGGTGCCGGTGGATTTGGCGACCTTCTTGCCGTCGGGACGAACTTCCAGTTCATCCTCGCCGTAGAAAGCTTCGTCGCGCTCGGAATACCAGCCGGCGTATTTGTTCAGGTAGATGTCGCCGGCATCCTGCATCTTGCCCCAGATGGCTTGGCAGGCGTCCTTGTGGAACTGGGAGGTGGTGCGGATGAACTGGTCCTGGCTGACGTTCATCTGCTGGCACATCTCGATGAACAGCGCCGCGATCTCGTCGCAGAATTCCTGCGGCTGTTTGCCCTTGGCGACGGCCGTTTTCTGCACCTTCTGCCCGTGCTCATCCGTGCCGGTCAGGAAATAGACGTCGAAACCGTCCAGCCGCTTGAACCGCGCCATCACATCGGCCGCGATCGCCTCATAGGCATGACCGATATGCGGGGGGCCGTTGACGTAGGAAATCGCCGTCGTGATGTAGAAATGCGGTTTGGTCATCTTAAGTCACCCTCATATATTCAGGCCGGTATATTCCGGCTTCTGCAGCATCAGAATTGACGCCAGCAGCGCCTGACGCTTGTCGAGCGTGTAGCTTTCGGTCTGCTGGAACAGCTGCGATATTTTTTCCCATGCCGTCAGGAAATGCCGCGGCGGATAATTGGCGGCGATTTTCTGGAAGATGGCCGCGTCGCCCGGCAGCACGTCTGTCAGCGGAAGTCCGCGCGCCTGAGATCGCGCCAGCCGCTGGCACCAGCCGGTGAGTATCTCGCGCGTGGTGTCGTAGGATTGCTCGGAGCGCGAGATTTTATCGGCCAGGTCATGCGCCTTGACGATATCCATCTTCGGCAGGTTGGAAATGGCGGTGAGCAGGTCTTTGTAAAGCGCCACGCCCTTGTCCTGATGAAACTGCAGCGCCTTGCCGATGCTGCCCTCCGACAGACGGCACAGCGCGGCTTTTTCTTCCGGCGCGATGCCCGGTGAATATTTATCCAGCAGCGCGGCGACCGTCGCTTCCGGCAGCGAGTCCAAGTGGATGGTGCGGCAGCGCGAGCGGATGGTCGGCAGGAAGGTGCCCGGCTGCGTGGTGGTCAGCACCAGCACCGTCTTCGCGGGCGGTTCCTCGAGAATTTTCAGAAGCGCGTTCTGGCTGGTGCGGTTCAGGTATTCCGCCCCGTCCACAATAACGACGCGCCAGCCGCCCTCGGCCGCGGTCTTGCGCAGGAACGGCGTGATCTTCCGAACGGATTCAGCGGATATATCCTGTTTCAGCCGCCCTTTCTTTTCGTCGAACTCGCGCTCGACGACGACAAGGTCGGCATGACCGCCCGAGGCCACCCGGCGGAAGACGGCGTGATCGGGCTTGAGATAAAGGGACGACGGCTTTTCCGGTTCCCCGAACAAACCTGCCCCCTGCTCACCCTGCGACAGCAGAAAACGCGCGAGGCGATAGGCCAGCGTCGCCTTGCCGATGCCGGGCGCGCCGGCAAGGATGATTGCATGCGGCAGGCGGCCCTTGTTGAAATCGGCCAGCAGCGCCCTTTCTGCGGCCTCATGGCCCAGCAGTTCGGGATTGGTGCGCGGCGTCAGGTCGACAGCCTCGGGCGGCGTAATCTCGTCGACTTCCTGCGCGATTTTATCTGCGAATTCGTCTTCTTCTTCCTCGGCGAAAAGGCTAGCCACTTTTCACCTCTTTGCCTGACACGCCATAGCGCGTCTCAATGACCTTTAGCACCTGCCGGTGGATAGCCTGAATATCCTGCGTCGCGTCGATGATGACGCAGCGCTCCGGGAATTTTTTGGCGATATCGAGGAAACCTTTCCGCAATCGCTGGTGGAACGGCAGCCCCATGCGCTCGTAGCGGTCTTCCGTTGCTTCGGTCTTGTTCGTCGTGACGGTCAGTTTCTTCAGGGAGCGCTTCAGGCCCAGTTCAGGATCGATGTCGAAAATAAACGTCAGGTCCGGCTGGAAATCGTCCGCGATAAGAGTATAGATTTTTTCGATGACTTCCTGCCCAAGCCCCATGCCGTAGCCCTGAAATGCGCGCGTGGAATCCGCGAAACGGTCGGAGATAACCCACTGGCCTTTCTCAAGCGCGGGCCAGATTTTGTTCACCAGATGCTCGCGCCGCGCGGACATCATCAGCAGCGCCTCGGTCAGCGCATCGAAATGCCCTGCGTCACGCTGTATCAGCAAGTTTCGGATGCGCTCGGCCTGATCGGTCCCGCCGGGCTCGCGCGTGGTCAGCGCATCGACTCCGGCGGCCGCAAGGGATTGCTGCAGCAGCTTCACCTGCGTGCTCTTGCCCGTGCCTTCGCCGCCTTCCAGCGTTATGAAGAGGCCCTTCTTCGTCATGTCAGGGAGCGCCCGTCAGCAGGTAGCCGAGGCGGTCCTTCACGCGACCGAACATGCCCTTGCGCGGGTTGTCGGCGCCGGCCAGCAGTTCAACCTCGACGGGTTTCTGGTCCGGCACTTCGACCAGCAGCTTTGCGATCTTGTCGCCTGCGCTGACCGGCGCCTTCACGGGGCCGTTGTACTTGACCGTCAATTTAAGATCGCTGCGCTTGGCGCGCGGCAGAACGACCGTCAGGTCGGTGGCGGCAACAAGGGGTACCTGCGCCTCCCGGCCCAGCCATACTTTCGCGCTGTCGACTGTTTCTCCCTTGCTGAGGATTTTCTTGTTCTCGAAGTTGCGGAAGGCCCATTCCATCAGCTTGATGCCTTCCTCCTGGCGGTCTTTTTCGCTGGCAAGCCCGTTCATGACAAGGATAAGGCGGCGCCCGTCGCGCTTCGCCGATCCGATAAGCCCGTAGCCCGCTGCCTCGGTATGGCCGGTCTTGAGACCATCGGCGCCCGGCACGCGGCCCAGCAATGGGTCTCGGTTGGCCTGCTTGATCTTGTTATAGGTGAAGTCCTTTTCGCCGAAATAATGATAATACTCGGGGAAGTCCTTCATGATGCGAAAAGCAAGCACGGCGAGATCGCGCGCGGTCGAATAATGCTCGGGGTCGGGCATGCCGTCCGCGTTCATGAAATGGCTGTTCGCGAGGCCCAGTTCCTTCGCGCGCACGTTCATGGCGTCGACGAAGGCCTGTTCCGTTCCCGCCACGCCTTCCGCCAGTGCGACAGAAGCGTCGTTGCCCGACTGCACGATGACGCCGCGGATGAGGTCTTCGACCTTCACGTTGGTGCCGACCTGGATGAACATGCGCGAGCCCTCGGTCATGCCCGTCTTCCAAGCCTTCTCGCTGACCAGCAGGCTGTCGGCAAGCTTCAGATGTTCCTGCTTGAGCGCCTCGAAGACCATGTACATGGTCATGACCTTGCTCATGGACGAGGTCGGCATTTTGTCGTTGGCCGCTTTCTCCAGCAGGATGGCGCCCGTATCGGCATCCACAATGATCGCCTGTTTCGCGATGGTATCGATCTGCGCGCGGGCCGGGAAAACGATAAAGACCGTGAGCAGCAGGGCGAGTAAAAGCGTTAACCTTTTCATGTCAGTCATTCTCTTCTTTTCTTCTTCAGTGATGGACGACGTGCGCCGTATTGTTCCCGGCCGAGATGACGCGCTCAAGTATCGCATCCGCCTTCTCGACATTCGCGATGGGCCCCAGCTTTACGCGGTACAGCAGGCGGCCCTTGACCGTCACCGGCTCGATGACCACCGGCGCAAGGCTGCTTAAGTCCTGTTTCATGCGATCGGCATTGGCCTTGACCGCGAAGGCGCCGGCCTGGACGAAAATGCCCGTCGGCGCAACCCTTTCCTGCGAAACCACGGCGTCAGGCAGGAAATGGCCTTTTTCCAGGCGTCCGCTGACCATACCTGTCGAGTCAACCGCATTCGACTTGTCCTTCAGGTCGAGGCGGTTGATGAAGTCCTGCCGCTCGGAGGGCGAAATCACGCGGCGCTCCGAATAGGGGGCGTTCCGGCCCTCCTCCCATTGCGGCGACGGCGTTGACTGGGATGGACGGCCCGGCGCGGAAAGCTGTTCGACCGTGATGGTGGGCGTCTGCAGGCTTTCGGGAAGCGATGAATCCGAATCCAGCGCCGCGACCTGCACCGGCTGCGCGGGCACGGCAGCCATGACCGGCGTCGCCTGCGGCGGGGCCTCCGCGGCCGGCTGGATGTTGTACTTGTCGAGATCCGCCATCGCCAGTTTCGACGTATCCATGCCGCGCTTGGCGGCTTCCGCGATTTCGCGGCTTTCCTTCGGCAGCGTTTCGATACGCACGCGCGCGGTTCCCCGGCCGATAAAGCCCAGCAACTCTGCGGCGCGCTTGGAGACGTCGATCAGGCGGCCGCGCGCATAGGGGCCGCGGTCGTTGATGCGCACGACGACGGAGCGCCCGTTTTCAAGGTTCGTGACACGCACGAGAGAAGGCATCTGCAGGGTTCGGTGGGCGGCGGTCATCTCGCGCTGGTCGTAAATCTCGCCGTTTGCTGTCTTGTGGCCGTGAAAATCCGGCCCGTACCAGGAGGCGATCCCGGTTTCGACCAGGTTGAAATCCTCACGCGGATAGTACCAGACGCTCCCGACCTTATATGGGTTCCCCACCTTGTAGGTTCCGGCGGATTCCTGCTGCCCCGGCCAGGCCAGCTTTTTAACCCAGTGGGATACGAATTCAGTCTGCGCGCAGCCGGACAGCAGCAGGGCGCCGGCGACAATGGCGGCAACAGTGAAGAAACGGTGTCTGGCGTGCATGAATTACGGCCTTCCTGACCTTGTCAAAGCTAATGAAGAATAGCCAATTCATGATGGAAAATCTATGACTTTAGCCCTTTCCGGGGCGCAGCCGCGGGCAAGGTTCGGCTGATGTTCAGGCTGTCCGCAAGCAGGCCGACAGCCGTTGCAAAATAGGTGGACTTGTTCCACTGCATGATGACGCGATAATTGTCATAAACTATGTAGGCCTGCGTCCCCGGCCCGCCCGGCTGGACGATGGAAGCCTGATACTCGCCCTGGAACGGCACGGCAGCGCCATTGGGCAAGCGGACGCCTTTGTCGTGCCAGGACTGCAGCGTATAGGTATTGTTGATGCCCAAAAGCTGGCGGTCGATGCTGGCCGGCAGCCGAACCTTGCGGCCCCAGGGAACGCCCTTTTTCCAGCCGCACAGGGCCAGGTAATTGGCGGTGGAGGCGAAAACATCTGCTTCGGAGCGCCAGATATCCCGCCTTCCGTCCTTGTCATAGTCTACGGCAAATTTGAAAAAGCTGGACGGCATGAACTGGCTTTGCCCCATGGCGCCCGCCCAGGACCCCTTCATCTGCGACAGACGGATGTGGCCTTCATCGAGGATTTTCAGTGCCTTGAACAGCTCGTCGCGGAAATAGAGCCCGCGGCGGCCGTCATAGGCGAGTGTCGCCAGCGCGTTAACAACGTCATAACCACCCGTGTTCTTGCCGTACATCGTTTCGATGCCCCAGAGGGCGACAATCACCTGTCGGTCGACGTTGTAGGCGTTCTCCACGTCGTTCAGAAGGCGGCGATAGGCGAGGATCTTCTCCCTTCCCTTCTCGATCCGCTGGGGAGAAACGGCGCTTTTGATGTAGCGTTCAAAATCAGGAGAGCCCTCCGGCTGCGTCCGGTCAAGTTCAAGAATGCGCGGAATGGGGTTTAGGGTGTCGGGGAGCGCCCGGTTAATAACGGGTTTGGAAATCCCATAGTTTTCAGCGTCTACCTTGAGAGTTTTTAACCAGGATTTGAAATCCTGCGAGGTCGCAGAGGCTGCATGTCCAACCGATAATACAAAGAAAGACAGTATTATGCTTATAAGAATCCGGCTCTTCAATACCAACCCTCCCCCAATGCCTCCTTTAAATTAAACGGTTGACATTAAAAGTCAAATGCCGCGATAACGGAATGCATCGGTTGCTAAAATATCAACATTATAGTAAATATGGCTTTCCCGATTTCAAGGCACAGGGATGGGTGGCCGAGTGGTTTAAGGCACTAGTCTTGAAAACTAGCGTAGGCGCAAGTCTACCGTGAGTTCGAATCTCACCCCATCCACCACCCTGCGCCCATCGGGCCATGGCGCGGCTCATTTAATCATGCGTCGGGTCTACAGGCTTCTTCTTCGGCGCGAGTTCCGTGTCAACTTTATGCGCCGCCTTATCTATCTCCTGCGCGGTTTTGACATGCAGCGGAAGCACTTTTATGAACCACTTCTTCACGATAAACCAGGCGGCAAAAAGAATAACAATGAGCGGGATACCGAACTCGATAAAGACCTTACCCATTATTTTGCTCCGTCTGCGCTGCCTGACATCTGGTTGCTCAGGTCATAAAGGGCTTTCAGGCCAACGGCTTCGAAGGGGTTCACGCCGCCGCCCGCGCCGCCGCCGGAAATGATCATATGCTCCGGAAACTTTACGGCTGAAAGAGCCTTGGCGATCTCAATCTTCGTTTCTTTCTCAATCGTAGCTTTGTCGAGCGGCGTCAGGCCAGCGGCCACCTTCAGCTTCGCGGCCTCCGCGTCTGCCTGACCGCGGGCGATGATGGCTTTTTTCACTTCTTCGGCCTTCAGCGCTTCCTGGATAGCCACTTCCTTTTCCCTCTCGGCGGCGATGACGGCGGTTTTCTTCAGCACAAGCGCTTCGGCTTCGGCGAGAGCCACGTTTGCCTTCCCCTGGGCTTCCGCGGTCACGGCGTCCTGCTTGGCGCGCTCGGCCTTCGATTTTGCGACGATCTTTTCCTGCTCGGCTTCCTTGCGCTTGGCGATCAGCTCATCCGTCTTCGGGTCGAAATCGATGTCGGTGAGGACCAGCTGGATCAGCTCCACGTGATACCGCGCAAAGGCCGATTCCTGCGCGATGTAGGGCTGGCCCTGGTCGTTCCGGCGCACGTCCATGGCGCGCTGGATAAAGGAGTTTCCGTCTTCGTCTTTCCTGAGCACCTCGGAGTACTTCGTGGCGAAAATGCCGGCCTTGATCTGCTGGTTAATCATGTCGACGAAGTCCGACCGGCGCGTCGAATAAATTTCTTCCGAACTGAACATGGTCGCGGTCTGGATAACCACGGCCTCCACGACGGCGCGCACCAGCTGGTCCTGCACCGCTTCATAAGACCGGAAGTCGGTGTGGATGGCGAGAATGTTGTCTTCCGACGTGGGCAGGCGGTATTTGATCGAGCCGTAAACATTGGCCGTCGCGCTGTCGTTGAAGCGCACGTTAATGCCGGTGCCTTCCTTGTTGAAGTCATACGTGTCCGAAATCTTGTAGTTGTGGATGTCGGAAAACAGTCTTAAATAAACGCCCGGCTGGGTCCTGACGCTCATGGTGCCGGTCGCCGCCGCCTGTTTTACCTGCACGTTGCCGGCATCGTTCGTGACCAGTATCTGGCCAGCCAGAAAATAAGAGCCCGCAAGCATGATTGCGACGATCGCAACGAAAATAAACTTTCCTACAGGCATTTCAATCTCCCTCAGTTCGGATAATTGTTTCATTGATATTGCTCTTTTAAATTGCCCCTGGGCTTGTCGCCGCCGGAATGCGCTCGATCCTGCGGTTCGGAAAAGCCGTGTCCGATGATACTATGGTCGACTATGCAGAACAACGGAATACGGGCGTCTCTAAACGCCCGTCATCCGGAAACCAGCTTTCCATTTATAACGGACATTATCGCAAGTCCGCCCGGCTTACTTCACCTCATACATCCCGATCCGGTTCTCGCGGATAAAGGTTTTGAGCGCGGGCGCGGAGCGCCTGGCGTTTTCTTCCAGCAAAATGGCGTCGCGGAAACGGCCAAGCTTAAGATAGCTTTTGTAAATCCCGGGTACTTGGGCGCCAAGCGCGTCCAAAGGCTTTTTGCCGGAAGATACTTCCTGGTACACCGTCCAGTCCTTGACGTCGGTGGTGGATTTGCGAATGAATGCGGCCACGCCATCCGCAGAGCTGCTTCTCATTTCCCGCATGGCGCTCTGCTGCCGCGGATGGACGATCTCGATGCGCCCGACCATGACGCGTGTGATATCGGCGGGAACCGACACCTTCATCGGCAGAACCAATTCGACCCATTCTTTTGGCACGATGTAGAAAAGGCGCTGGCCCGGCGACCTGAAATAGGAATGCTCCCATGTCTTCACCATCGCTTTCGCTTCGTCCTGGAACAGGCCCGCCACGGTCAGAGCGCCCTGCATGTAGTTTTGAAGCAGGGGCAGATTTGAAGCGGCATAGTCCTTCTCCGTAAAGGGCCTGTAGAAAGCGACGCCCCTCTGCGGGTCGTGCCCGTGCTGGAAGGCGATTTTGCCGTCCTCGCGCACGTCCACAAGCCAGGACTTGAAATGACGCACCGTGCCGGCCGTCCACAGCGTATGGCCCCCTTCCGGCTCGCGAACCAGGGTGACGGGAAGAAGCGTCTTATCCAGTTTTCCCACACCGCGGTAGAAAAGATACTTCTCGCTCTCGCCTTTTGCCGTCGTGACAGGCGACGCCTGGACGGCGCGCGGCGCCAGCCAGACGTGCTCGGTCGTCTCCGGCCCCTTCTTTGCTCCGCCGACGTCAAGCCCTTTCCATGACAAGGCGCCTGCCGTGTCCGCCGTGATGTGCTTTGTGGTCACATCTTCACCGGATGTGTTTGACTCCGCATCGGGATAATACTGGCTGAGCCAGCCACCGCGGAATGTCACGTCAAGGTCGAGCGTCATGTGATCGACGCCCTTCGGCAGGTGGAAGTAAACCACCGGCGTCTCGAGCCGCATCGTCACATCGGGGTGCAGCCGCGGGATGCCGCCTTTGGTCATGTTCGCCTGAAAGGCCGGCGACATCTGCGAAACGCTGCGCGTGACCGTATTGCCGATGTCATGCACGAAGCCCGGAACGGGTTCGTCATCCGTATTGACGCCCGCGATCAGATCCCCGTTGTCGTTCTGCAGCGACGTAAATGTTCCCCACTCGTGGATGACAAGGCGGTCGTTTGCAGCGGCCGGGGCGGCGATCAGCACGCACAGCGCGAGGGCCAGAGGGAACGGTGAACGTCGTTTCATGGTATATCCTTGAATTTGAATGTTAATACAGGAATACTTTTCATATTGACCAAGGGGTTTAATGCTTCTACAGTACCACAAAATCAAAATCGCCAAACCGGAAGATAAGTCACGGAAGAATGTCCATCCAGGCGCGGCATCCAATGAAGGATGGGAGAATAAAAATGTCTATTTCGGAATTTTTCAACAAGAAAGCACGCGCAGCAACGGCCGCAGCCGCCCTCACCCTCGCCGCCGGCGGCGGGTTCGTCGGCATGCAGGTGGGCAATACCTATATCATGGATTCCGGCACTGTTTATCACACGCCGCACCTGAGCAATTTCACGATGACCCACGCGCCCGAGAACCTCACAGACAAGCAGCTTATTTACGGCGAGATCAAGAACTGGCAGCCGGACGCGGCGCAGATCGCAGCGCGCGCGGAATTCACGCAGCGCATCGACGTGATGGCGGCGGAGCGCCACCAGATGGACGCCGTGTCGCGCTCGGCGCTGATCGACCATGCGGTCAGTTTCGTGAACGACCTGCGCACCAGCGACAAGATTTCGGAACAGGATTATGCCGCGATCCTGAAAGATTACGACAAGCGCGTCAATCTTGACGTGACCTCGCTGACCGGCAACTACCGCCTCGGCATCGCTTTCAACCAGGAAGCGCAGGTGGGATCGGCGATTGGCCGGATTTTCAGCTTCGACGATGAATCGACGCCCCAGCAGATCTCCCGCGAGATCGGTGATTCAATGCAGGAGCTGCAGCAGCGACAGGATAATAACGCCCTCGCAGGCGGCGCGGCCGGCCTCGCGCTCGGGGGACTTGCCGGCCTCGCCCTCTGGCGCCGCCGCCGCAACGACGGGCCGAAAGTCCAGAAGGGCTGACCGGCGATAGACGGGTAAGGAAGAATGAACGAAAAACTCCTGCTGGGCGCGGCCGCCGCCGCGATTATCTGCGTCGGGGGCTATTTCGGATACGGCGCATGGCGGGACAATCAGGCGCAGAAGACCGTCACCGCATGGATCAACGCCCAGCCCGTTTACGCGATGGTATTGAAAGACCACCCGGCGGCAGCGCCGCGCTTTCTCGACCATTTCCTGGGCCCCTACAGGCAAGGCGGCATGGCTGGCGTGGAAGCCGCGAAAGTCGAGATGCAGCAGATACTCGACGTGAACTACACCATCGATTACGTCTGGTATTTCGACGACATCGCGTTGCGGAACTTTCTTACCAGCGAATACAACTTCATACAGGCGCTACAGAAAAATGACCCGACCCGGAGCCTTTGTTCGAAGTACCTGAAGGACTCCTCGCAATTCGCCGAAGCCGGTAAAATTGCGGGCGGCAACCTTCTGGAGAAGTACATGAAGGCTTCCGAAGACCTGTTTGTTTCGGCCATCCCGCACAAGCTGTATCCGGTATGGCCGGGGGTACAGAACTATAATAAATATGTCGACACTGCGAAGATCAGCATGGTGTTTGGCATCGCGCAGCAATTCTCCAGCGGTCAGATCGAGCAGGCGTTTCAAAGCGGCAGCCAGAACGACTGCACGACCGTGGTCCTGATGGATTACGCGTTGATCAAGGCGGACCCCCGGGTCGCCTCGATCCTGTGGCGCTCCAACATGGAATCGATGCGCAGCGAAGTTGTCGCGCGGCGCAAGGCAGGCGGCTCGGAATAATGCAGCAAAAATCAGAAGCGGAAGCTGCTTTTTAAGGCGGCTTCCGCTTCAATATGTTCGGTTCAGTTAAGCGTCAGATGACAAGCGTTCCGGCTGTCACGAGAGCATCCTCGGTGCCATCCAGACCCGTCACCCCCTGCAGGACTGCGGCCAGAACATAGCCGTCTG
Organism: Alphaproteobacteria bacterium; assembly: GCA_004297545.1. Lineage (GTDB taxonomy): Bacteria > Pseudomonadota > Alphaproteobacteria > Micavibrionales > UBA2020 > JAPWJZ01. The sequence continues at coordinate 32,029 of SCTB01000147.1, forward strand.
CGCCGCCATCCGCATCCACATAGACTTCGGTGTCGCCGCCGCTCGTCACGAAATCGACGTATCCGGTCGCGTCCAGCGGGCTACCCGTCAGAATGGCGCTGACATCGAGCACGTCGCCAGTGACGGCGGTCGGATCGAAGTCGGTGAGCGTATCGACGTTGGTAAGCGCGTTAGGCGCCGTGGTGAGGGCAAAAGTATCCACGCCCAGCCCGCCGGTCAGCAGATCGTTGCCGCTGCCGCCATCGATGTCGTCAGCACCGGTACCTCCCGTAATGGTATCATCGCCGCCTGCACCGTCGAGGACGTTGCCGGAGTTGTTGCCGGTGATGATGTTGGCGTCGCCGTTGCCAGTACCCGTGGTCGTGCCGCCGGCCATGGTGAGAACGAGGTTATCCTCGTTCGCGCCAAGCGTATAGGATGCGATCGTATCCACGTTGACAGTGTCGGTGCCTTCAGAGGCGTTCTCGGTAATGTTATCGCCCGCGTTGTCGACATAATAGACATCGTTACCGTCGCCGCCGGCCATATCGTCGCCTCCGCTGCCGCCGTCAAGCGTGTCGGCACCCGTTCCGCCGATCAGCGTATCGTTGCCGCTGCCGCCGGTGATGCTGTTATCGCCCGAGTTGCCTGTCAGCACATCGCCGCTGTTGTCGCCGATAATGTCGAGGTTGCTTGACCCCAGAAGCGTGGCGTTGTGGATGCCGGAATAGTTGCCGCTCGTCAGGTCAAGGCTGATCAGGCTTGACTCAACCAAATCCGTCCCGCCGCCGCTGGTGGCAACGTCATTGGTGGTATGCACGATGAACGTATCGTTGCCGGCGTCGCCGTCGAGCACGTCGCCAGTCGTGCTGCCGCCGCCGTCGATGATGCTGCCGCTGCTGTGGGCGATAAGGTGGTCATCATGCACGGAGCCGATCACGTTTTCGACGTTGCTGAACACCTCCGTGCCCGTCTGCAGGGTGACCCAGGCGAAACCCCAGTCCAGGTCCACCACGAGGCCATCGACCGTAATGTAGCTGAAATCAAAGGTATCGCTTCCGTTGCCGCCGTCGACAGTGTCGGCATCCACATTGTTCAGGCCGCCGATGATCACGTCATCGCCGTCGCCAGCATCCACCGTGTCGGTGCCGTCGCCCGTATCAATCGTGTTGTTGCCGCTGTTGCCAGTCAGGATGTTGTCGTTTGCATCGCCTGTCAGGTCGAGGTTCGAGCTGCCCGTGAGCGATGCATTCTCAATGCCTGAATAGTTGGTCAGGTCGACGCTGACGAAGCTCGACGTCACCTCATCGGTGCCCGAGGTCTCTGTCAGGGTCTCGTTCCCGCTGTGAATGACATATGTGTCATTCCCGGCGCCGCCGATCATCGTGTCGCCCGACACGTCACCGCCGCCATCGAGCACGTTGTTGCCGCTCGTGCCCGTCAGGGTGTCGTCATAGGCCGAGCCCGTCAGGTTTTCGAAGTTGGAGATCGTGTCAGTGCCGAAACCCGTAGCCGTCCCTCCCGTCAGGTCCGCCGTCACGCCGGATGTTGCGTTGGCAAAGCTCACCGTATCGGTGCCGCCGCTACCGTTCAGGATGTTGTTGCCGGAGTTGCCTGTGATAATGTTATCCTGCGCGTTGCCGGTGCCGTTGAGATTCGCGGTTCCGCCCAGCGTCAGGTTCTCGACATAAGCCGAGAGCGTATAGAGCGTGTTCGCGCTGCTCGTTCCAAGGCCGTTGAATGTGACTGAATCGGTACCCTGGCCGTTCAATTCGCTGACGATGTCCGCAGTGACGTTGGCAAGATAGGTATCGTTGCCGGCGCCGCCTTTCATGACGTCATTTCCGAGGCCGCCGTCAAGCGTGTTGTTGCCGGTGTTGCCGATAAGAATGTTGTTGCCGCTGCCGCCCGTGCCGTTTGAATTCGTCACGCCCATCAGGGTGAGGTTTTCAACGCCCGTTCCGAGAGTATACGTTTGCCCGTTGGAGCCGAAGAATTGCACGGTATCCGTGCCGCTCGCTTCGGTGATCAGGTCGCCTGTGTTGTAGACAATGTAGGTATCGTTACCCGCGCCCCCGATCAGGGTGTCTGCCGAGCCCACGCCGCCGTCGCTGAGAATATTCGCCGCGCCGTTGCCTGTAATGACGTTGGCGCCCGTATTGCCGGTGCCGTTGATGACCGCCGTCCCCGTCAGGGTGAGCTTTTCGATGCCGGCGCCAAGCGTGTATGTCACGCTCGAATTCACCAGATCCGTGCCCGAGGTGTCCGTCACGATGTCACCAACGTCATCGACGACAAAGGTATCGTTGCCGGCGCCGCCGTCCATTGAATCCGCGCCCAGACCGCCATTAAGTATGTTGTTGCCGGAGTTGCCAAGAATGGTGTTAACAACAGCGTTACCGGTGCCGTTGATGTTCGCCGAGCCTCCAAGCGTGAGATTTTCAAGGCCAGCGGCGAGGGTATAGGTCGTATTTGCAGTTGTGCCGTTAAAAATGACTGTATCCGTGCCGGATGTTTCGGTAATCTTGTCGGTCGCGAGATCCACGACGTAGGTATCGTCGCCCGCGCCGCCAATCATCGTGTCAGCACCTGCGCCTCCATTGAGGGTGTTATCGCCGGTGTTTCCGGTAAGAATGTTGACGAGAGCGTTGCCTGTTGCGTTAGAATCGGTAACGCCCAGCAGCGTAATCCTTTCGACGAGCGCGCTGGATGCGACCGAGAATGTCTCCGTATCCGCCAGCGTGGCTAATACCGTATCGACACCGGCGCCGCCGATGACTGAATCGCCGGTGTTGTCGACCATATAGGTATCGTTGCCGCCGCCGCCGCTCATGGTATCGGCGCCGGTGCCGCCGTCGAGCGTATTGGCATTGATGTTACCGGTAAGGACGTTCGTGCCCGCGCCGCCCGTGAGAGTGGTGTTTGCCGCTGCAGCTGCCAGCAGCGTCGCGTTTTCCACGTTGTTGTAAGAACCGCTCGTCAGGTCGATTGAAATCGCCGCCTTGACCGTATCCGTTCCCTCGCTGGAATTTTCGACAATGCTATCTCCCGTTCCAATCACATAGGTGTCGTCGCCAAGGCCGCCGGTCAGGATATTCGCGGAAGTGTTCAGACTGCCATCAAGGGTGTTATTTCCATCGTTACCGGTAAGATCGATCGCTCCTGCGCCCGCAATTGCCGTGATGTTTTCCACGTTATCGAACGCAGCCAGCGAGAAAGTAATGCTGGTTTTTACGGTGTCCGCCGTGCCCTCGGAAGCATTTTCGTTAACCGTATCATTGGCGTCATCGACGATGTAGATATCGTTGCCGACGCCGCCATACATGGCATCCATGCCGAGGCCGCCATCGAGCGTATCGTTACCGACGCCGCCGACGAGAAGATCGTCACCTGCCAAGCCGGTCATCGTATCCACTGTCGTCAGCGACGTCGTATTCGTCGAGACGAGGATGTCGTCGCTCCCAGTACCCACATATGTTGCCATGATGAATATCCCCCTTCTGGAATGGAATCTTGAAAGTGGCTTCATGCCACCTTGGAGAATTTTGACACACGTTCGGTTAATGAAATGTGAACGTCCCCTTTCACTGTTAAATTTTTTAATTCGCATATTGCCGCACTTGAATTTCTGATAGAGTTACCTGGCGGGAAAATTTTCAGCTCCGCATTTCCATATCGCCCGCGAGACAATAATTTTCATGCCGGAAGACACGCTTCAGCCCCTCTCGAACAATATCCGCCTGCTCGGCGGGATTCTTGGCGAGACGATCGCGCATTTCGAGGGAAAGCGCATATTTAACAAAGTCGAGAAGCTGCGCCGCCATGCGCAGAAGGCGCGTCTCGGCAGCGCCACGGCGCATAAAGATATCGAGCGCGAGCTTCAGACGCTGTCTCATAATGAGAAATACAAAGTCGCGAAAGCCTTTACCGAATTCCTGCGACTTGCGAATTTATGCGAACAGGTCCACCGCATCCGCCGCCGCAAGGAATACCAGCGGACGGGTTCGAATCCGCAGCGTGCCTCCCCGCTTGATACATTCAGCCGCCTTTTAAAGGCAGGCATTTCGCGCAAGGCCGTGACAAAGGCGCTGCTGGAGGTGCAGATAGAACTCGTCCTCACCGCGCACCCGACGGAAGCCATGATGCCACAGGCCATCCGCGCCTATCGCGACCTGTCCATGTGCCTGCTGAAGCTGGATTCCGCCGAACCCACTGTTTTTGAGCGCGAGCTGATCGTGCGCGACATGCGCGCTATCGTCATTCAATTGTGGCTGTCGGGCGTCGTGCGCGACAAAAAGCCGACGCCGGTCGATGAGGCGCGCTATGGCCTTGAACTGGCCGAGCGCATCCTGTGGCGCGCCGTGCCGGATTTCCATTACCTCATGAGCGCCGCCTATAAGGAAGTCGTGGGCGATATGTCCGAACTCTACCCGCGGCCCATCCGCTTCGCTTCATGGATGGGCGGCGACCGCGACGGGCACCCGGGCGTCACCGCTCATGTCACAAAGCGCGTCCTGCACGAAACATCCCATGCCGCCACAGCGCGCTATCTCGAGGCGATCAAACTGCTGCGCCACCTTTTCGTCTTCGACCGCGACACGCGCGGCATCCGGCTGCAGAAGACCTGCCAGAAATATCTCGATACGATGGAGCGCAAGCTCAAGGAATTCCGGCGCGGGCTGCCGAAGGGCAAGACATCCTTCACCCGCGTGGAATTCCTGGCGCTGCTCTACGACCTGCAGAAATTTCTGCAGGACAACGGCGTGGAAGATATCTCACGGGGCCCCCTGCAGGAATTTATCTGGCGCGTACGCGTCTTCGGCCTGTGCTTTCTGAAGCTCGATATCCGCCAGAGCGCCGATGTGCATGAAACGGCAATAGACGAGATTTTGGGCGGAAAGTACGCGGGGTTGCCGGAGCAGCGGCGCATACACATGCTTCTGAAGGGCATCCGCAAGCCGCCGCGGCGGCGGCGCCTGTCGCGGCAGTCCGAGGAAGTTCTCAAAACCCTGCGACTTTATAAAGATGTTCCGCTCGAATTCCTGGGGCCTTATATCATCTCCATGGCGGCGAAGGCTTCCGACATGCTGGGCGTGCTCTTCCTGTTCAGGGCGGCGGGCGTGGATGCGCGCGTGCGCATCTGCCCGTTGTTCGAGACGCCCGAAAGCCTGGCGAGCGCCTGCAAGGTGATGGACCAGCTGTACCGGATTCCGCTCTATCACCGTCATGCCGGCGCGCAGCAGCATATCATGGTCGGCTATTCTGATTCCGCCAAGCGCGGCGGATATCTGAATTCCGCCTGGGAGATTTACGGGCTGCAGAAAGACCTTCTTGCGCTCGGCAAGAAGCATCGGGTTCATACCGTCTTCTTCCACGGCCGCGGCGGCAGCGTCGCGCGCGGCGGGGGCCCTATCGAAACCGCCCTGCTCGCCCTGCCCCGCCCGCTGCAGGCGCGCACCATCCGCGTGACCGAACAGGGCGAGGCCATCGATTCAAAATTCGGGCTGCCGGATGTCGCGGAACGCACGATGGAGCTCTACCTGTCCGGCTTCATGGAAGCGGTCCTCTCCAGGCCGCAGAAGCAGCCAGCCGCATGGACATCGGCCATGGAGCGCCTTGCTTATCGCTCGAAATCCGCCTTCCGCGCTGTTGTGTACGGCGAGGCGGATTTCATGAAACATTACCTTCAGCTGACGCCGACCGCCGAGCTGGGCCTGCTCAAAATCGGCAGCCGCCCTGGGCGCCGCAAGAAGGACGGCGGGCTGGAAAGCATGCGCGCCATCCCCTGGGTTTTCGGCTGGACGCAGTCGCGCACGCTGCTTCCCGCATGGCTTGGCATCGCGGAGGCGATGGATTCCGAAATAAAGGCCGGAAACCTGAAAACACTGCAGGACATGTACCGTCGCTGGCCGTTTTTCCGATCCGTCATCGACCTCGTCGAAATGGTGGTCGCGAAGGCGGACGAACAGGTGACCGAATATTATTCCGCCCTGCTTGTCGAGCCATCGCTGCAGTGGCTGACGAAAGATTATCTCGACCGGCTGGCCAGGACGAAGAAAATACTGCTGAAGGTCATGAAGCGCAAAAAGATACTGGAGACCTCCCCGGTTCTTTCGCGCTCCATCCGCATCCGCTCGCCCTATGTCGACGTGCTGAATATCCTGCAGGCGCATTTGCTGAAGGAATACCGGTCCCTCTCCCGCCCCTCCGCCGACCTGCGCAAGACCCTCGCGCTCACCATCGGCGGCATTTCGGCGGGGATGCGGAACACGGGGTAGTGTTTACGCTTCCTTTCGCCGCACGGCATACACATAGGCAGCATAAAATGCCGCCGCTAACAGCAGCAGCGCCTTGACCCCGAAAATAAAGGAGAGGTTCTGCGCCAGCCCGCCGACCACCGACCCCATGACGTTGGAGCCCAGCGCGGCGGAAGTCTTTTTTGCCTTCCGGAGCGTGGAGACGAAAATGACGCCCGCCATGAAAACCGCCACGGCATAGGCGCAGCCCAGCAGCGACCCGACGACCCACGGCGCGTAGGGAAGCTGCTCCCACGGGAAGAGGTAATTTGCCACAAGAGCGACGATCAGGACCGCAGGATAGACAGGGCTGTCGACATTCTTTCTTTTCAAGACGTAAAAGTTCGACAGCACCAGCACGCAGAGGATGGCGCTGATGGCGATGCTGTTGACGACCCATGTCATGCCGAAATACAGCGTCAGGCGGCTGATCATCTGCGTTTCCATGAGCATGAAACCCGCGCCAAGCGCAAACATCGGCCATGTCTGTTTTTCGGTGAAGGTGATCGCGTCTTTCACCATGAACCAGGCAAGCGCGACCAGGATAAGCGCCACGGTCAGATAGGTCTGCGGGATGCTTCTCTTCAGGTTATAGACATAAGGCCAGTCGTCCGTTGGCGGCTCCGGCGCGCCCGCGAGTGTCGGCTTGAAAGGCGGCTTGTGCTCCGCAATGTAACTGACGGCGTCCTTCTCCGCCGTGCGCTTTGCCAGCTGCTTTCCGTCAGACAGCAGGAAAATAGCCCCGCTCCACATATTGCCGCCGCCCTTCACGTAGTAAGTGACCGGCGCTTTGCCGAAAACCTCGGTCAATGTGCGGTAGAAGCGCTGCCCCACCCAGGTCCAGGGCTCGCGCACCTCGAATTTGACGGCCATCACGCCTTCGGGCTTCAGCAGCTTTTTTGCCTGTTCAAAGGCCTCTTTTGTGTAAACATAGTTGTCGACCCGCATGTTGGTATAGCCGGACACTTTCGTATGGGAATCCAGAAGGCCGAAGATCACGGCATCGTATTTCCTGTCGGTGGTCCGGAAGAAATTGCGGGCGTCGTTGATGATGACGTTCACCCTGGCGGAATCATAGGGATGTTCGGGGTGCAGCTTGCGCCCCAACTGGTAGATGACCGGATCGATCTCGACGGCGTCGACGTGCGATGCACCGTTGCGCAGCGCGGCGGCCGCATCGTTGCCGGCTCCCGCCCCCACGACCAGCACGCTTGGATGATCGGGGAAGAAGCGGAAAGGGCTGTTGTAGACGCTGTCCTTATAGGCTTTGACGACGTCCGGCGCCGCCTTGGCAAGATATGCGGGCGTGGTATTGGCCATCGTCATATACCCGCTGTTATTGACGTTGACGAGATATTCGTCGTTCCCCAGCTGGAAAACGGACAGCTTCTGATACGGCGACCAGTGCACGTTCTTCCAGATGCTGCCCTGCATCGTGACCAATATCAGCGCCAGCAGCACAAAGCCCTTCACCCAGTGCGGGCGATATTTCGGCGTGGCCAGCAGCACCAGAGCAAAAGCAAGCGTAAGCCAGTACGCGGGCGGCATGTGGAGGAACGCCAGCAGGAGCAGCAGCCATGATCCCGCAAGGCTGCCGGCCAGGTTGACCGTATAGGCGCTGACGACGTTCTTGGAATGGTCGAAGCAATAGCCCACCCATTGCCCCAGCGGCACCATCGTGGTGGCAATCAGCCATAACATGCAGGCCACAAGCACGACCGCCGCGACCTTCATTGTGAAGACCGGCAGCAAATAGTACATGTTTGCGTCGCCCCACAGCACTGCATCGCTGTTCAGCGTCAATAGCTCGGACAGGTTCAGCAGTCCCGCCTGCCAGTAAATGGAGGGCATGGAGATGATGACAGCCAGGATGGCCAGCTTGTAAAGGCTCGGCATCAGCGACCCCGGCTTGTCCGACGTAAAGCAGCCGACGCCGAAACCCAGGAAACAGGTGATCAACACGATATTCTGCACATAGGCAAAAATACGCACCTCGGTTCCCAGCCAGCGAATGATGACAAGCTCGATGTAAAGCGTCGCCAGGCTGATCAGCAGCAGCAGCCAATGGTTGATTTTCTTTGGGGGATGGGAGGCTGCCGGCGCAGGGGTTTTCGTCCGGAACGCAATGAATGCCACAAAGCACAGGCACGCA
>SCTB01000148.1 GCA_004297545.1 Alphaproteobacteria bacterium
CCTGGATAAGGCTTTCAGGGGAGACGCCCGCGAAAGAGCGGGAGTATGCAATAATCCGGCCCGCAGAATCAACCCTCATTTTTGCAGGGGCCCCCGGCATTTTTGCAAGCCCCGCCGCCGGATTTTTAAGGGAGTGACAAATATCCCGAATACCTGACACGTCTCCTGCGGGTATCCGGCTGCTCAGCCCTTCCCCAGCCTCAGCGGCTTCATGATCTTCGTGCGGCGCTGCATGACGACGGTGGGGGCCAGCAGCTCGTCCACGCGCTGCTTCATCCCGGGCCCGCCCTCATAGGCGGAGGAGTAGAGGTTCGGCGGTATGTGCGGCGGCTCGTCATAGGCGGTGCGTTCATAGCGATAATGCGTATCGAGTTCTACGCCATTATCGACGAGCAGTTCCAGCGCTTCCATCTGGCCGCTTTCCGCCGCGGCCATCAGCGGCGTCTTATCGCTGCACGAGCACAGGATGTTGAGATCGGAACCCAGCTTGATGAGCTCCGCCATCATCGGCACATCGCCCTTTTTTGCAGCCCTGAAGAGCGGCGTGTCCTGCCTGAATTCGGCGAGGATGTCGGGCTTGAAACCCTTTGCGGCGAGTTCCTTTATTTTTGCGATATCGCCAGCCTCGACTGCGGCATCGATCTCCTTGGCCTCGGCAAGGCCCGGGCAGTAAGGCGCGAGATAGTGATAGTGCCAGGCGCCAGGCTTGTCATTCGGGCCAAAGGCGAGCCCCGCCTTGATGAGCATTTCAATGCAGGCGATTTTTTTCTCAGGGTCATCCTTCCCGTCGACCCGGCCGCCCACCGCGCAGCCGAGAAGGCCGCTGCTCATGAATTTCTGGTCAAGGTTTTTCGCGCCCTTCTCCAGCATAAGCTTCAGCAGCACGGCGTTGCTGTTCTGCGCGGCGCCCCAGAGCCCCGTCATGTTGCACTTGTTGTCCATGTTGACGTCCGCGCCTCTCTCGATAAGCGCGATGGCCGGGATGGTATAGCCCCAGATGGCGAGGCGGTGCAGCGCCGTCCAGCCCTGCCCGTCCTTCGCGTCGATGTCAGCACCCTTGTCGAGGAAGTCCAGGAGGTTGGCCAGCACCTTGCGCTCGAACTCTTCCGTCGGCTCGCGCTCGCGCGGGATGGCGTTCAGGAACTTGTAATTCAGGTCCCGGATACTCTCCTCGCTGCGGCGGTTGTATAATTTTTTGAGGCTGAATCCCATTCTGGTTCCTGAAACTGACCTTGACTTGCTGGCTCTGCCGGGTAATTTTATAACCCATTTTGTGCATTATGTCAAATATATTCCGGCGATCCCCTGCCCTTAAAACAGGATGCAGGGTGTGTGCGGAGTATGTGCTCCCGAAGCCCTCTTCTGGCCCTCCCGGCATGCGGAAAAGGCCCGTTTTATTGGCTTTTGGCGCGCCCGGCCCCCCCCTGAAAGGCCTTTTGCAAAAAGCGGGTATTCGGGCTTCTTTTCCGCTCCTGGCCTGCTTTGGGACCGTAAGCACTTCCTTGGCCGGGCCGTTGAATCTAGTGTAAGGCATGGCTCCGGCAACAGGGGGATTGCGCCTTGAAACAGGCTGAAGACGCCGATCATACGCTGATGCGCCGCATCGCCGGCAAGGATGCGAAGGCTTACCGCACGCTAGTCGGCAAGTACCTGAACTTCTGCGTGCGCTTTGCGGAGCGCATGACGGGCAGCCGCCAGGACGCGGAGGAAATCGCGCAGGACGTCTGCCTGAAGATATGGAACGAAGCCCCGCGCTGGCAGCCGCAGGCGAAGTTCTCGACCTGGCTTTACCGCGTGGTGACGAACCGCTGCATCGACTACAAACGCAAGGTTGTGCCGCTGTCAGTCGTCGACGCAGAAACTCTGGCGGATAGCGCGCCTGCGGCGGATGATACGATAATACGCGCACAGCAATCCGCGCGCGTGCGGGGTGCGCTGCAGCAACTGCCGGAACGCCAGCGCGCCGCCGTCGTGCTGAGTTATTACGAGGCGGTAAGCAATCAGGAAGCCGCCGATGCGATGGGCATGCAGCTGGGCGCTTTCCAGCAGCTTCTGTTCCGCGCGCGGCAGAGCCTGAAAGAAAAACTGATCGACGAACGTCTGGAGATGAAGAATGGCCGATAAACTCGACAAGATGCTGGACAGCTACAAGGTTTCGGATGCGGGCGATCCGCTGCTCGACCGCATCGTCACGGCGGCGCAGACGCAGGCCGCGAACGAGAATGCGGCGAAAGCGATCTGGTTCCGGCGCACGGCGATGCTGGCGGCGACGGCCGTGCTCGGCTTCTGGATCGGCAACGCGACAAAGCCCGCTGTTCACGCGACGACGGCGACGATCTCTTCATACAGCACCGCGCAGACAGGCAGCAACGAGCAATACTATCTCGACCGCATGATTATGGGGCCGGACTCGCTGGACGACATGCAACTTTGATGGAAGGAGAGCGGAATATGAGCGACACAGGAAAAAAACAGACGGCGATATTGCTGGGCTCCGTCGCCGTGAATATCTTTCTCGCGGCTTTCGTGCTGGGCCGGCTTTCCAGCCCCGGCGCGATGCCGACGCCTCCGTTTGGCGGCGACATGCAGCGCCAGATGATGATGGCGCAACAACAGCAGGCGATGGGCGGCGATCCGATGCGCGGCGGACCGCCGCAAATGATGATGCAGGGTGGCCCCGGCGGACAGGGATTCGGCGGTCCTCCCGGAGGTCCGGGAGGTTTTAGCGGACCGAACGGACCCGGTGGGCCTGGCGGTTTCGGCGGGCAGCAAGGAAATATGCCGCATCCGCCGCCGCTGTTCGAAGCCAACCAGATGTTCAAACCGCAGGACATGCAGCAGGCCGCTGCCGAGATGAAAGATAACTTCGACAAGGTGCAGACCCTGCGTCACGATTTCGCTGAGCGGCTCATGCAGGGAAATGTTCCGAAAGAAGATATCGTGAAGCACTTTGCGGAAGTCGACGGCGTGATGGACAGCGTCAAAACCAAAATGCAGGAAAAAGCCGCCGAGAAGATCATCTCCATGTCCGACGAGGAACGAAAACAGTTCGCGTCGCGGATGCTGGAACAAGGCGCTCCCTTTGGCGGACAAAGACCCGGAGAAGGCCCTCCCGGTGGAATGCAAGGCGGAATGCCTGGTGGAATGCCTGGCGGAATGCCTGGAATGAACGGGGGCCCGCCCGGCGGCCCTCCGCGCTAGGCGGCTTACCAGACCGGCGCGGCGTCGACGATCTGGAAGTTGACGCTGCGGCGGCCCTGCCAGTTATTGATCGTGGCATGACCGGCCAGATGCAGCGGCTTCGGGCCGGATTTCAGCAGCGTTTCGCCAAGATCCGTGTCCAGCGCGCGGAAGGCGATCGCCTTCAGGCTCGCGCCGCCGGAAGTATCCTGAATATAGCAGCTGACGTGTTTTTCCCCCACAACCGTGGGCTTGATGATCTTCGCTCCCGTAAGCGCGAAACGCGGCTCCGCATGGCCGGAACCATAAGGCGCCAGCATCGACAGCTTGTCGGCAAGCTCCAGCGTCATCGCATGGGCCGAAAGCACGCTGTCGAGCCTCAGTTCCGGCACATAGGCGGCGCCTTTCAGCTGGGCGATGGCATGCTGGTTAAGGAACACACGCAGTTCGTCGATTTTGCTGCGCACGACGGTGAAGCCGGCGGCCATCTTGTGCCCGCCGCCCGCCACCAGCAGCCCCTGCTCTTTTGCGGCAATAACGGCCGCGCCAAGATCGATGCCCGAGACGGAACGGCATGAAGCCTTGCCAAATCCCTTGTCGTCGAAAGCCACGACGCAGGCGGGGCGGTTGTATTTTTCCTTGATGCGCGCGGCCACAATGCCGATGACGCCGGCATGCCAGCCGTCGCCGCCCGCCAGGATGACGAGGTCATCCTGCGCCTGCGCTTCCAGCATCTCCAGCGCGTCGTCGAGAACGGCATCCTCGATGACCTTGCGCTCGGCGTTGTACTGATGCAGCTTGTTCGCGATCATGCGCGCTTCGAGCGGGTCTTCCGACGACAACAGCCGCCAGCCCAGTTCCGCCTCTCCCACGCGTCCGCCCGCATTCACGCGCGGGCCAAAAACGTAACCGGCATGAAAAGCCGTCGGTGCCTCGGAGACCGACGCAAGATCGGAAAGCGCGGAAATCCCGTGGTTCTGGCGCATCGCCATGATGCGCAGGCCCTGCGCCACGAAGGCGCGGTTGACGCCGGTCAGCGGCACGACATCGGCCACGGTACCCAGCGCGACGATATCCAGCCACTGCAGGATGCGCGGCTCGGGCCGCGCGGGCGTGTACCAGCCGCGCGCACGTAAAATTCTGTTGACGGCGACAATCGCCAGGAACGTCACACCGACAGCCGCAAGCTGGCCAAGGCCGCTGGCGTCATCAAGACGGTTCGGATTGACGATAGCATGCGCAGGCGGCAGTTGCGGCTCCGCGCGATGATGGTCCAGAACCACGATATCGAGCCCCGCCGCCGTGCCGGCCGCCAGCGGCTCGAAAGCGGTGATGCCGCAGTCGACCGTTATGAGAACCTTGTTGCCCTCGTCGCGCAACTTGACCATCGCCGCGACATTGGGCCCATAACCTTCGCCGATGCGGTCGGGAATATACACGCGCAAATCGCGCCCCTGCGCCCGGAAAAATCTTTTCAGCAGCGCGGAAGATGTGGCGCCATCGACGTCATAGTCGCCGAAGACCGCCACTTTCTCGTCGTTCATGATGGCCGCAGCGATGCGCTCGGCAGCCTTGTCCATATCCTTCAGCTTGGATGGGTCGGGCAGTTGGGCCTTCATGGTCGGGCTCAGGAATTCAGGCACCTCATCGAAACCCACGCCGCGGGAAACAAGAATGCGGCCGACAATTTCGGGCAAGCCGTAAGCCTGCGAGATGCCTTCGGAGAGCCTCGCGTCAGCGGGAGCAAAAACCCATTTCTTACCCAATACCGACTTCTCAACCGACAGTACGGTTTGCGCCGCGGCAGGCGCCGACGGGGCAGGTTGCATTCCGGTGAACTGGGATTTGGGGGAAATCATGCCGGTTTATTTATACCCGCCTTTGAGCGTGAAGTTATGCGTGGCCTCTATGCGGCGGATGGTGCCGGTCTTGGAACGCATGATGACGGAATGCGTGGAGGCCCCGCCCGCGAAGCGCCGGACGCCCTTCAGCATCGCGCCATCGGTCACGCCGGTCGCCGCGAACATCACGTCGCCGCCTGCCAGGTCGTGAAGACCGTATTTGCGGTTGAGGTCCTTGATGCCCCAGCGCGTGGCGCGCTTTTTCTCGTCATCGTTGCGGAACAACAAACGGCCCTGCATGAAACCGCCGACGCAGCGCAGCGCGGCCGCCGCAAGAACGCCTTCCGGCGCGCCGCCGGCGCCCATGTAAATGTCGACGCCGCTGTCCGGCTGCGCGGTCGCGATGACGCCGCTGACGTCGCCGTCGCTGATGAGCATGATGCGCGCGCCCGCTTCCCGCACCTTTGCAATCAGTTCATGGTGCCGGGGACGGTCGAGAATACAGGCGACGAGATCCGACACGTCCATCTTGCGCAGCTTCGCCAGCGCCTTCAGGTTCTTCTGCGGCGTTTCGTCGATATCGATGACGCCTTCGCCGATGTCGCGGCCGACCGCGATTTTTTCCATGTAGACGTCGGGCGCATTCAGAAACCCGCCCTTCTCCGCCATCGCGACGACAGCCAGCGCGTTGGGGCCGCCCTTCGCCGTGATCGTGGTGCCTTCCAGCGGGTCGAGCGCGATGTCGAGCTCGGGCCCGTCGCCGGAGCCGACCTTTTCGCCGATGTACAGCATGGGGGCTTCATCGCGTTCCCCTTCGCCGATGACGACAGTGCCTTTGATGTGCAGGTTGTTCAGCGCATTGCGCATGGCGTCGACCGCCGCCTGGTCCGCCGCTTTCTCGTCACCACGGCCCATTTGCAGGGAGGCTTCCAGCGCCGCCGCCTCCGTCACGCGCACGAGCTCGAGCGCGAGGTTGCGGTCCATGGTCAGTTTTGCTTTCACGCGGGGTTCTCCGTCATCAAAGGCGGTTTTCTTCAGGGATGATTTCGCCATGCGAACTCCTCTTTCTCAACCGTTGAATTCCTCGATCCGCATCAGGTACGGCGGCTCCGTCACCGACTTGAGCTTGCCGATCTCGCCAGCCACGCGGCGGATGCTTTCCTCCGTCGTTTCGTGCGTGGTCAGGATGACCGGCACGGCCTGATGGGGGTCGCGTCCGCGTTGCAGGACCGATTCCAGCGATACCTTGTGATCTCTTAATATGGCCGAAATATCCGCGATAACGCCGGGCTGGTCAAGGACCATCAGCCGGAAGTAGTAAGACCCTATTCTATCATGGATATTTGCCGGTTTCAGCGCCGTTACCTTGTCCGGGGTAAGGCCCATCAGCGGCAAAGCGCGCCCCCTCGCGACATCCACGACGTCGGACACAACAGCCGAAGCGGTCGGATTTCCGCCCGCGCCATAGCCCATCAGCAGGACTTTGCCGACATAATCGCCATCCACATAGACCGCATTCAACGCGCCTTCCACGGCGGCAATCGGCGAGTCGTTCGGCACAAGGCAGGGCTCGACGGACTGCTCGATGCCTTTCGCCGTCTGGCGGGCGATGCCGAGGAGTTTTATCCTGAAACCGAGGTCTCCCGCAAAAGTAATATCGAGCGGAGTAATGCTGCGGATGCCCTTGATCTCGATATTCTTCACGTCGGGAACGCAGCCGAAGGCGAGGCCGGAAAGAATGGAAAGCTTGTGCGCGGCGTCGATGCCGTCGATGTCAAAGGACGGGTCAGCTTCTGCATAGCCTTTTTCCTGCGCTTCCTTCAGCACCTCGGCAAAGCCGCGACCCGTATGCGACATTTCCGACAGGATGAAGTTGCAGGTGCCGTTCAGGATGCCGTAAACGGCGCGGATGCGGTTGGCCGCAAGCCCTTCGCGCAGCCCCTTGATGACAGGAATGCCGCCCGCCACAGCGGCTTCGTAAGAAACGGTGCCCTTGCTCTTCTTCAGAAGGTCGAGCACTTCCGCACCGCGGCTGGCCAGCAGCGCCTTGTTCGCGGTAACCACGGGCTTGCCGAGATCGAGCGCCTTCTTGACGAGATCGAAGGCGGGCCCCGTAGCGCCGCCTATAAGTTCGATCACGACATCGACTTCAGGATCATTCGCGACATCGACAGGGTTGTCGTGCCATTTGACCTTGGAAATATCGATGCTGCGGTTCTTGAGCTTGTTGCGCGCCGAAACGGCTGTCACGCGGATATCGCGGCCCGTGCGGTCAAACAGCAATTCGCCGTGTTCAGCCAGAAGCTGGAACACGCTTGATCCCACGTTGCCAAGTCCTGCGATGCCAATGCGAAGGGGAGCAGCCATAACTCATGTCCTCAAACAAGTTTCGCCGTGCCGGAATGACGCCGGCACCTAAAAAGGCCGGGATGGCGTATTCCTTACTGGCCGTTCATAAACACTTCAACACGGCGGTCGGCCGCTTCCTGGCTGCGCTTGCCGCGATGCATATTCGGCTCGTCGTCGCCCTTCGAAACCGCCATGACCCAGCCCGGCTGCACGCCCTGGCTGGTCAGCGCATTGGTGACCGCATTGGCGCGCTTCTGCGCCATTTCGAAGTTGATTTCCTTTTTGCGGATGGGGTCGTCCGTGGTGTTCACGCGATGGCTCGCGTGGCCGACCACCGTCACCGATACGTTACGCTTCTTGATCTTGCGCGCCGCGGCCGCCAGCTGCTTCTTGTCGCTGGCGCCGACATGGGCGGAGCCATGCAGGAAGAAAAGCTGCGCCGCCATTTCGCCATAGCCCATCGCCAGCGGCTCGACGACAACCGAAGACTCCTGCACCGGCATCGGCGCAGGCATCGCATCCGGCATCGGCTGCTCGATCACATGACGCGGACGAACGCCGTTCGCATCTTCTTCGAGCGGATAAACGCTGACGCTCTCGCCGTAAGCGACGGGCGGTTGCATGCCCGGCGCCGGAGCGAGAGGCGCAACATCGTAGCTGTCGATCTCATGCCATGCTTCCGGCGGCAGAGGTTCCATTCCCGGCGGTTTCAGCACGGCGCGCCCAGCAGAGTTCTGACCGAAATATCCCGTGTTGATGTGGCCCCATCTGTTTTCCATATGGGATGGCTTGGCGGCCCACCAATTGCGGAAGTCGTGATAATTCGACTCCGCTTTCTGCTGTGTGCAACCGGACACCGCCAGCAGGGCCAGGACGGCAATCAGAATTCTTGGAATACGCATCGGGGAGCCTTTAAATTTTATTTGGAATCAGCTTGATAACTGCAATCAGCAGTTTGCATGACTGCAAGAAAATCATCAACCCCAACCATGCAAATTTTTGAGCCGATGTAGCAGGAATAACGCGCGTTTATGCATAGGGATGCATAAAGTTATCCACAGGCCAGCCCTGCAGCTGTTCTACAAATACATCAGCGTAGTTGGATATATTTCTGTTATTCAATGTTTTTGGGATAAATATTTCCTTAATCTCTGGGCAAATATTCTTTTGCAAGATTCACGTAGTGATCAGCGGACCAGGGTAAGTATTTCTTCTCTTGCTCGGTCATGTTCCGCATGAACCGCGCGGGCGCTCCGCCCCAGAGCTGCCCTGAAGGAACGCGTTTGCCGGGAGTCACCAGTGCGCCCGCCGCCACCATCGCGCCTTTTTCGACCACGGCGCCGTCCATGACGCAGGCCATCATTCCGACAAATGCGCCATCCCCAATGGTGCAGGCATGCAACAGCGCCATATGCCCCACCGTCACCTCGTCGCCAATATAGGTGCCCTGAAGCGAATTCGACACATGAATGACCGTGCCGTCCTGGATATTCGTGCGCTTGCCGATTTTGATGTCGTTCACATCCCCGCGCACCACGCAGTTGAACCAGATGCTGGAATCATCGCCAATTTCGACGTCGCCGATGACAGGCACATTCGGCGCGATGAATACATTTTTGCCGATACGGGGCAACACGTTTTTGAAGGGCATCAATATCATGGCCGCCACTATACCAGAAGCAGCGCAAGAAAAAAGCGCCCCCTTTTGGGGAGCGCTTTTTGTATCGGTACCGGAACGTAACAGGTAAAGCTTAACGCTTGACCCACTGCGTACCGCGGCGCGCCTTGTGGCGGCCGTACTTTTTACGTTCGACCACACGGCTGTCGCGCGTGAGAAGACCTGCCTTCTTCAGCGTGGTGCGAAGGGCCGGCTCGAAGTGCACGAGCGCGCGGGAAATGCCGTGACGCACGGCGCCCGCTTGACCGGACAGACCGCCGCCAGAGACGATGCAAACGACATCGAACTGGCCGATGCGGTTGGAAAGCTCGAAGGGCTGGTTGATGACCAGACGCTGCGTGCCGCGCGCGAAGTACTTCACGATATCGCGTTCGTTGACGGTGATCTTGCCCGAACCGCGCGAGACCCAGACGCGGGCGACCGCGTCCTTGCGGCGGCCGGTGCCATAGGCGCGGCCTTTTTTGTCGATCAGCGGCTTGCCTTCTTCGGCAACACCAGAAGCGGCGCTTTTCTCAGCCACGGCTTCTTTGAGGTCGGAGAGATTTTTCTTGGAAGTCATCGTTCAGTTACCTTTTGTTTTTCGGGTTCATGGCGCCGATGTTCACGACTTCGGGCTGTTGCGCTTCATGCGGATGCTGGGTGCCGGCATAGACGCGCAGGCAGGTCATCTGCTGGCGCGCGAGCGGGCTGTCTTTGGGCATCATGCGGCGGACGGCGTTGGTGAGAACGCGTCCGGGATATTTGCCGTGCAGGATTTCGCCTTTCGACTTGCCCTTGATGCCGCCCGGATAACCGGTATGCCAGTAGAAAATGTCGAATTTCTCTTTTTTGCCGGTGATGCGCAGCTTGTCGGCGTTGATGACGATGACGTTGTCGCCGCAATCGATGTTCGGCGTGAACATCGTCTTGTGCTTGCCGCGCAGGCGCAGCGCGATCAGGCTGGCAAGGCGACCAAGCGTGACCCCTTCTGCGTCGATCAGAAGCCACTTCTTGGTGACTTCCGTGGGTTTGGCTGAATAGGTTTTCATGTTCTTGTTTCCTGTTTTAATCAAATAGTGGGTGATATATGGAGCATCGGCCCGGATGCGTCAAGAAAAAATTAAAAACCAAATATAATCAATATCTTAATATGTGGTACCTTAATACCCAACTCTCAAACGCCTGATTTTCTGGCCGATTCTGGGCGCTCAGGGCTTCGTCTCCGCCATGATCCAGTCGAGATAAGGCTGGTGCCCCGCTTCCAGAGGCAGCGCTACGATGCAGGGGGCGGAATACTTGTGCAGCTCCTTCACGCGCGCCTCGACGGCCTGGAACAGCGTGGCGCGGGTTTTAAAGATGATCACGGTTTCATCAGCCTCTTCTATCTTGCCCTGCCAGTGATAGATGGAATGCATGCCAGGGATGATATTGGCGCAGGCCGCCAAGCGGTCCGCCACCACGGCATCGGCTATCTTCTTGGCTTCTACAGTCGAGGGCGCAGTGACGTATATGAAGATGGCTGACATCGGCAAGTTCCTTTCGGGGGCCATTCTAGCGCCGAACAATTCCCCTGACAAATAACCAATTGAATTCGAAGGATTCCGGCAATATTAACGTACCGTTAATAGATTTCACATATAATTTTAATATCTTGGGAATTCAGAGGAATTATGCCCGATCCAAAACCTACAGGCCTGTCTGCCGTTGATGCCCGCGTCGGGAACGCGTCCTTCGCGCTGGGGATGACGGAAAAGATTGTTGAGGGCCGGTATGGTGACGCGGCGGTTCAGGGCGGCATGCGCATCGCCTTTACGCCTGGCGTTTACAAGGCAGTGGCGGATCTGTCGCATTCAGTGGCCCCGGTTCAACTGGCGACCAAGGTCGCAAGCACATCAAGCTTTATCGCCAAAAACCTGCCCATCATCGGCGGCATCGTGCTGGCGGCTTATGACGCCAAGGAAGTTTACGACCACGTCAAGAAAGGCGACTACAAAGGCGCTGCCGTCGCCGCTGCGGCTGGCGTTGCGGAAGTCGCCGCGACGACCGCATTCGGCGGCCTTGCCGGCGCGGGCGCCAGAACATTGATTGTCGAAGGCGTCGCCGCCGCAGGCGGTCCGCGCGTGAATGACGCGGCGCTTGTCGCTGTGACAAAGGAAGCCGTCAAGCTCGGCGTCAAAGGCGTTGAAAAAGGCAGCAAGTTCGTTCAGGGCCTGGGCGGTGCGGAACAGCACCCGCAAACTGTAGTCGCCGCCGCGCCGAAAGAAGACAAGCCGACAACCCCCACGACCCCCAGGAAAAAAACCCAGCCCGCCATGTCGATGGGCTGATGAATATTTCCGGAGGCGCCCGATGCCCAGACCCCCACCCGGATATTTTGAAAAAAATCAACATAGACTGATGACCCCGTCGTCCCCTCCTCCCGCGCCTCCGCCCAAGCCTGTTACATCGCCTCGCGAGACCTATGTTGATCCAGCCCGGCTTCAGAACATTCGCGCGAACATGTCCCTTATCCCCGAAGGACGTGAACTGCTAAAGTTCGCGGAAGATCATGGCATTGAGATCAACTTCAATGACAACATCCGGGGCCGTGCCGGTGAGGCCGATGCTCATAGCGTAACCCTTAATGGAGAATATTCCGACACACGGCTGACGATCACGCTGATACACGAATTGCGGCATACGCAGCAGTTCGAGTTTTTCAAAAGAAGCCATGTCGACCATCTCCTGACATTCCAAGCACCGCGCGACGATGCCTTTACATTCATGGATCCGCGCGCCCAGGCTTTTCAGATGCGCCTGATGGAAGGCGATGCCTTTACCTTTCAGGCGATGTCGGCTCTCAAGCTGAAGCAGATGGGACGACCGGAATTTTATGAAGAATGGACGGGCTCCGAAACAAAAACCATTAAGGCTTATATTACCGCACATCCGCCTGAAAGCTTCATGGACGAACAAGCGATGGCGCGAGGGATTTTCACCCACCTACAGCTTCACGGGCTCAAAAGATATGATGAACACTACTTCGGAATGCTGCGCTATACGCTAAATGAACACCCGAAGGTCGAGGATGCCCTTCTCTATGGCGCCCCGCGCCCGAATACGGAAGTTCCGTTGACAACCCTCGGCGCCGAAAAACTCGGGAAGTTATACGGCGCCGAACTGATGAGCGGGACCTCTTTGAAGGCGCTGCGCACCGGCATCATGCAGAGCTACAGCCCTTATGACCGGGAAACAATCAAGCTGGCGGAACGCCTCCCGGGCGAGGCAGCGACGCTGACGCAGCAGGAATATGCGCAAAAATCGAGCTATATACAGGCAAGAATTACTTTCCGTGAGGAGTCCAAGGCGGCGCGGGATGACACACTGATACAAAAATTCGGCGAAGCCGCGCACAAATATGACGGCTTGAAGTCAACCGCTGGAACGGAAATTGCGCCGAAGACGAGCCTGCTGGCAAAAGAGCCCGTGATGCTGGAACACCCCGTCGCGGGTTCCACCGCCGCCTCTTCCACATTTATAAAGACGCCGGAAACGGCTGTGGAAAAACCTAAAATCGCTCTTAAAGGGGGCGGCATCATGGCTGGCGTGGTGATGGCGACCGCCTCGGGCATCGCCGCCGCCGCGACGCCGGATGCCACGCCCGGCAAGGTCGCCGACGCAACCATCAACGCAGTTATCCCGGGATATTCCGCCGCTAAAAAAGGCGATCTTTGCGCGGCATTCGGCGAAGTCGTCGGCGTCACCGCCTCCGGAGCCGCGATGGTCGCGACGACTGCCGCTGCAGTGCCCGTGGCCGTCGCCGTCACCGCCGCGTCCGGCCCGGCCGCCCCCGTTGTCGGCCCCCTCGCCGCGGTCGGCGCGACAGCCACAGTCGCCGGTGCTGGCGCTGCGACATACAGCGCCGTGGCGCCTGGAGCCGAGCAGCTCTGCAAGACTGCCGTCAGCGTGAAAAATTTTATCGGCAACCTCAAGATTTGACCGTCGTCCCGCCGGATCAGCCGTATCAACGCAGCTTATATAAATCGCCCGCCTTCAGCGTCGTGATCCTGAACCCATCCGCCTCAATCTTTTCGCCGCGCTCGATCTGCGCGACATTGCAGCGCGTCAGGCTTCTGCCGTCGACGAGGGTGACGGCGCCGGAACCGATGACTTCCAGTTCTCCGTCCGCGCGCAATATCACGCCCGTATTCTCATCCAGCCCGATGCCGGTCTTGTCCGGCGCAGTCGCGATGACGTTGAACAGACGGGCAAGACGGCCCCGATTCATGAAATGCGTATCGAAAACGACATCCGGCGCCAGGCCAAAACCCGCGGTGAGCGAGACTTCGCCCTTTTGCATCGCCTTTTCGGGATCGCCGCCGTAAATCATCAGCTGCGACATGATCGCCGCCCCCGCGCTGGTTCCAGCAACGACGGCGCCCCCTTCATGACGCTCACGCACGGCATCCAGGAACGGCGTGCCGCCCAGGATGGTGGCAAGCTTCAGTTGGTCGCCGCCGGTAAAGAACACCACATCCGCTGTGCCGATTTTGTTCAGAAGGCCCGGATACGCCGCTTCCGCGCGCGTCGCCACATGCGTCACCTCGCAGTCGACGCCGAGAGCATTAAACACCTCGCGATACGTCTGTCCGACTTCTTCCGGATACCCCGTCGCCGTCGTGATGACATGCACGCGCGATGCAGCGCCTTTTGCTTCCGCAAGCACCCGCTTGAGGACGTCCATGTCTCCCGTCTTTTCCTCGTTGCCGCCGATGGCGATGAGCGTCATGATTCCGCCCCCGCCGCGACCAGCTCGACCTTGATGCGGTCCGGGTCCTCGAAGAACACGGCGTAGCTGCCCTTCCCCGCCGCGTAGGGATGGCGGTCGGCGTAAAGTATAGTGACGTTGCGGGCTTTCAGTTCCTCCGTAAACTTGTCGACATCGGCGCGGTCCGCCGCGTGGAACGCCAGGTGGTTCAGCCCCGTGCGCTTGCGGTGATAGGCCTGCAGCTTGAAGGCGTCCTCCACCTGCACGATGACGAAATAGGTCGCGCCCAGCTTCCAGCTGCGACCGCCTTCCCATGACTGGTAGGGCGCATAACCGAGACGTCCGAGCAGCCAGCCCCAGAATTCGGCTGATTTGTTCAGGTCGGCGACGTTGATTTCGATATGTGACAGCTGGCCGCGCATGGATACATCAGCCTTGCGCAAATCCTGTCGGCTTCAGGCGCTTGTACTCTTTCGGCGGCGTGGAGGGCGCATGGAACTGGATGCCGTCGAAACTGACCGGACCGCCGTTGCCGGCGATGACTTTTGAAATCCCCGTGAGCGGCTCGAAACGCGTCACGGTCACGTCGTCTTCCGTCAGCGCGGGGAAATCTTTCTTCGCCTCATTGAACAGGTCGGTCAGCGTCTTCAGGCTCATGCTGGCGTCGGTGTGGAGGAAGACATTCGTCGTCGTGACCTCGGGCTTGCCTTTGGGCTTGAAGGTCGAATCCTGGCATTCCTTGATGATACGCATATGCGTTCTCCTTAAAAAAACTCTGTTATGACGGCTTGAACTTTACCTTGCGCGCAAGCTCGGGATTCTTTTTGGCGATGCGTGTCCAGACTTTCGGATGCTCCTGCGCAAAATCATCCATCTTGCTCATGATGAAGGCGTTGATTTCTTCCTGCACGACCGGATCGGGATTTTCATAGAACCCGGCCTTCCATGCGTCCACTTTTCCGTAGGCTTCTTTGTCCGCGGGGGACAGCTTATATCCCTTGCGCTCCAGCGACTTCAGTACTGCCCTGCCGGTGCGGTTGAAGACATCGGCCAGCGAATGCAGTCCTTCGGCTTTCCCGGGCGAGGACTGCGCCTTAAGCTTGAAATATTCCCCGATCTTCACGATCTCGAAAGCGCCCAGAATCAGGTCGTCGTCTAAATCCCGGATCGTTTTCTCTGCCTGGCGCATGGTGCTGCGCGCCGCAGCAATTTTTTCTCTGACAAAGTCGCTCAATTTCCTGTTTTCCATTTTTTTATCCTAGTTTCGCAACCGCGCTTTTCGGTTTGTCGAGCGCTTCGGACGCTTCCGGCGGGTTGCCGCCGCGCCGGATGAGCTCCCGCCGCATCAGGTCGACTTCTTCAAGGCTGTCGAGCTCGCTGAATTTCTGGATCTGCATTTGCGACGTCAGCGCGACCGCGCGCGCCACGGAGACGCCCCCGTCGGATCCATAGGCGCGCATTTCTCCCTGCATCTCGGCTTTTTCTCGGAAGATGGTGGTGACCTGCCGGGACGCGAAGTTAAACATCCGGCAAATGCTGCCGCCCGAGGGCAGCGTATTCGTCACGGACAGCGTGTAATCGTCTTCTTTCCGGTATTCCGACGTCATGGGAGATCTCTCGCTTTTTTGACTAGCGAGAGAGTATCAAGTCGCCTGTATTATGCAATGGCAGCAACGGAATTATTTTCCCTCTCTTGTTTTCATAATCAATAAAAATGGACCCTCAGGCGGGACGCGCGAATGGGCAGCGCTCTGATGATATGAAGGAATCCCTAGCCCTTGTTTTGCTCGTCCTGCAACCGCTGCTGGTACTGCTGCTGTTCGCGCTGCTGCTGTTCGAGCCGTTGCTGCTCGAACCTTTCGGTTTCTTCAAGCTGCTTTTTTTCGTCAAACTGCTTCTGTTCGAGGCGTTTTGCGTCGTTGCGCTTATCCTGCTGACGCTTTGCCTCCGCTTTTTTCTCGTTGGCCCTTTGCTCTTCCAGTCTTTTCTGCGCGCTTTCGCGGTTCTGCTTATCGGCCAGGGCTCTCTTCTGCTGCTCGACAGCTGCTTTCTGCTGTTCGTATTTGGTGCCCCCGGCCTCTTCCTTGCCGCCCGCCGCGCCACCTGTTTTACCCTCGCGCGCCTGCTGCGCTTCCTGCGCTGCGTGGAAACCGAAACCGCCGTGATTGCTTGAATGACCGCCCATGATGAGCTCCCCCTTCGCCAACACTTAACCTATCTTATTCTAGCACCGTGCAAATTAACGGGTTGTTAATGGGCAATCGTTTGATTTAATGGAGAAAAATACCCGTGCAGATCAGGCGGCGCTTGTCGCCACCGCCTGCGGCACGCGATACCCCTGCACCGGCCAGCCGTAAACCTGGCTCAAGGGGCGGTCCAGCAGGCGTTCAAGAACATATTTCATGACGATGGTGGTTTCGAACTGCTCATGCGCCTTGCGCCAGCCGTTTCTCGCAAACTTCTGGCGCTCTGCAGGGTTGTTCTTGTAGAAACGAACTTTCTCGGTGAGGTCGGGCAGGCCTTTGAAGAAGATGACTTCATCTTCCGCATAAATTTCCTGCAGGGAGAAACCGTCCTGCGCCATGACGAGGCAGCCGTTGCCCATGAAATGCGCGATGCGGTCGGAGGAATAAAGATAGCGCGTCTCCGGCGTCGACCGCGCGTCATTGGAGATGGTCTTGCTCAGGTTCAGGCCCATCGCGGAATTGGCGAGGCTCTCAAGATAAGCCGTGCCGCGCACGCTGGGCTTGCCGTTGAAGCCGCCATAGCAGGTGCGCAGCCCCGGAATGGCGGAAACGATGCCGTTGGCCAGCTGAAGCCGTTCCACCTCGTCGTCCTTGCCCGTATCCGCATGCATGAAACAGGCGACGTCATAGGGCAGGTCCGCCGACGCGAAAGCCGTCCCGGTATCGATGCTGCTGTCCGTAAAATTCGGGATAAAGTAACAAGTATTATTGGGGCCGGAGACGCCTTCCAGCGCCGGGCCGCCCGAGGTCACGAAGGTCGCGTCCACGACGGGGCTGCGGCGCAGGAGGTTCGCGCGGTTGGTCGGGTTGAACAGCGGGTCGACATTCACCTGCGCGATGCGCACGGATGGCAGCCGCCGCCGGATTTCCTGGAAGGTTTCGTTGAAGATGGTATCGACATGCGCAAGAACAATCGCGTCGGGCCTGATGTTATCGACCACCTGCAGCAGCTTTTCGTTCGCACGCTTGCGGCCCAGGTTCTTGAGCACGCCGAAGGGGCTGGCCTGTCTCACCTCGTCGCGGTCGCTGAACCAGTAGACGCAATGGCCGTTGCGGACGAGGCCGTTAAAGATGCGCGTGTCATAGCCGAAGTGGCGCAGACCTGCGAATTTCAGGTTGCCGTTGCCGACGAAGATGATTTTCAGGCTCTTGTTCATAGAGCCTCATATACTACGGGAGTTTCCCGGAAATCAAGTTTCGTCACTTCCGCCCCAGCGCGCGCCCGGCCGTTTTCTTTATCTTCTTTTCCAGCGCCCGCGCTTTTTTAACGGTTCCGGCCGGGATCTGCCTGCGGATGAAGGCGGAAAGTTCTTTTGCGGTGGTGAAGCCTAGGTAATTCGGGCTTCTCCGGCTTAAGCCCTCGCGGGTGATATTGACGAGGCTGTCGTCGAGCGGCTGCGGGGCGCTCACGCGGTTAAAAATGTTTTTCAGCCCCTGATCGCACTCGCGGCGCGCCGCTGCCAGCTTCTTCGACTTCGAGGGATGCGCGTCGAGAAGCTTTTTTTGTTCGGCATAGATCTGCGCCAGCTTCAACTGCAGCGCCAGCGAGCGCAGCGTCGTTTTATCGTAAACGCCCATGCGCTTCTTCTGCGCCTTCATGAAGTAGGCCTTCATGCCGAAGGCGGCGCGCGCCTCATCCGCCATCTTCTTCGCTGCGCGTCCGTCCGGAGATGCCGCGTGCCGCGCCGCGATTTTCGAGAGTTTTTCCATCGTCCGGAGTTGGGCGGACAGGTGAAAGCGCATTTCATAGGCAAAGGCGTCGCTTTCGATCAGGCGGCGGCGCACCAACATGTCGGTGGCGGAGATTTCCTTCTCCCGGACGTCCGCGACGCCGGCCTGCCACAGATGGCGCAGCTCATGCGCCAGCACGCCGCTTAAGGCCCTGTCGTCCTCGCCGGGGTTCAGCGTGACGGTCCTGTCCACGATATCGAAGAGGCCGAGGGCATCCATTTTTTTGGGATCGGCTGAAAAGGAAATCGGCACGCGCTGTTTCCGCGCGAGATCCAGAAGCCTTTTTCCTTCCGGATCTGCGGCGAGCGTCTTGCGCAACGCCGCAAGGCGCTCGCGGTTTGCAGCCCGGTTCTTCGTTTTTTTCTTCGCCTGCATCGAGAGCCTCCGCGCCAGGTCTCTAGGAATGAGAAAAGCGCTTGATGATCTTCTGCACCGGGCCGGGAATCATCGCGGCGGCGAAACCGGCGATGGTGGTCGTCGCGCCCACTTTTTCCTGCAGCACCTCGTCATGGGCGACGGTGACAAGACCGTCCTGCACCATGCCCGTCTTGTTGCCTTTATCGAGATGCAGGGAAACGATGCCCAGCACATTGCCGGCGGCATCGGTTTTTTTGTAATCGAAAACCACGCCGCGGAACTTCTGTTCGTCCGGATAGGCGCCGTCGGGCTGGAACACATAGCCCTGCATTTCCAGGAACATCTTCACCTTGTCGACCTCGCCCTGTGTGTAGAGGGAGGAATCATCGGCCGCGTCCATGAAAATCCGTTTCAGCCGGATACCCGCGTCACTCAGTTTTCGGTTGCCCATCGTCATCCTCCGCGAAAAATCATGTCTGAAATTATGCCTCCAACTAGCTGATTTTTCCAGAATACGCAAGGCCTTAGAGGCCGCCCTGAATGACGGCGGTTAAAATTTGCCATAATGTTATATTTTGTGATAAAGTGGCGGCCTCAATTGACGGAGCCGCCATGTCTGCCGCGACAGAAAGTTTCAACGCCAGCACC
Source organism: Alphaproteobacteria bacterium (assembly GCA_004297545.1). GTDB lineage: Bacteria > Pseudomonadota > Alphaproteobacteria > Micavibrionales > UBA2020 > JAPWJZ01. The sequence goes on from SCTB01000148.1 coordinate 18,757, forward strand.
CGCCCCGATGACAGCCCCGAGGTTGTCGCCGCCCGTCTGGCAAAGGCGCATGAAGAGTTTGAGAACCAGCTCCGCCCCGCCCCCGGCGACAGCAAGGAACAGCTGAGCAAAAAATTGCTCACCGTCGCCTGCCCCGTGGAACCGACGCCTGCGCTTGCCGAAATCGCCCGGCAGCTGATCGACCTTGGCGCGGACGTCCTTTACAAAGACAAGCATGATTGCACCGCGCTGCTCAACGCCGCCAGCGCCGGCAACGCCGCGCTGGTGAAGACGCTGCTGGAAAAAGGCGCCGACCCCAACGCCGCCGAGGCACAGTGGCACAGCGACGGCACGCTCGGCCCCGTCATCTGCCATGCCGCCTATAAAGGCAACGCCGACATCATCCGCATGCTGATCGCGGCCGGCGCAGACCCCGACGCCAGCACCGACCCCGGCGGCCGCACGGCGCTGATCCTGGCCATCGATTACGCAAGGGTCAAGAACGAAACGCAGAGGCCCGACTCCGTCGCGGCGCTGGTGGAAAGCGGCGCGTCGCTGGACAAGGCGACGGCCAAGGGCTGGACGCCCCTGCTCTATTGCATCCACGCCGATATGCCGGTGACGGCGAAATACCTCATTGAAAAAGGCGCCGACCCGGCCGGCGCCCCCGGGGCCATCAGCCCATATGACCTGGCGAAGGGAAAGAACCCGGATCTCGCAAAACATATCAGCGATATTATCGCGCTCAGGAAGGAGCAGGAGATCGCCCGCGAGCGCCTCGCGCGCGAGACCCAGCAGCGGCTCGACCACTGGCTCGACAGCGGCTGCCCGACCGCGGACGCCGTCAGGCCCATGCCGGTCCTGAAGCTCAAGACAAAGACGCCCTGAAAACCGCCCGGCTGGAGCGGTTTCCATTTACATTGCGCCCCCGGAATTGCCGGAAAAAACCCTCACTTTAAAAACTGTCGCTTCGGTTTTCCGGATGACCTATAATAATGCCGGTTCCCGCATTTTCAGGATTCCGCCCGTGAAAGTCCTTATCGTCGACGACAATCCAAAGCTGCTCGAGCTGCTGGCCCGGCTTCTCGAGAAGGAAGGCTATGACGTTGCCTCCGCCCGCAGCGGCGACGACGCCCTGCGCAAAATTCACCAGATCAAGCCCGAGATCGTGTTCATGGATATCGTCATGCCGGGCCCCTCGGGCATCGAGGTCTGCCACCGGCTGAAAACGATGTACCCGCAGCTGACCGTGGTCATGATGTCGTCGCAGACGCGCCCCGAGGACATCGACAAATGCATGGAGGCTGGCGCGTCGGATTTCATCCCCAAACCCTTCGACATGGCGGAGATATCGGATCGCATCCGGCAGGTGACCAAGGACTGCCTGGCGCGGGCGCATCCGGAGGTGCTGCAGGAAAAATTCACCTTCAAAGACCTGGTCGTTTTTCCGGGCCGGATGGAAGCGGAGCGCGCGGGCAGCGTCATCGAGCTCAACCTGCGCGACATCGGCATCCTGCGCGTGATGAATGCGATGAAGGGAAAACCCGTTCCGGCCGATATGCTCAAGCCTTTCTGCTGGTCCACCTGGGCGCCCTCGGAAGAAGGCGCGGTGGAATGGTATATGGAGTACCTGCGCAAAAAAATCGAACCCGACCCCGCCGCCCCCACGCTGATAAAACGGCTGCAAAGCGGCGCGTATATGTGTGATGGGTAGGGTGCCTGTCCGACCCCGACAGAGGGCGTGGAGAAGACGGCGAAGACGTTCAGGCTTTAGGGCTTCGGCGATTTCTTCGATACGCTGCAACGGCCCGAGGGGCATGGGTCGTCGGGCATGTCCTCCGCCATCTTGATGAAATGGGCCTTGATGCCAAGCTTCACGAAACAAGCGCCGTTCTCCTGCCTGAAGCCGCCCTCGGGAAAGCCGATGATCGTCGTATCCTTCAGGCCCGCGTCGCGGAATTCGACGACATGCTCGCCATTTTTCTTTTCGACCTTGATGATCTCCGCCTGAAGGGGAATCCACTCCTCAGCCATGCCGAACTCCTGTTTTCAAATTTATCAATGAATTCAATTGCAGGAGTTTATCAGATTATCCATAATTATTCAAGCGCGATTATCGGGCACGCCCTCCCCCGCCATGTCATCCCGCTCCCGGCACCGACCGGGAGGGGTAAGTATGATTTATTGACATAAATCCAAAGCCCCTCTATACCCGAAGCATCTTTTCAAGGAGCCCTGAGAACATGACCGCCTGGACCCCGAAACTCGAAGCCATGATCCGCGCCTTCGGCGATATCGAGGAGCGCAACACGAAAGACGGCTGCAACCCGCGGCTGCCCATGCCTGTGACGGTGCTGCGTATCGCCTTCCGCTCCACCGTAAAGGGCCAGCCGCTGTTCAACAAAATCTGCGCCGAGATGGGCGTGACGCCCGATTACCTGACGGGTTACAGCGCCACGCTGCAAAAAATCATCGACCTCGCCGCCGCCAACAACAGCGACGCCGCCGACAAGCTGAAACTAAAACTTAAATTCACCCGGGAACTGAACGCGCGATTCAAAGACGTCGGCGGCCTCGCCCGCATCAAGGCGGCGAAGAAGGGCGAGATTAAGTGGGAGGGGTGACGCTCCTCACCTGTCATTCCCGCGAAAGCGGGAATCCAGTACCGTGGTTATAAAGACGGCGATGGTGCAATGATTGGATTAGTGTAGTGAGCCCCCTGAATTACTCGATATTAAGCAACAGCTTTTCCAACCGACGAACAGCCGCGTTCAAACTATGCTCATGATTGAAGACGCCATAAGGATTATTGCCATCACTGATTATACCGGCGGGAAAAACACTTCGCGCTGTACAATCAGCCTTTATAATCGTGGGAGACCCATCAGCGGCATAAATTTGAATGTCTGACCCACTGGAGCGGCCCTTCACATGATCAGCGATAGTTCTTAGATCTAAAAGTCCACTAATAAGATTATCTTCGAGAATTTTGTGACACACACGTTTCTCGTTCTTTGCGAGACCTTCCTTAGTCTTTTTCAGCTCGTGCACTATTCGCTCCTTTAAACGATATAGACGTGTATAGGCATCCATCATGGCAGCCCTATCCTCCACCTCATTGCCACTCCCTCTGCCAAGAGCATCAACAGAATTCCGAAACGCCTCGAGATATTCTAATATTGCTTTCATGCTCTCAGTCATGGAATGTATCTCGCTCTACGGATTTATTGAGAATTCAGAGGACACAATACCTAATTTAAACGCTGTGCCATCGCCGTTTTTATAACCACGGTACTGGATTCCCGCTTTCGCGGGAATGACGCGTTGGGAACCTCACCCCTGCTTTGGCGGTCTCGGCGCCGCCGCAGGCTGCGTCTTCGGCTGTGGGGCGGGTGCGGGTTTCGGCGCGGGCAAAATCCGCGCCGTCGCCACCTTCGCCACCGTGTCCTGCACCGCCTTCGACAAATCGGCTTCGGTGCCCTGCCAATAGGCGGGGCCGTTGACGAGGTGGTGCTTGACGCGGCCGGGGAAGTCTTTGGCCAGCTGTTCGGCGAGGAATTCCATGCCGGTGCCCGCGCGTCCCAAAATGATAAAATCAACCGTGGCGCGGTAGCGGCCCTTCAGCAGTTTTTCCAGCTGCGCTTTCGCCTTGGGGTAGTCGGCGAATTCGCCGTCGCCGATCACGACGAAATGCGTGGGCTTGCCGTCCAGCTGGTTGAGGGCGGCGGTTTTCACCATCTCATCCACGGCGGGCTTGAAATCAGACGACGCGCCTTTTTTCTCGAAGCCTTCGCGCACCTTGGGGTCGAGCACGTCGCCCGTCACAGGCCGCACGTCATCCGCGCTGCCCCAGAGCGCGATGCCGGCGCCCGCCGCCTGTTTCAGCAGGGCTGCGCCATCCAGCGCGGCGTAAAACGGCTTTTGCGTCATGCTGCCGGTATGGTCGACGAAGACGAAAAATTCATGCGGCTTTTTTTCGTGGGCGAGCAGGCCCTTGATATAGGCGGCGCTGTTGGCGATGCGGTCGCGGTAGCGGGCGTCTTCATGCGCCTGCTCGCGCTTTTGCGCGTCTTCGAGCGCTTTCACGGCCTGTCCCATCGCTTCGGCCTTGCGGAGGTTATCCTCCGCCGCGGTGTTGAATTCCTGCTGGATTTTTTTCAGGCCGTCGAGGGCCTGCGATGCATCGGGCTTTTTGGGCTTGCCGGGGAAATCCATCGCCGCCTCCCTGCTATTAAAAAAGGCCCCATGGGCCCTTTTTGAAAAAAATGGTCGGACTGAAAGGATTTGAACCTTCGACCCCTTGCACCCCATGCAAGTGCGGCAGTTCGTCTCACCTTCGGTTCGACTGTACCAAGCTGCGCTTAGATACTCGAAAAGGCACTGAAAACAACCTGTTTCTTGTCCACCTTATACTATCAAGGATTCTTGAAAATCAAGTTAAATTGGAGGTCAGTGCATCAGAATTGCATCAAGAGTGCATCAAAGGCGGCGACTCTGGGCTTCCGCTAGAGGGCATTTTCTGAGTCATTAGGAGTCCTCTGGATAGGGTCTGGGAGTGGGGCTACCCTCATAGCCAAGATGTATATTATGACATCTAGCGAGTCTGTAATGACTCAGGAGAGGCATCCGGTTATTGCCCTTGCCATCCTGCCAAACATCCCTTGCATGAACCGTCGAAGCTGGTGGGTATGGGGGACATGGGCAGACGTGCTTATGTAGGTAGTTTCACGAAAATTTGTGTCATTTTTTTGGCCCAGCATTGTCTATCTAGGTGGGAAGATACTCAGCAATACACCGAATCGGGTCTTGGGCCTTTGTATAGCTGCCCGCCTCTGCCACAATCATCGCAAGAAACTTTCTTTGATTTGTAATTTTCGAGATGAAGCAGCCTAGACCAACTCGCAATTTCATTGCGAAAAAAGAAGGCCTCGCAAATATAGCTTTGAAAATAAGACAGAGTACGACAACTTCAGGAAGTGGCGTAGCTCAACCGGATAGAGCACCTCGTTTTCAAGGCATTGGAAGTGTCACGACATTCAATGTACAGCGAGGAGGTTGCAGGTTCAACTCCTGTCGCCATCCCCTTCATTATATGAATATGGGCTTAGCTATTCAGAAATTTAAGAATTTTTTCTATTACAGCAGGCGTATTTTTGAGATTGCACCCCCAAACCGTTAAGACCTTCCATCTATCTTTCCGCAACGTCTTTGCATTTCGTTTATCGCGCTGTTTATTGGCTAGGAGTTTAGGCAACCAGTAGTTCTTTCTGGTTTTAGGCGGCTGCCCTTTTCTGCATGTATGACCATGCCAAAAACAGCCATGCACAAAGATAACCTTACGCATCTTCGGAAACACTATGTCCGGTTTTCCGGGTAGACCTTTATAGTTTTTTCTGAACCGATAGCCGCGTTTGTGCAACTCGCTACGAATAGTCCTTTCAGGCAACGTCTCTTTGCCTTTTATTCGTGCCATCAGGGCACTTCTACGCTTTTTTGAAAGCCTGTCCATTTTCACAAGAAGGTGTTATAGGATGTAATTCTTAGTATACCCCTTGCCATAATGTCAAATCAAATCGCTGCTCAACACTCTGCGGTCGACAAGCAGGCAAAGCAAATGTAGGCTATGATTTATGAGCGATATAAAAATTATAGACCTATTTTCTGGATGCGGGGGCTTTAGCCTAGGCGCGCATTTAGCTGGCTTTAAAAGCATACTAGCTGTCGACATTGATAAAACTCTATCTTCGTCTTATTCATTAAATTTTCCGAACTCTAAGTTATTCCATGCAAACCTTGCCTCGGTAAGAACCGAGACACTTTTAAAACAGATAGACAATCAAAAAGTTTTCGGTCTGATTGGCGGCCCTCCCTGTCAAGGATTCAGCATGATGGGAAAGCGCGATGCCAATGACCCTCGAAATGAACTTATCAGACATTATTTTCGGCACGTAATGAACATACAGCCCGCTTTCTTTGTCATGGAAAATGTACCTGGCCTACTAAGCGGAGCGATGAGAAAAAAACTTGAAACTCAATTAAAAACCGTATCTGAAGATTATACTATCATCGGCCCCGTGACCTTGAGCGCCTCGCAGCTTGGTGCGCCGACAAGTCGTGAACGAGTTGTTGTGATTGGATACGATAGTAGGCAGTTCCATAGCTTCTCGGACGCAGATATTTTAAAATTAGCCGCAGAAAAAAATCCAACGGTCGAAGACGCCATTAACGACTTGCCTCTCCCTGTAGATTGCGATGAAGATAATTACGGCTGGGCAAAAATTGATGGTCGCAGAAAAGTAAGCGCATACGCCGCAGAAGCAAGGCTTCCTCCACCGGCTGATTGCGGCTGGAAAATGGCCCTCGATAAATTGAACAAAGGCTTCATTTCTGGCTTCATGAACACAGTTCACTCTAGCGAAATACAAAAAAGATATAACAAAATTAAGCAAGGCCAGAGAGACGAAATCAGCAAAGCCGTGAAGTTAAAATGGGATGGGCAATGCCCGACACTGAGAGCTGGAACCGGCAGCGATAAGGGAAGCTATCAGGCTGTGCGCCCCCTACATCCCGAACAAGGGCGAGTTATTACCGTTCGTGAAGCAGCAAGATTACAAGGCTTTCCCGATTGGTTTACATTCCATTCGACTAAATGGCACAGCTTTAGGATGATAGGCAACAGCGTTTCGCCGTACCTCTCCAAAGGAGTGCTTCAATTTATAAAGAAAAAAATCAAAGAAAATGCGAAAAATATTTCTTCGCCCCGCGCGGAAGTAATTTCGAGTTCGCCAAAAAAACGTAAGGCGAATAACCTTTGTGCGTAACGTAATTGCTTAAGGTAACAAGCGAATCGCCCTCGTTGTTCGCCAGCCTGAACGACATATTCGCGTGTATCTTATTCACATCTTTTCTGTGAGCCGTCACTAAGCTATCTATTTTAGTTCTTTCCTTTATAGATAGCTCAGGCACGTCGATTATATACCAACTAAGCCAATCCTTAGACCAAAAAGGCCATTTTTTAATTCTGGTCTTCGCATAGAACTGGGACATATCTTTTTTATCTAGCGCCACCAGCGTAACTGTCATCATTTCGTGAAGACTGTCGCTATACCGCATAATACTCAAGGGCAAAAAATGCTTTCTGTAGTCGCCACTAGATGCTTCCGATGCAACTTTTTGAATAGCCAACATCGCCGCTTTGGCGATGCCGTCATTACTCATCTGAGTGACATCCAATTCGCTTTCTACAAAAAGCTCGCCCATTTCGGCTTTCAATTTATCGAAGACTACTTTTTGATATTCATCAAGTTCCTGCCCCGGAAGACGCTGATATACGGTATGCACACCAATGTTTAAAGTTATCTTTGCGATGTCGCCGGTACTCATTGCCTTCAATAAACGCCCCAGCTCTTTAATCTGGTGCTGCCTTGCGGGCTTGGCGAAATCCAACCATACGATTGCATTTTCACAGCCAAAGGAATCAATCCATGTATCAAAATTTGAGACGAATCTACCGCTTTCTATTTGTTCACAACGAATACCGTTAACGGGCATGTTAAAAATCTGACGAGAATGGACATACGGTACGCTTTCGACCGACATTAGTTTTTCTAATCCCAGCCTTTCATTGACTAGTTTAGCGTCGGCAAGAAATGCGCCGCCAAGCGATGCGTACAAATAGTTATCGAGCTTTTTCCATTTTGATACTTTTTCGAGCAATTCGCAGAAAATTTCTCGCTCGACAAATTTGTTAGGCCGCAAATGATAAGGAACGCTATCGCCGCTCATAGTAATTACCTAGATTTTTTCAGGAATTCGTCAAAACACCTTTCGCCAACCTCGCTTGGCGTGACTTCTTCCCTACTCATGCCCTTGTAAAATATCTTTGCAACAGAATTGATTTCGAATTCTTCTTTTCTGAACTGTATCAATCTCGACTTTCCTCCATCCGTTGGCATGGGAAGCTCAGGAACAAATTTTCTCGCGTCCTGAGCATAGCCTTTAAGCTTTCTAATTTCTTGCCAACCTTTTGTAGTTTTCAATCTTGGATTCTCGGCTAAAGCCTTCGAAGAAAGTCCCTTAAATTTTTCTCCCGCCTCCTTAGCACGTCCTTTCCATCTATTAGTAAAGGTGATGAATTGCTTTATCCCTTCAGACATGAAATCCAGCGTCGTCAAATAAACTTCGGAGGACGTATCAATCCCGCGTTTTGTGGTAGTTAGGGGTAATTTTTCGGAATGAGTGCTCATAAATGTAACGATGCCGGAAATCGGAATGTATTGGTTGTGATAACGCGGAACGACCCCTCTTCCCCATCCCGTCAGCATAGATTTGTCAGCGTATAGAATGACTCTATCATTGCAAATAACTGTCCATCCGGCTGTTTCGCTACTCCTAGGCTCGTCCAACTCGTCTTCGATATCACTATCGGCTGCCAAGGTTCTATAAAATCCAACTGCGAGATTAACCTGCACACCTTTAATTTTTGCGGTAAAGAGATATGGCTCTACCAAATCTTTCTTAGCGGTCGCAGCATCCGGTGCTAACAATGCCAATCTTACAGGAAGGACAACTTTATTATTTAGCTCGACGATAAAACCTTTATTGATAATTAATGAAAACAGTCGTGCAATATCTTCTCCAAGCGAGTTAACGAAAACAGGGTCTCCAAAGTAATGGGGGATGCCTTCATTTAAATCAGTAACGTGAATCTTCGTTCCAGCTTCCGGCAATATGCTTGAATTCTTATCTACAAGTTTCAAATCCCATGTATCTTCTTTTTCAAGCCATGCCGGACTAATTTCAACTAGATAGGCATCCGACTTGTGACGAGAGACCACTTTACAGTGCCTGCCCATTTTAAATATGGCCCGCTTCATGCCAATACCATACATACCCACTGTCGCTAGTTTTTCGTCTCTTTTATCTTTATCAATTTTCCCCATGCGGAAGGCCGATTCTCTTGCGATTTTCTTTGAAATGCCCCCGCAGTTATCCGCGATAATAAATTCTTTTTTGTTGATAGTAATTGATGCCTTAAAACCATCGTATGGTTTCTTTTTATCTTGCGGAGTTTTGTTTTCAAGTTCTCTAAGAACCCCATCTATGCAATTGTCCAGTAAATCAAGAATTGCATCTTTTAATTCAATGTCTCTTGTCAGCATATCGACAAAGAACTTCTTTGTCGGAGCAGCATTGACTGTTTGCCCTTGGGACATGGAATAATCTCCTAATCAGCGCATCCACAAAAAATTTGATATACTTATAGAATCGCTACCCCTTCAGGCTACGAGTATTTGGGACAGCAAAAAAGCATGAAGTCCACGGATTTGGAATATCCGGTGAATTACGGAAAGGTTTTTGGTCTCATTGCATATGCAGATATGCCTACTGGAATAACGCCAACTTCAAAAAATATAGATTCTCACGCACATAGACTTCTTCAATGCTGTTTGGATTTTCGTTCTTCCCTGTATCCCCTTGAGAGGATTTGAGGAAAAAATGGTCGGACTGAAAGGATTTGAACCTTCGACCCCTTGCACCCCATGCAAGTGCGCTACCAGGCTGCGCTACAGTCCGACGTCTACAAAACTAAGCTAAATCAGCTTGTTATGTGTCCCATCCTTGTATAGAGATTTTTTGCCGTTTTCAAGCGTTTTTTATGGGCAGTGTGGCAGGAGTGTGGCAACAAAATGCCGAGAAAACGTAGTGTTTTCAGTTACATTTCCCCTTTGGAAGGGTACCATGCTTTTATAATGGTAATTGCGCCCTTTCCCTTGATCATGCGGGGAAAAGAGCTCAGCGAAAAAATTTTTATACTTACTCTTTCAAACGCCAATAGAAACCGAGGTCGCAAAATCTGCGCGAGATGGCCGGAAAACCCAGAAGATTAAGTCAGTCCATTGGCTAGTTCAGTCCCAAGAGCATGAAGAATCGTTGCAGATGCCTTTAAAATTATCACGTCTCGTGCATTGTCTGGACTCTTGAACCCATGTGCACGCCGATTCCTTATACGTTTTAAAATCGACATCATTTCAATGAACGCAATGCTTGGCTTAGCCGTGCGAGAGGCTCGAATCAGTGCAATCTTTCGTTCAATAAGTTTTGGGTTCAAGCGCTCATGCTCGTAGCCGCTCTGCACTTCTTCCAGCGGCGGGTCGAGGTCCAATAGCTGATCGACAGCGGGCAGAGACAAAACCTTCGCGGCGGTTGCATCACTGACGGTACGAAAGAGATCTGAAAGACGCTCGAACTCCTCGGCTTTCTTCGATAGATGGTTTGCAATTTTCACTATTACAGTCCAAGTCGCGTCGAAGCTTTCATATGGGGAAAGTTCTTTGCCTCTATGCAATTCGGATAAAATCGACTTTTTCATGGGCCAAGTGTATTGCAAGGCAGTTGGGACTTCAAATCGTCAGTCGAATAGCAATGATTAAAAAATACACAACGACGACAACAAAGGGACTGTTCAAAACCCGCAATTAAACATTCAACCTTCTTCCTCAAATGGTGCACTTTTGTATGAGCACAATGGAAGGCACTCCCCGACACAAAATAGATTCGAGGGTCAACCGAGGGCTGATAAACCGCGGGATTGGGACTTTGACATTTTTCGGCGACACAGGTTCCGTAGTTGTGAAATCTACACTTGTTCCACTGTATACACATTTCTCAATTAAAAAAGATTCAAACACATCCTTTTGCTCTAAAAAGTTGTCCGTGTCAGAAAGAACCTTATCGGGAATAGCAAGACCATTTTGCAAGAAGTCCCTACGTCCATCCAGAAGCCATTTTAGTATGGCGCTTTCACTTTCGGGGCTTTCCAATTGAACATGAAGATCATCAATTCTTTTATCGGCAGGAATAGTGCTGTCATGCCGATAAATGAGAATTCTTCGCTTCAACGCAATATCGCCGGGATCAATTTCCGGCAACCAGTTGGTTGTTAATGTTATAAGCCCCTTGCATTTGAATGTTTCGGAGGCTCCGTAATTGTGTCGGCCTTTAATGAGATCACCGCCAGTCAGTTCCTTAATTAAAGAAGTGTTTAATTGAGCGCCTTGGGGCGGTTCACTTGCAACAATGAATCTCGCCTCTTTCAGATCAGCAACATCGTGCCTAAAGTCGCCGGAACTGCGGGAAGTTAAGACCTCCTGCCTCAACACATCGCAATAGTCGCCCATGACATGTTGAATCGCACCGATGAACTTCGACTTCCCATTGGCTCCGGGACCGTAAAGCACGATAAACCTTTGGGCGGGATTATCGGCGGGAAGGCCAAGGCCTCCATAAACTCGCGCTAGAAATTTTTGAAGCTCCAAGTCACCGTCCGTGAATAGATCAAGAACGCTCTGCCATAAATCCGATTTGGCCTCAGCAAAGTAGCTCGCCGAAAGAGACTTGGTCATGAAATGAGCGGGGTCGTGCGGTAGCAGCTCACATTTTTTTAAATCCAGTATTCCATTCTGACAGTTGATTAGCTCCACATCCAGGTCAAGCTGTCGACTTGAAATCGCAATCTCGGGGTCACTTGAGACATACTCAAGAATCCTGAACGGGTTTTGAATTGTCGAGTTTGCGTGAGACTTCAACGATTTTTTAAGCTGACTTTCGGCTTGGTCGTTTCCTTCAAGAGTTCTTGCTTCCGCAAGTAAATCTAACGCTATCTGCTTTGCCAGTTCTCTTGGCCTTCCTATGTCATCGTTTTTCCAAACTTTTCCATCCCATACTATCCAGGATTCTTTATCGACGCATTTAGGGGATACTTCGCCATTGGCTCCCGCAACAGCGCATTGAGAATATAGACTTCCGTATTGAAGCTTTTCTTTTTGGAGCTGATTTCGTCCCGATATCGCTCAAGGATGCCTTCAAAGGTGTAGCGTCCTAACAGCCGCAAAGGCGCTGGCATGTCACCCCTGTCGGCCTGCGTTTCCATGAACCGAGCCCATTCCTGCGCATCTGCTTTGGCGTGGAATGAGCGGCATAGGGTGGGAAACCCCTTTCTCCTGACCTGTACCTCGAACTTGCTCCCGCGTTTCCTAATGGTCGCCATAGCTGAAACCGCTCCTGTGTGGCAGAAGTGTGGCAAGCCGTTTCAGCTGTGTTTTTTGGAGATCGAAGCCTTGAAATATCCAATTGATATTTCAGGAGGAAAATTTGTTCCCGACTGTAGGCTCATTCAATTAGCCCTTGCACCCCATGCAAGTGCGCTACCAGGCTGCGCTACAGTCCGACGTGGGCGGGACTATATCAAAATACCCATAAGATTGTAAAGCACAGCTTTATGCTTTGAATTCAGGCTGTTTTCGGGGCGATAATCCGCCTTAAGGAGGGCTCTAGCTGCCGGAGCGTGGAGGTTCCGATGCCCGCGATCTCGGCCGGGGAGAGGTATTTTTCCGCCGCTCCCGTCACGCGCACTTGCGCGAAGGTGTTAAAGGTCTTTGACAGCCCGGGCAGGCCCGCGCCGCCCTTCCCCGGACGGCGTCCCGCGAAATGCTCCGCATAGAGGCCATCGTACCATTCCCGGAAATAATCCGAGCCGTGAAAGAAGCGGAAGGCCTCCCCGCGCGCCTTGGGCGAGAAGGGCTTATCCTTGTGTTTGCGCGCGAATTCCCGCGCGAAGCCGCGGACTTCCTTCAGCGTATGGGCGCCGATGGGGTTGCCCTTGTCCATCATCGCATCCTCGACGCTTTTGATGATTTTCAGTTTTTGCAGCTCCACCAGCATCGCCAGCTGGTACGAAAACGCATCGGCCTCCATGCCGCGCAGCAGGGTGATTTTATGCAGAGGATCACCTTTGGTTTTGCTATGCGTGCGGTCGAGGCCCTTGACCTCGCTGCTCTGCCACATATGGCGCAGCTCATGCGCAAGCGCGCCCAGCGCCTGATCCGGCGGGATGCTGCGCCCGAGCTTTACCTTGTTCTGCTGCGGCACCCATTCGCCGCCCGACATCGAGGCGAATTCGAATTTCACTTTGTGCCGGCGCGCGTAATCGACCAGTTCCCTGCCCTCCGGCACTTTTGAAAGCCGGTCCAGCAGGCTGTTCCAGACGGCAGCCTCGAAAGCTTTAAGGGTGGGTGTTTTGGCCATGCGGCCTTCTCCCGCTCGGTTCAGGGTCTGGAGAAAGCTATCACTTTATTATGATTATGTCAAATCTAGCCGGTGCGTTGGCGGTTGCCGGCTTCTGCGGGCTCCGCCTCTCCCGGGTCGTTGGCGACCGAGAGCATGCGGATGGCGGCCTCGCCCGGCAGGTCGTTCGCGGGTTCTGCCCCGCCGCTGCCACGGCGCCATTCGGCGTATTCCGGGCGCAGATCGATGATCGTCACCAGCATAGATGCGGTAACAAGCGCCGCCAGCGCGCCCACGAAGATGACGGTCGCAAGGCTTGCAAAACCAAAGGGCATCAGCAGCAGGCCGAACACGCCCATCGCCGCCAGCGGCAGGGCCAGGATGGGGCCCGCCATCTCGCGCTTGGCGGGCGGCATGCGTTTATAAATCTCTTTCATCCGGGAAAATTCGTTCTGATAAAGCATGGGGCACCATTTCTTTCTGAACTGATTGCGATATGGTAATAGAGAATAAGTTGAGAGTCAATCGCAATTAGAGCCTGCTGTAACTCCGGCTTTCGCCGGGATAGCGAAATAGATTTCAATGAGATAGGAGCTTACCCGATCAGCTTGCGCATGGATTTAAGCTCATCCAGCATGGACTTCAGCTCATCCTTGTTCTTGTGGACGGCCTTGGCGACGGGAGAAGCCTCTTCGCTGCCGACGCGCGCGGAAAGATTGCCGCGGTTGGCCGACAGAAGCTTCTGCACGCCCTTGATCGTATAGCCTTCCTGATACAGGAGGTGGTGGATGTTTTTCAGCAGATCAACATCTTCCGGGCGGTAGTACCGGCGTCCGCCGCCACGCTTGAGCGGCTTGATCTGGGTGAATTTCGTCTCCCAGAACCGCAGCACATGCTGCTCGACGTTCAGGTCGCCGGCCACTTCGGAGATGGTGCGGAAAGCGCCAGCCGACTTCTGCGGCGACAGCTTTTGCTTCATCGGGCGGCGATTGGGGAGTTTCTGCGTGGATTGATCCGGGGCGATATCAGGCTGCACGCCGGGCTTTACTGAAGACTGATTGACAGGCGTCATAGGCGGAAATTCCTAAATACTGTTGCTTCGATAACAGATATTACTTGGCTATTACTCTGCGCTCTCTTTATTGATGCGCTCTTTCAGCACGTTGCTCGCGCGGAAAGTGAGAACGCGACGGGGCAGAATTGGCACCTCTTCCCCGGTCTTGGGGTTGCGGCCGATGCGCTGGCGCTTGCTGCGCACCTGGAAAGTGCCGAAGGAAGAGATTTTCACCATCTCCCCGCGTTCCAGCGCCTTGCAGACTTCCTCAAGAACGGTTTCAACAAGATCCGCGGACTCATTCCTCGAGAGGCCAACCTGTTCATAAACAGCCTGGCTGAGGTCTGCGCGGGTGATGGTCTGGTTATTGCTCATAATTTGACCCTTTAAAAATGTCCGTTGAGTCCTACGCTATCGATTCACATTTCGTTAGTCAATACAAAGAGTTGAATCATATTTTTACAGTAAACGGCGTCACTTTGGAGAATCGCGGATTCCTTCGGATTCGGCCGAGTCGCAAGAGGTTTTTTACCACCGCGCAAGAGCCGCGCCCCAGGTGAGTCCGCCGCCCATCGCTTCCATCAGAATCAGGTCGCCGCGCTGGATTCGCCCGTCTTCAACGGCCGTGGTGAGCGCCAGAGGAATGGATGCGGCGGAGGTATTTCCATGTTCGGCAACTGTCATAACTACGCTGTCGGGCGACAGGTTCAGCTTTTCCGCCGTGGCGTCGATGATGCGCTTGTTGGCCTGATGCGGCACAAGCCATTTGACCTCGGACGGGTCCACGTCGTTTTCCCGCATAGCTTCCATAATCGCCTCGCTCATGCGGGTGACGGCATGGCGGAAGACTTCCTTGCCGTTCATGCGCACATGACCTACCGTTTTGGTCGAAGACGGGCCGCCATCCACATACAAAAGCGAGCGAAACTCGCCCTGCGAATGGAGATGCGTCGACAAAATTCCGCGGTCGGCTTTCGTGCCGGAAGCATTGTCGTTGGCTTCGAGCACCACAGCCCCTGCCCCATCGCCGAACAGAACGCAGGTCGTGCGGTCTTTCCAGTCGATGAGAGAGGTAAAATGTTCCGCGCCGATAACGAGCGCGCGTTTGACCTGACCCGCCTTGATGAAATTGTCCGCCGTCGCCAGCGCATAGATAAAACCCGAACATACCGCCTGAATGTCGAAGGCGAAGCCCTTGTCATGCATGCCGATATTGGCCTGCACAGTGACGGCGGTCGCCGGGAAGGTGTTGTCGGGCGAGGTCGTGGCCAGGACGATCATGTCGATGTCCTTGCCGGTCAGGTTGGCTTTCTTCAGCGCCTTCTCGGCGGCGAAGGTCGCCATGTCCGACGTCTTCTCGCCCTCGCCCGCGATATGGCGTTTTTTAATGCCCGTGCGCTGCTCGATCCATTCATCCGTCGTGTCGACAAGCTTCGCGAGGTCGCTGTTCGTCATGACTTTTTTCGGGAGGTACGACCCGCAGCTGAGCATGATGGAGCGGCGCATCAGGAGGTGACCTCCGGCAGCGGCTCGATATGGCCTTCGAACCCCAAGCGGCGGAGTTCCGTTTCCACTTTGTCCGTAAACCGGTTGGCCGCAAGGCCTGCCGCCACGCCGATCGCGTTCGCAAAACCGATGCCGTCCGTGCCGCCGTGGCTCTTGATGCAAAGCCCCTTGAGACCCAGCAGGCTGGCGCCGTTGTAATAGCGCGGGTCGATGCGTTTGGAGAATTTCTTCAGCGCCATGTAAATGATCAGCAGCCCCGGCAGGCTGGGCAGGCACAGGACCATGCCGAGTTTCACCCACCAGGACGATTTGAAGGCTTCCTTCATCATGTGCTTGATGAGGCTGGCCGTGCCTTCCATTGTTTTCAAAGTGACGTTGCCCGTAAAGCCGTCCGTGACGACGACATCAAAGTCGCCGGTCATGATCTCGTTGCCCTCGGCATAGCCGACATATTTTCCGGGCAGCCGCGCGGCCGCGAAAACTTCGGATGCCGCTTTAACAAGCTCGTCGCCTTTCATGGCCTCCGAACCGATGTTCAGGAGAGCGATACGCGGCTCAGGTATCTTGAATATTTCACGCGAGAAGACGCCGCCAAGCACCGCGAATTCCAGCAGGTTCTGCGACGTGCATTCGGCATTCGCGCCGAGGTCCATAAAGATTGTGCCGTGCCCTGCGACCTTGGTCGGCATATAGGTCGCGATGGCGGGCCGGTGGATGCCCGGCATGACCTTCAGGCTGAACTTGGCCATGGCCATCAGCGCGCCCGTGTTGCCGGCGGAAATCACGCAATCCGCCTCCCCCTTCGCCACCGTATCGATGGCCAGTCTCATGCTGGAGTTGCGCCCGTGGCGGAGCGCGTTGGCAGGCTTGTCTTCGGCGGTGACGCGGTCCGGGGTATGGCGCACTTCCATGACGCTTTCCAGCCCCTCATATTTTTTGACGAGGGGGCGTATCTGCGCTTCGTCGCCGTAGATGATGAATTTCGCCTCGGGAAATTTCTCGCGCGCGAGATGAGCGCCTTCGACGACGATGTGGGGGGCCTTGTCGCCGCCCATGCCGTCCAACGATATGACCAGACCATTGCGCAAAGCGATGATACCCGGAAGATATGCTTTAAGGATTAGCGCCGACGGTTAGTCGACGTCGATGACCTGCTGGCCCTTGTACATGCCGGTCTTGCGGCAGACATGATGGGGACGGACATTCTCGCCCGTGTGCTTGTCCTCGACCACCGTCGGGGATTTCAGCGCATGGTGAGAACGGCGCATGTTGCGGCGCATCTTGGAGGTTTTCTTCTTTGGAACTGCCATAGCTCTTACTCTTTCTTAAGCGTTTTTTGCCCGTTGCTCTCACCAAGGGGGCTTCATTACATAAACAAAGCAGGCCCTTAAGGCAAGAAAAATCCGTCTATCCATACCCCTTTTTGCCTGATTTTCAAATAGAAACGCAGCGTGGAAGGGCAAGGAATCGCCCTTTATTTCCATAATTTATAATATACTCCCTCTGCCGCTCAATCCGCCCCCGCCGACAGTGCGGTTCTGAAGCGCGGACTGGTGGTATAGAGCAGGATGACCAGCGCCAGCGCCCCGAAGACGAGAAAGCCCAGAGTCATGGGAATAAGCGTCCCGTTGTACATCTGGCCGATAAAAGCGCCCAGCGCCATCGACATGACCGAGGAGACCGATCCGATGATGGCCGAGGCGATGCCGGCGATATGGCCCATCGGTTCCATCGCGAGGGCGTTGAGGTTGCCGAAGACGAGGCCGAAGCTTAAGAACAGCACGGCCACATAGGCAAGGAACATCCACAGATGCACTTCGGCCAGCAGGTTGACGCCGAGGAACAGGGCCGAGGCGGCGACGATGCAGGCAAAGGACCGCGCGCAGATATAATGCATGCCCAGTTTTTCGACGATGCGCGAATTCATAAGCGACGCGACGCCGAACACCAGCGCCAGGCAGCCGAAATAGACCGTGAACATCTTTCCCACGCCGAACTGGTCCTGGAAAATCTGCTGCGACGAATTCAGGTAGCCGATAAAGCTGCCGAAACTGATACCCATACAGACCGTGTAGCACATGGTCAGGCGGCTGCTGAACACCTCGACGAAGCCGCTCTGGATATTGGGCACGTGGAAAGGAATGCGCTTTTCAGGCGGCAGGGTTTCCTCCAGCCGGAAAAAAATCCAGCTCGTCACCGCAACGGCGTAGCCGATATACAGCACGAAAATCGCCCGCCACGGCGCGATCAGCAATATCCCCTGCCCGATGCTGGGCGCGATCGCAGGAACCATGATGAAGATCATCATCACGATGGACATGACCTTGGCCATGGCGCGGCCCGCATATTTGTCGCGCACGATGGATACGGCTGACACATAGGGGGCCGACACGCCGAGACCCTCGATGACACGCCCCGCCAGAACCCAGCCGAATTGCGGCGCAAGAAGGCACAGCACGCTGCCGCAGAGATAAAGCCCGATGCCCCAGTAGAGAACTTTCTTGCGCCCGAGCGCGTCTGACAGCGGGCCGCAGACAAGCTGCCCCACCGCCATCCCCGCGAAGAGCGACACGATCAGGTACTGGGCGTGGTTCGGGTTTGAAAGCTGCAGGTCCTGCGCGATCGTCCCAAGCGCGGGCAGCAGCGCGTCAATGGATATCGCGACGACGGATATCAGCAGCGCCATGAGAACGGCGAATTCCTTGCTGTGAGGCTGCTCTTCGGCGGACATGAGTTTGGCTCGTTTCTGAAGATAGCGGGATCCGTCCGCGAGGACAGGACCATGGGACCGGCAGAGGCTTATTCCGCCTTGCCCTTTCTGGATTTGGCTTTGGTTGGCTTCTTGGCCTTGGCGGCCTTCAGCACGGGCTTGGATTGCTTGCCGGTCGCCGATTTTTGCGCCTGTTCTGCGCTCTTGAGGCCTTCCAGCAC
>SCTB01000149.1 GCA_004297545.1 Alphaproteobacteria bacterium
CAAAGGGGCCGGAATAATTTGAAATGATAGCGAGGGAGGGATTTGAACCCCCGACACAAGGATTATTATTCCTTTGCTCCAGCCCGCCGGCGCAAACCAGGCGCTGATGTCGCCAGACGGCATACGCTCGCGATGCAGCATGTCCTGAAAAAGCAGCGAAGTATATCATCAATCCATTCCAGTTACCTTGACCCACATCAAGTCCAAAGGGCCCGATGAATAAAAAAATTCCCGGCCTTACGCCAAGGAATTTTTAACGAATCGTTATGCATTACATGATGTACTGGAGATATAGGGACAAAGAGATTATAGCAGACAAGTGATTAATACATGCTTAAGTCAACTAATTTTTTAAGGGAGGATATTGTCATGTTCCACAAGCGTTACATCGTCGTCGGTTCTGATGGGGTCCTTCATGAAAGGAATCACAAGCCCTCGGCTCATTTTCACCGTGCCTTGACCACCTCTACAGACGGAACCGATATTCAGGAGATCTGGATCAACCCCGCCCGCGCGCCAAAGGCCCTGCCTTATATGTGGGCCGATGACGCGAATGTCGCCTCTCTGGGGCCGGAGAAATCCGCGCATCTGCTCACCCATGAACATGCGGCGCAACAGTTTGTCGTCAATATCGCGACGACCGACAAACGCGCCAGACAATACGGATGGGCAGACGCGGATGCCATGAAAGACGGCGTCGAGACGACTCTGAAATCATTGCCGCCTGAAATATTATCTCACGTAACCATTGCCTACGTACGCTGAAAATAAATACTGCCGCCGCAGCGTTCCCCGCGCTGCGGCGCAGGCTCAGGGGGGCAAGGCGTTAATTGAACGCGGGCTCGACCCGGGTTCAGGGGTTTCAGGTCAATCCCTCAAACTCCACCCGCTCCAGAATCCTTTCGATTTCGCCGGCGTCTCCGCGCTGGAAAGCTGCGCGCGGTCTTTGTTCAGGATGTCGGTGCAGGCGTCGGATTTATCCATGTTTTTACCCTGCGCCAGCAGTTCCAGCTTGTGCCGATGGCAGGTGTCGGCGGCCTGGCGGTCCTGGAAGTCGAGGCGCAGCTTGTCCTGCATGCGTTGCATCTCCTGCGCGCGTTTCTGCTGCTCGCGGATATGGACGTTGTAAATGGCCTCCTGCTGCTCGGCCAGCTTGATCTGCGCCGCGGTCGAGGGCAGCTCGCGGCAGCCGTTGCGGGTCTCCGTACCCGAGGCCGAGCCCCCCGCCGGGTTATAACTGGAATGGTTGACGGCGTCGAAGTGGCAGTCGGCGTCCTTGCCCAGCACCCAGAGGCCCGCCTTCGTCACCTGCGTGCCCGCCGCGTTGCCGAGCGTATCGGCCGAGTTCTTCAGCGCGGCGCAGCCGGTCAGATCCATCAGCGCCACCGCCGCGAAAACCACCAAAGCCGTCTTCGTCAGCCAGCCTTTGGCCGCCTTCGGCTGATGTTGTTTGTTCAATGTCGTACTCATGGCAAAACCACCTTTACAAAGCCCATGCTTTACAAAATGCTCGTCCCGTAGATATCTGGATATGAAGCTACTTTACATAAACCATGCAGGAGTGCAAATGCATTCCGTATTATCGTTTGTTATCAAATGGTTATAAAAAATTATTTTCCAGCGCGTTAATAAACGACTCCGGGCGAAACCCTCGAAAAATGACTTCTTTCCGGATGTTACGCGCCGGTCGACGTCTGCCCCATCGACCCCGGCGGCATGGCGGAACGGTCGGTGGTAAATCCCCCGCCCGCCTTCGCCGCGTCCAGCGCCTTGTTGAATGCGCTCGGCGACGCGATATCGGGGATGGAAATGTTCTTGTCGTCGAGGGTGAAGGTATAGATATGCAGCCCGCCATAACCCAGCAGGTTGCCGAGCAATGACTGCTTGATCTCGGCGTAGTTGACTTCCTTGAGGCCCATCTTGGAGGCCTGCACCGAGAAAATGCCACGCTTGAACAGCAGCCGCTTGTTCGTGACCACCGCTTCCGTCGTCACCTGCACCAGCGCCCGTTTCAGCACCGCGAGCCCGCCGAAACCGGCGCAGACGAAGACCGGAAGGTTTTGCATCCGCTCCATCAGCGCGTAAACGCCGGGGTTCGCCAGCGCCATCCTGGGGCCGAACACATGGACCGCGGTCCAGTGGAACCACAGCCCTAAAAGAACGCCGCCCGCGAGCCACATGCCCAGCGCTATGAAGGTGACCACATGATAGAACCAGTGGAATTTTGCGTTAAAAACGACCGTCTCGCCCGCCGTCAGGCTTTCCCTCAGAAAACGGCTGAGCGAAGGATCTGTCGGTTCATTCGCCATGACATTATCTCCCCCCGGCGCCCGTTGCCTTGCGCCTGCTTTGTAAATTGTATTATCCCGAAGGGGTAATGCCCAGTGCTAAATCGCCGCGATACGTAAACTGATGTCGCGGCGCGCGCGAAAAGAACGGCCTTCTCCTTCTGCCGGGAGATCAAGGCCGTTCTTGTTCTGCATAGGGCTATGGAAGGGTAACGGCTGCCGCCGTTTTTTTACGGGAGCATTCCGTTGATGTTCGAGAACAGCGTGTTCAGCTTCGACCCGAGCGCGAAGACCACCACGGCGATGGCGACGGCGATCCCGGCCGCGATAAGGCCGTATTCGATGGCGGTGGCGCCGGCTTCGCATTTCATCATTTTCTTGAGCATTGTCTTTTTCCCTCTGGTTGTTTTTTCGTTGAGGGCACGACGGCAGGAATCTCTGCGTCATGCTCCAATATCCGATTATACGCAGCATTCCTTCAGGGATTGTAAATGATCGGCTCAGTTTGAGAGGGATTTGATTCAAATCCCCCGGCGCGGTCTCGATAAGCCGTAAATGTTACGGTTTATACTGCTGGTTCTGTTTCATCTGGTCATAAGTCGGCTTGTCGCTTGCCGGTACCGGGATGGGGCATTTGATGGAAGCGACCGACCAGCACCAGTAGTGCGAATTCGGGGTGTCATAAGTCTGGCGCTCGAACACCGGCTTGATGGTCATGGTGTGCAGCGTGGCGGGGCCTGAGGGCGCGAGGCCTTCGGCCGTGCCGCGCTGGATGCCGTTCACCCCGATGGCAGCGCCGGTCGCAATGCCCGCGCCCAGCACAAGCGCGCCCGCGGCGAGGGCGAATTTTTTGCCAAGGCCCGATTTTTTCGCGCCGTCCTTGCCGGATTCATTCTGATTGTCAGCCATGGTGGTGTGACTCCTTTTTATAAAAAACGCCGATGTCGAAATTTCACGGACGGTAGCAACACACCCCATCGGAAGCAAGCGTTAATAAAAGGATTTCCCGGTGATATGGCAAGCGCTGCGCCGGTGGCGTATCGTCCCGCTCCGGACTAGACTTGGATGGGGCAAGCGAAAGGACATCACGATGGAAACGACGGATAAAGACCGCAAACTTCCCGAACTGCTGACGACCACAACCTTCGATCTTCCCGGCTTTCGCGTGGTGAAAACCATCGGCATCGTGCGCGGCATCACCGTGCGCACCCGGTCGCTGCCCATGACCATCATCGGGGGCCTGCGCACCCTTATCGGCGGGCGCGCCGGGATTTTCACGACGCTGTGCGAAACCGCCCGGGACGAAGCCTTCCAGCTGATGATCAACCATGCCTTCGACCTCGGCGCGAACGCGATCATCGGCGTGCGCTACGACACCGGCCCGATGGTCGGTGCCGCCGAAGTGCTCTGCTACGGCACGGCCGTGGTGACGGAGAAGACGAAGTAGAAAATTATCCCGGCGCGACTGGGGATTTGGCAGCCTTCGGCGCGGCTGCGACCTTCGCCTTGGGGAGAGTTCCCGTCCTCTCGAAGGACTCACGCGCGGCTTTCGCGGAAGGAAACTGGTTCTCGACCACCTTTTGCAGCAGCGGCAGCCGGGCCTGCAGCGGCGCTCCCCAGCCGTAGACTTTCGGCAGGTACCAGAGCGTCTTGCCGGGATGCAGGTAATAGCGCGCGTAGTCCTCGATGATCGCGGCCTGCTGCTCCACGCCGTAGTCGGTGAATTTGAACTTGGCATCGAGCGGATACCTGTATGCCTTTTCGGGATCCTTGGGATCCTCAATTTCGTCTTCCTCAAATCGCGGGGAATATCGCCAGCGGGTCTGGAACTGCCAGACGTGCAGGTTTTCGTGGATAAAGGTGCCGAAACGGTCGGCGTCCCTCTCCTTGCTGAAATCGGCGGATTTCTGCGAAGGCCCCCAGTATTCCGCGGCGGCGCCCGAGGACGCGGAACCGACGATATCCTTGTAGGATTCCGGGTGGAAGCTCTGCTTCAGCCCTGTGGTGTTCAGCGCAGTCCCGAAAATAGCCCTGAGCAGCGCCTCCTCCCCCGTCGTCAGGTCGCGGCTCTCGATATTCGCGAAGGCCGCGCGCAGGGTCTTTGCCGACGCAAACGTGCCTTCCACCAGCGCCTGCAGGCGGGGATCGGTGTTCGACTTGTCGCCGCCGGACACCTGAACCAGCCAGCGCGACTTGCGGGTATGGTGCAGAAAGCGCAGCGCGTAATCTTCCATGATCGCGGCCTGCTGCAGGCGGCTGTAGCTCGCGAAGACATATTGAGGTTCGAGCGGATAGAGCATCTCATTCACTTCCCCGAACGTCAGCTTGCCTTCGGTCTGGTTCTGCCAGAGGTAGGTCATGTGGCGGATGAAGAGCCCGAATTTCCTGGCGTCTTTTTCCTGGCTGAAGTCCGCCGATGCGCCGTCCTTGCCGTAGAATTCGGCCTGGTACTTTTCACCGGCCGCTACGTTGGCGGTGCCGTTCTTCTTGTTGTTGAAGAAATTCATCCGCACACAATCCGTCTTCAGCATCCCGCCGAACAGGTCCTTCACGATCGCCGCCTCACCCGCCGTCAGCTCGCGCGTCGTATGCTGGGCCGTAAAGGTATCCGCCTCGCAGACCGGCGCCGGCGGCTTTGCCTGCGCCACCGGTTGCGGCGGCGGCGCCGGCATCGTCTGCGCGACCGTCACCGGGGCCGGCGTCTTCTGCTCTTCCGCAAAGGGGTTGCAGCCGCCCATGCCGATCACCATCGCGGCGCTGAAAAATATCGCCGTCAGCCGTTTCAACCCGCGGCGGGGTTTGGGGGTTTGTCCATTCACTGCGTTCATGGAGCGGGTCTGGCAATCCTGCTTAGGGGTTTGAATCCCCGGAATAATACATATTTTTTCCATAAAGTCTATAACTTTTATGGAAGATATATCTGCCTGCTGCAGGCCTGCCGTATGTATTATTCCGTACGCTGGCGGACGCGGATGCCGTCCTTCACCTGGTCGCTGGGATGCAGGATAACCCGCTCACCCGCCGCCAGCCCGTCCAGCACCTCGGCATAGCGGTTGCCAAGATGGCCTATTTTCACGACACGTACTCTCGCCCGGCCGTTTTCGTCCCGGAAGACAGCCCATTCGCCGTCCCGCCTGAACAGCGCGCCCAGGGGCGCCTTG
>SCTB01000011.1 GCA_004297545.1 Alphaproteobacteria bacterium
GTGAGGGGGCGGCGCAGAAAAAGCGCAGCCCGTCTTTTCTTCACCACCCCCTCATCCCAACCTTCTCCCTCCATTCGCTGCGCGAACGGGGGAGAAGGGGCAGCCTCGATTATCCAGCATTGTCATTCCCGCGAAGGCGGGGATCCAGCAGGCCGGAGGCCTGCATAATTTATAAATCTGCGCTGTCGCGCTGGATTCCCGCCTTCGTGGGAATGACGCGGATGGTTGGATTTAAAATTGCCCCGACCCCAGTGGTCCAACCCGACACTATTGATTGAAGCCTTTTCTTCCTGGCTCTCGCCTACTAAAGAGGACATCAAGAGCTTCGAACAATGAGAGGGGGCGACAAGAGAAGCATTGCTCTGAGCGCCCTTGGACGACACAATGATGCGGGCCATTACACGCTTGTGGCCAAGCTTGTAGGTGCGTTGTCTGTGATATTACAGATATTACAATAGTTAGAACGAGAGCGGATATGCAGGCAAAAATAGACCAGTAAATAGTTCTTTTGGTTATACGCATCTTTTTAAGGGCCATACTTGCTGTTTCCTCAAACCGTCCAATCCAAAATCACTTTCCCCGACTCCCCCGAGGCCATCACGTCGAAGGCTTTCTGGAAGTCGCCGGCTTCAAACGTGTGGGTGATCATGGGGGAGAGGTCGAGGCCGGACTGGACCATGGCTTTCATCTTGTACCAGGTCTCGTACATTTCGCGGCCGTAGATGCCTTTGATGAACAGGCCCTTGAAAATGACCTGGTTCCAGTCGATGGAGACTTCCTTGGGCGGGATGCCGAGCAGGGCGATCTTGCCGCCGTGGCGGGTGAGTTCGAGCATCTGGCGGAAGGCGGTGGCGACGCCGGACATTTCGAGGCCGACGTCGAAGCCCTCGGTCATGCCGAGCTCCTTCATCACATCGCGCAGTTCCGTCTTTTGCACGTTGACGGCGCGCGTCGCGCCCATTTTTTTTGCGAGTTCGAGGCGGTAGGGATTAATATCGGTCACGACGACATGCCGCGCGCCCGCAAAACGGCAGATACCGGCCGCCATGCAGCCAATCGGCCCGCCGCCGGTGATCAGCACATCCTCGCCCACGAGGTCGAAGGAAAGCGCGGTATGCACCGCATTGCCGAGAGGGTCGAAAAACGCCGCGATATCGTCGGAAATGCTGTCGGGAAGCTTGAAGATGTTAGAGGCGGGGAGCGCGAAATATTCAGCGAAGGCGCCCTGGCGGTTCACGCCCACGCCCTTGGTATGGATGCAGAGGTGCTGCTTGCCCGCGCGGCAGTTGCGGCAGGTGCCGCAGGTCAGGTGCCCTTCGCCCGAGACGCGCTGGCCGACGTCGAGGTTCCTGACTTCGGAGCCTTTTTTTACGACCTCGCCCATCCATTCGTGGCCGGTAATCAGCGGCACCGGCACGTTTTTCTGCGACCATTCATCCCATTTATAGATATGGATGTCGGTGCCGCAGATGGAGGTTTTGCGGATTTTAATAAGAACGTCGTTCGGCCCGATATCGGGGACGGGAGCGTCCTTCAGCATCCAGATGCCGGGTTTGGGTTCTTTTTTGCACAGGGCTTTCATGGGGTCCTTCAGTTGCTCGTTATTTCGAGCATCAGCAGCAGTTCGCCCGTGGCGATCATAAGAAGCCCGAGAACGGCGAAGATACGCCTGGGCAGGCTGCGGTGCAGTATCATGAGAAGAACGATGGAGGGAACCAGCGCCAGCAGCAGCATCATATCCGCTGTCGAGCCGGTCGGGGACATGACCGTATGCCGGATGGACTGGAACGGGTCTGAATTGCTTTGCTCCGGCGGAGCTCCATTGTTGAACCAGCACTTCAGCAGCACCACGGCGAGCGGCAGGGGGCCGAGCCAGGCGATGAAGGTGAGCAGGCTTTTCACCAGCACGTTGTCGAGGAATTCTTTTTTCGGTTTCTGCGGCTCGGGCGCAGGCGTGGGCATTGGCATATCGCTCATTTTATCACTCCAAGTATGCGGCCGACCTTTCCGAAAGCCGTGATAGCGTGGTCAAGGTGTTTCTTGTCATGCGCCGCCGACATCTGCGTGCGGATGCGCGCTTTGCCCTGCGGCACGACGGGAAAGGAAAAGGCAATCACGTAAAGCCCTTCGTCCAGCAGCATATCGGCCATCTTCTTGGCGAGCGGCGCGTCATAGAGCATGACCGGGATGATCGGGTGCTCGCCCGGGACGAGGTCGAAGCCCAGCGCGCCCATCCCTTTGCGGAAATACGTCGCATTGTCGCGTAGTTTCTGCAGCCGCGTCGTGTCTTCCTGGATAAGGTCAAGCGCGGCAATCGACGCCGCAACGATCGGCGGCGCCAGCGTGTTCGAAAACAGGTACGGGCGCGAGCGCTGCCGCAGCCATTCGATGATTTCCTTGCGGCCCGAGGTATAGCCGCCCGAGGCGCCGCCCAGGGCCTTGCCGAACGTGCCGGTAATGATGTCGACGCGGTCCTGCACGTTCCAGTATTCGGGCGTTCCGGCGCCGGTTTTCCCGGTGAAGCCGATGGCATGGCTGTCATCCACCATGACGAGCGCGCCGTATTTGTCGGCCAGCGCGCAGATCGCGGGCAGGTTGGCGATGATGCCGTCCATCGAGAAAACGCCGTCGGTGGCGATAAGCTTGTAACGCGCTCCGGCGGCTTCCTTCAGCTTTCCCTCAAGGTCGGCCATATCGTTGTTTTTGTAGCGGTAGCGCGACGCCTTGCACAATCTTATGCCATCTATGATGCTGGCGTGGTTAAGCTCATCCGAAATCACCGCATCGCCTTCGCCAAGGATGGTTTCGAACAACCCGCCATTGGCATCGAAGCAGGAGGTGTAGAGGATGGTGTCTTCCGTCTTCAGCCAGGCGCTCATGCGCGCCTCCAGCTGCTTGTGGGGCCCTTGCGTGCCGCAGATAAAGCGCACCGACGCCATGCCCAGCCCGTATTTGTCCAGCGCCTCATGCGCGGCCTTTATCAGCCGCGGGTGGTTGGCGAGGCCAAGGTAGTTATTCGCGCAAAGGTTGATGACATGGCGGTCGTCATTCGCCGTATGCACCGTAATATCCGCCTGCTGGGGCGAAATGATGACGCGCTCGGACTTGTAGAGCCCCTGCGCATGCAGCTGCTGGGTTTCACCGGCGAGGAATTTCAGGATCGGGTTGGGCATAGGGGTCCTTCAAAAGGTGAGGGAAATCTAGCATATATGGCATGCCA
Source organism: Alphaproteobacteria bacterium (assembly GCA_004297545.1). Taxonomy (GTDB): domain Bacteria; phylum Pseudomonadota; class Alphaproteobacteria; order Micavibrionales; family UBA2020; genus JAPWJZ01. Next base: position 3,221 of record SCTB01000011.1, read on the forward strand.
TCCCAAGACATGTCATTCCGGCGAAAGCCGGAATCCACGGACAGCAATCTTGCGCAGATGACTTGAAGGACGTTGTCCGTGGGCCCCGGCCTGCGCCGGGGCGGCATCAGGAGGGCAGATGACACGACGCCAACCCGCGTTTTTCCAGATATTGCTGGTGATAATCCTCCGCCCTGTAGAAGGTCGGGGCGGGTTCGATGGTGGTGACGACGGGCTTCTTGTATTTTCCGGAATCTATGAGCGCCTGTTTCGACTTTTCCGCCGCTGCCTTCTGTGCATCGGAGTAGGTGAAGATAGCCGTGCGGTACTGCGTGCCTTCGTCAGGCCCCTGGCGGTTCAGCTGGGTCGGGTCATGGCAGGCCCAGAAGACCTTCAGCAGGTCGTCATACGCAACCTGCGCCGGATCGTATTCAACCTGCACGACCTCGGCATGGCCGGTATCGTCATTGCAGACGTCCTTGTAGGTCGGATTGGCGGTATGACCGCCCATATAGCCCACGGCGGTGGTTTTCACGCCCTTGAGCTTGCGGAACGCGGCCTCCACGCCCCAGAAACACCCTGCGCCAAATGCTGCCTTTTCCGTCATGAGAGCCTCCTGTTATACTTGGGATATAATATAGGCATAATCCTATTCGCTGCAAACGCCCAAAAGTTACCGGTAAACTGCCGACAGGGAGAGAGCAAAATGGCGACGAATATTCAAAGGCTTCTCCAGCATACCCGGCTGGGCGGGATACTGACCGCCCCGGTCATCTATGCGGTGGTTGTCGCTTTCCTGCTGCTCGATCTTCTCGTGACCATCTATCAGCAGATATGTTTTCGGGTCTACGGGCTGCCCCTTGTCCGCCGCGCCGATCATGTAATCATCGACCGGCACGACCGGCCGCATATGAATTTTAGAGAGCGGCTCAACTGCGCTTACTGCGACTATGCGCAGGGGGTGATCGCCTATGCCCGCGAAATCGTCTACCGCACCGAGCATTTCTGGTGCCCCATCAAGCATAAATCCAACCTGCATGGCCAGACGGGCGTCTATGCAGGCTACATGGAACATACCGATACGCAGGATTTCAAAAAGAAGCTCTGGAATGAACGCGACAAATGCCGCGCGTGCAAGAGCGGCTGCAGCAAGGAAGCGCGTAACCCCGGTGAAGACCTGGGTCAGCCGCCGGTCGGCAACGCTTAATCCGCCTCGTCCCCGTATTTGGCGCCGATATGCTTCTGTCCGCGGTTCTCGGCCAGTTTGACCTGTTTATGGCGTTCGGCGGAGCGCGCCTTGCGCTCGTCTGACAGCTTGTCGTGGCAATTCGGGCAGGCGACGCCTTCGATGAATTTCTTGCTTTGCCTGTCCTTTTCACTGACCGGGTGGCGGCAGGAGGGGCAGAGCGTATAAGAACCCGTTTCCAGCCCGTGCTTCACCGATACGCGCTGGTCGAAGACGAAACATTCGCCCTGCCACAGGCTTTTTTCCTCCGGCATCTTTTCAAGATATTTCAGGATGCCGCCCTTCAGGTGGTAAACTTCCTCGAATCCCAGTTTTTTCATGTAGGCGGAGGCCTTTTCGCAGCGGATGCCGCCGGTGCAGAACATCGCGACTTTTTTGTTCTTTTCCGGGCTGAAATGGCTTTTGACGTAGGCCGGGAATTCGCGGAAACTTTCGGTGTGCGGGTTGATCGCGTTTCTGAACGTGCCGATCTTCACCTCGTAATCGTTGCGCGTGTCGATGACGACGGTATCCGGGTCGGCGATGACATTGTTCCATTCCTCGGGCGACAGGTAGGCGCCGACGACCTCGTTCGGGTCGACGCCCTCCACGCCCATCGTCACGATTTCCTTCTTGATGCGCACCTTCATGCGGTAAAAGGGCTGGGCTTCCGCGAATGATTCCTTGTGATCAAGGTCCTGCAGGCCTTTATGGCGGCGCAGCGAATGGATCACGCGGTCGATGCCGGCCCGGCTGCCGGCGATGGTGCCGTTGATGCCTTCCTGCGCGATCAGCAGGGTGCCGCACACGCTGTTCTTATCGCAAACCTCCTGCAGCTCGGCCTGCAGTTGCCGAAGGCCGGTCAGGGGCGCGAATTTGTACAGGGCTGCGACGACGATGTTTGTTCCGGGGCGTGACATGGGCTCATTCGTTTCCGCGTGTATTTTAGGCATTTATGATGTAAATTAAAAGCCAAAGGAGAGCCGATTATGCCGCAAAGGCTGCTTCATTTCGAAATTTTCCGCCGGGCGCTGGGGTTTTACCGCAAGTTTATTTCCGCGGTCATCATTTCAGTCACGCTGCTGGGGCTGGTCGGCTATGCGACGGACGACACGGTCGGGCTGTTCTATACCTGCATCCTCGCGGCCATTTTCATGGTGCTGGCGTTCCACCGGCTGTTCGGCGGGGGAAGCGCGTTTTTCAACGTCATCCTGGCGAACGTCATTACCATTTATATGTGCTTTTTCGCCTTCTTCGTGGAAAGTATCTTCCCGGAGATGTCGCCGGTTTTCATCACGGCGGGGTTTCTTCTGCCGCTGGCCGGTTTCCTTGCGGGCGCCGCGTACAAGAAAGACGAAATCACCGGCATCATCCAGTCGCAGGTGTACATCAACGAGGCCAAGTTCGTCCGGTCCTTCCTGTGGCTCATTCCCATCGCGCTGGTCGGCATAATGGCTTTCGTGCTGCACCAGTCGCATGAGAACCCGGTCGAGACGCGGGAATGGTTCTTCCTGGGCGAAATGTTCATCGTTGCGGCGATCGTATTCCTCGCCAGCCGGGACTTCACGCTCATGTTGATCGACACGGGCGTGCTGTTCGGCGAATTCTTCGCCGCGAACGCAAAGCTCATCAAGTCCGCTTTTGCCTTCTTCATCATGTATTCGCTGAATATCATCGTCTTCGCCGCCATCTACAAGAACGTGGATTTTCTATCCAGAATTCATCATTTCATGATCAACGGAGAGAAACGCAACCTGACGTTCGTGGAAAGCATCTGGTTTTCGCTCGTGAATATCGCGACGCTCGGCTACGGCGATATCGTGCCGATCACGAACGCGATGCGGTTTCTGGCGGGCATGCAGTCGTTCATGGGCACGCTTTTGTTCTTCTTCGGGGTGCATGCCATCCTGGGGCATAACCGGCTTGGCCATAGCCACCTGGGCCAAGGCCACGGGCGGGAAGAGCTGCCGAAAGAATAGAAACTTCAGATTTTCTTCTTTTCGCCTTCCGCGGGCGGAATGACGACGACGTCAAACAGGCAGCCGGTCGAGCGGCGCGAACCCGTCTGCAGGCCCTCTGTCGCATGGATGCGGTCGCCCGCCTTGGGAACTGTCGTCGAACACAGCTTGTAGATGCGCGTCTCGCCCTTGGCCGCACGGTGGCAGACGCTGTTGGCGGGCGCGTTTTTGTAATGCGGCTTGCGGTCCTTCACGGTGACGGCGATATCCACCTCGAAAGCGCTGAGGGTGGTGGGCGTGCCGTCGGACCACGGCGAGCGCTCGACGTTTTCAAGCTTGGCGACGACGCCCGTGATTTCGCAGACATTTGCTGACAGCTTCTGGGC
>SCTB01000150.1 GCA_004297545.1 Alphaproteobacteria bacterium
TCGATATAATGCATAAGTTCCTGGCGCAAGAGGTCGACATCGACGCCGCAGGCGCGCATGACGGCGACGGCGTCCTGATCCTCAGTCAATGCGAGGAGAAGATGCTCAAGTGTCGCAAATTCATGATGGCGCGCATTCGCATAGGCAAGCGCGCGGTGGAGCGTCTGTTCCAGATGGCGGGAGAGCATGTTTTGTTACTCCTTTTCCATCGTGCATTGCAGCGGATGTTCGTTCTTGCGGGCGTAGTCCATAACCAGATTCACCTTCGTTTCCGCCACTTCGTAAGTGTAGATGCCGCAGACGCCAACGCCCCGGCGGTGGACATGAAGCATGATTTCGGTCGCTTCCTGTCTATTCTTGCCGAAAAACCTTTCCAAGACGTGAACGACGAAATCCATCGGCGTGAAGTCGTCGTTTAACAGAAGGACGCGGTACATCGCGGGTTTTTTTGTCTTGGTGCGTGTGCGCGTCAGGACGCCGACTTCGGTGCGGTTAGGCCGGTCCGGATCCCGGTCGTCATCCCCGGGGCCTGAACAATAAATTAGTTGTTTTTTATCAATACCTTGCATAGATTACTGCCGTTCTTGTCCACGGCCCTTGTCCCGCCTCGAAATGCCCCTCAAAGTAGGAATATAGTACATCCTGTCTGCCGTGGGTATCCTCTTGATAAAAAGCCTTTACATTGCTCAATCATTCCCATAAAGTCTCCCGATTATTTACCCGAGTCCAGAAATAAAATAATAAACAGGCTGAACTTTGTGAAAAAACGTAATTTCATACGTGCCGTTACGCTGGCGCTGGCGTTTAATGTCGCGGCGGTGGCCCCGGTGCTTGCCCAGCGCCAGCGTACCGAGACGCGGCCGGAGCGCTATGCCGCGATCGTCATCGAGGAAAAGAGCGGCAAGGTGCTGTATGAGCGCGACGCGAACCAGGTGCTGCACCCCGCCTCCACCACCAAGCTGATGACGGCATATCTGGTGTTCAAGGCGCTGAAGGAAGGCACACTGACACCGGATCAGGAGCTGACCGTCTCGCATTTCGCCGCCAGCCAGCCGGCGACGAACCTGTTCATGATTCAGAACGTCACGGTGAAGGAGAGCAAAACAGGAAAAAACGGCAAGAAAATAACCGTCACCCATACCGAACCCCAACAGGTTATATCAAAAATCACTGTGGAAAACGCCCTGCGCGGCATGCTGTGCCATTCCGCGAACGATGCAGCGGTCGTATTCGCGGAGGCCCTTGGCGGCAGCCAGGAGCAATTCGCCAGGAAAATGAACGAAGAGGCAAAGCGCCTCGGCATGGCGCATACGACCTATGTGAACCCGAACGGCCTGCCGAACCCGCGCCAGAACACCACGGTCGAGGACATGGCGAAGCTGGCTACGGCGTTGATCGAGGATTTCCCAGAGTATTACAAGTATTTCAGTGTCCGCAGCTTTACCTACAACGGCCATACCTATTCGAATACCAACCATATGCTGGGCAATTATCCCGGGCTGGACGGCATGAAAACGGGCTGGATCGCGACATCGGGCTTCAACCTCGTCGCCTCGGCGGTCAATAACGACCAGCGCGTCATCGGCGTCGTCTTCGGGGCGAACCTGGCGGAGACGCGCAACGAGGATATGCGGCGTCTGCTCGACTTCGCCTTCAACAAGCTCAGGAACCCCAAACTGCGCTTCGCCTACGGGCCGGAAGCCGCCAAAAACAAGCCGGAACGCTATGTGGAACTGCCCCCGAAAGCGCAGCCAGAGCCTGCTCCCGCGCTTGCGGAGAAGTCCCCGGAAAGCCCTGTAACAGGCCCTGAAAGCCCACCGGAAGCCCCCAAAGGGGACATTGAACTGCCCGCCGTGGCGTCGCCGGAGAAGATGAGCCGCCCGAAGGGCTCCCCCACGGCGCCGTCCTGAAAACCCAATCGTCCTCAGACGTTTAATCACGCGGATAGCGTGTTTTAAAGGGGTTTTGCGATTATCCTGTGGATATTCCTTGTTTTTTTATTACTCCGCCCCCAAATGGATGCTAGACAATTCCATCCACCGGGATGATAATAATATTAGGGTTCCCTTATACTTCAGGAATGAATGCCGGCGATGCGCGATGCGAAAGTGTACCGGAGTTTGAGAGGCTTTAGGCAGCTTGTTGTGCTCGTCCTTGTCGCTGTTTCCTTTATCTTTGCAATGCCCGATATGGCTGATGCCGCCCGGAAAAAGACCGCGCGTCATTCGACCCGCCATGTGCGCCGCGCGCCCGAGCCCGACCGCTATTCCTCCATCGTCGTCGACGCCAATACGGGCTATGTCCTGAGCGAAAAGGACGCGGAAGTGCGCCGTTATCCCGCCTCGCTGACCAAGATGATGACGCTGTACCTCGTCTTCGAAGCGCTGGAAAACGGCGCCGTCACCAAGAACCAGCGCCTGCCTATTTCCGCCAATGCCGAATACCAGGAACCGTCAAAACTGGGCCTGCAGGAGGGCTATACGATACGGCTCGAGGACGCGATTTACGGCCTCGTGACACGCTCCGCCAATGACGCCGCCGTGGCGCTGGCGGAAGGCCTCGGCGGATCGGAAGCGCATTTCGCCAGGCTCATGACCTTCAAGGCGCAGCAGCTCGGCATGCGCTCGACGCATTTCGTGAATGCCTCCGGCCTGCACGACCCGCTGCAGTATTCCACCGCGCGCGACATAGCCATCCTCAGCCAGGCTCTGCTGCGCGACTTCCCGCGCGAGTACCGGTATTTCAGCACGCCCAGCTTCACCTATGCCGGCATCACGAGCCTGAACCACAACAAGCTGATGGCGAATTACCCGGGCATGGACGGCATCAAGACGGGCTATGTGCACAAATCCGGATACAACCTCGCCGCCTCCGCCGTGCGCGACGGCCGGCGGCTTATCGGCGTCGTCTTCGGCGGGCGCACCGCCAACAGCCGCAACCAGGCGATGGCGCTGCTGCTGGATTCCGGCTTCGAGCGCGTGAAAGACCCGCGCGTGCTGGCGCTGCTCCGCCAGCGGGAAAAACTGGCCGATGCGCGCTTGCCGCGCCGCCGCCCGGCAACGTCCGCCACGCAGCAGCCGCGCACCGCCGCGAACACGCAGCAGATACCTTTCGCGATGGCGCCGCAAGCGCCCGAAGGCGAAGGCGATGTGAATGAATCCGACACTACCCGCCCGCTGCCGCCCGCGACCGCCGCCGTCACCGGGCAGATCGCGCCCCAGCCCCTGAATGCCACCACCAATACCATGACGGGATTCACTGCCGTGCCCGCGCCGAAAATCGCACGAGCGGCCACAGCGACACAGGGAACACAAAAGAACCAGCAGAACACGCGCCTCGCGATGGCGGCGCAGCCTGCGCCCCAGCCCGTGGCCGGCACCTGGGCGATCCAGATCGGCGCCTATTCCAGCCATGACGCCAGCATGATGGCCCTTCGCAACGCGAAAGAACAGCTGCCCGCACGCCTGACCACCACCAGCCGTTATATGATCGTTCCGCTCATGACCAACCGCGGCATGATCTATCGCGCGCGGCTGATGGGCCTAGACCGCGTGCAGGCCGCGACCGCCTGCCGCGTGCTGCAGGGCAGCTGCACCGTGCTCGCCATACAGTAAAACCGCATGACCTCCAAATCCGCACCCCAGGCAGAGCCGGAGCTTCAGACCGTCCGCATCGTCATCACGGGCCGCGTGCAGGGCGTGGGCTATCGCGCCTGGCTGCAGGAAGAGGCGGAAGAGCTGCAACTGCAGGGGTGGGTGCGCAACCGCACCGACGGCAGCGTCGAAGCGCTTGTGCACGGCGACAAGAAAAAAGTCGACGACCTTATCCGCGCCTGCCACAAGGGCCCGCCCCTGTCCCGCGTCGACAAGGTGACGGTCGAACCCGCGAAATACGACGGGCAGAGCGGGTTTCGGATTGAGAAGACGGTTTGAATAGCGTCCCTGCGCAGAAGTTGCTGAAGAAAATTTAATCCCCGGCCAAAAAAACTGCGTCACCCCCGCCTTGCGCGGGGGTCTGTAAGCGCGTCCGCGCGTCACATGAGTCAATGCTCGAGTCATACGACGGCCGGACGGCCTTACGGATGCCCGCGCAAGGCAGGCATGACGAGGGAGAAGAAAGCATAAACTATCTATCCAAAATCAATTGGACGCCTAGAATGGGCATATAACCCATTTTGAGGTACGTAATGTTTTCTCGTGACCGTCTTGCTTCTGCCGATTTCTGGCTCCGGTTGGGATTATTTTCTCTCTTTCCTCTCCTTGTGCTTCTTTTAGCCGGCGAAGCGATCGAGAAACCATATCGCCCCGGCGAGGATTATCGGGCAGTATTTTCCTGTTCTTTACACCTTATTGCAGCTGCTGCGTCTGCTCTTGTTTTTAATGCATTTGTGGTATCGTTATGCTTATACATACGGAAGAATCCCGAATATTCTCGAATTCAAAGACTATTTATTCTAATTAGCGGTGTTGCTGCGAATTTCATATTTTTCCTATACATGCTCATGGCAGCGGGGGTGTATTATAATGGTTTGGCCCATTTAATTCGTCATGGCACATATTAGGTTTTCTATGAGGTTCTGAGATGTCTCTGCGCGAACGCCTTATTTCCCCCCATCTCTGGCTACGGCTTGGAATTTTTTTTGTTATCCCTTCTGTCATTGCTTTATGGTTTGCGTTGCCTAACTGGTTTTCTGGGTTGGGATATTTTTACTATTCTGCTGGTTACGCTAAAGCTGCCCTTTTATTCCTGATTGCGCTTTCATGGGCAATCCTACTCTTCTCCTTGCTGTTCTTTGCCGTTAGCCTTTGCCTTTACTTAAGGAATGGCTCTGCTTACTCAGTGAAACAACGGATATATGTCGCCGCCGGAGGCGTGGGAATGAGCTTGTTTCTTGTCCATATTATCACTTCTAATATGATACGCGCTATTAGTGGAGCCTTCTTTGCAATACAGCATGCGCATGACGGGGTTCAGAACATTATTATGCCCGGTCGTCCTCACCGTAAGCACGGGAAGATACAAATGGGCGACGTCAAGGAATCCCGCGATTGGATAATTCCACAAAAATTTTCTCCGTCCCGCCACAACTGGCTGAAAGCGGCGCGCGGCGAACACAGCTCCGTCGCCGCTTTTTCCGAACTCAGCCTGAAACTCTCGCAGCTTGGCTGCCCGCCGGATTTGCTGGCGGGAACGCATCAGGCCGCACTGGATGAAATCAGGCATGCGCAAATCGCGTTTACGCTGGATGCCGCGAACGGCACACCCAAAGGACCCGCGGAGGCGCGCGGGTTGTTCGGCAGGGCCGGGTACCTGTTCCGCATCCATAAAATGGCGGCCGAAACTTTTGCGGACGGCTGCCTGAACGAGGCCCTGTCGGCGCAGGAACTGAAAACCCGCGCGCAGGAAGAACCGGACGCCGCGATTAAAGCCGAGCTGAACCAGATCGCGCGGGAGGAAGACACCCACGTCGAACTGTCGTGGAAAATCGTGAAGTGGTGCTTTGGCGAGCTGCGGGACACGCGCCTGCGCGCGCGTCTGTTCAAGCACCTCTCCTCCACCCTCGCCGCCGCGGAAAGCCGCAGCACCGGCAGGGACAGCGCGATTTTTGAGAAGGCGCGGGAGTCACTGAACGAAATCTACGCGCGCTAACCCTGGAAGTAAGTTTCCCTCTCCCCCGTGCGGCGAAGCCGCATGGCGGGAGAGGAAGGGGCCCGCGAAGCGGGAAGGTGAGGGGGTGGCGCAGTAAACGCCGCGATTGCTCATGCTGCACCGCCCCCTCACCCTACCCCTCTCCCGCCATCCGCTTCGCGGACGGGGGAGAGGGAACAAAACGAAAAGCTCTTTCCTCCCCGCACTTTTCCCGCTAAAAAGATACCCATGCGTAACCTTGCTTTTATCATTATCGCCCTCTGTACCCTCGCCCTCCCCGCCCTTGCGGCCGAGCCCGCGCCGGATGTGCCCAAGAAAGCCGAAGTGCCGTTCCGCGAGGATTCAGGCCTGATTACGGCGGAATATTACCTGGCGACCGGGAAATATGCGCAGGCGCTGGATGTGATCGGCGGCGTGCTGGCGCGGCACCCGGGCAGCGCGGATGCCTATACCTACCGCGGCTTTGCCTATGAGCGGCTGGGCGAGGTGAAAAAGGCGAAGGAGTCCTATACGCGCGCGCTGGATCTCGACCCCCAGCATCTGGGCGCCAACCGGTACCTGGCCGGGATGTACCTGAAGGACGGCGATCTCGCCCGCGCGATGGACGTGCTGCAGGTCATCCGCATGACCTGCGGCGATGTCGCCTGCCAGGAACTGGATGAATTACAGGCGGAAATCAACCGCTACAAGGCCGGCCAGAAGGACGTGCCGGTCGGCCAGAGCCGCGGCCTGACGCCCCGAAATCACAGCTATTACCAGAATTAACATAATATTTACAGAGCCCATGGTAGGATTCTAACAGGGCAGCTTGCTGCACTGCGTCAATGCGGTGGCCTTGGCTGTCCAGAGGTAAGGGGAATGGGCAGGAACGACGGGACGTTCAACAAGGTTTCCGCGACGCCGCAGGAACTGGGCGCCATGCTCATCAAGCTGATCAAGACGCCCAAGGACGGCGCGAGCGGCAATATCACGCTGGTGGAGCGCTGCAGGGAACTTCTCGACGACGGCGCCGATCTTGAAACGCGCGACGGCAAGGGGATGACCCCGCTGATCTGGGCATCGGCCAATTTCCGCGCCAAAATCCTGCAATTGCTGATCGACCATGGCGCCGATGCCTATGCGGTGGACAACGACGGCCTGTCGGCCATCGACCATGCGCAGCGCCGGAAACAAAAGCCCGCCCTTTTGATGCTGAAAACCGCGCAGATGGTGCAGCTGTACAAGAACCTCGAGCATTTCGAGCTGCAAAAGCCCGTCGCCGTGAAGAAGCCGCTGAAGCTGAAAACGTCCTCCAGCAAAGAGCCCGCTTGAAATAACAGCGTCACCCCCGCCTTGCGCGGGGGTCCGGAGCGCGTCTGCGCGTCACGTGAATCAATAATCAATATATGACGGCCGGACGGCCTCCGGATGCCCGCGCAAGGCGGGCATGACGAGGATTTGCGAGGCCGATAATGAACCAAGCCCTATGCCAGGAACTGCACCGTCTTGTGCGATGAACGCCGGGCCGCAGCGTCGCCGTTCTGCGTATCGCCCTGCGTTTTCTGGAGGGCCCTTTCCTGCTCGAGCAGTTTCCTGCGCCCGCCCATGAAAAAAAAGACGAAAAGCGAGCGCAGCAGGATGACGAGGTAAAAGCACAGCACCGCCGTCACCATCCATGTCCAGAAGTCTGAAGAAACGTGTTCCTGCATGCCCTTGAAATTTCCGCCCGCTGTTTTTGCAACTCCATTCCAATGTGCTGCAAAAAAATTATTTATGTCTTAATTCTCGCAGAAAAAGCGCGCATTTCCTAGGCGGCTGTACCCCAGCGGGCGGCGGTGAAAAGAACCGTTGCAACAAGCTGAAACTATTCGTTTTCCTTAATCTTAACAAATCGTAAATAGTTGATTTGTATAATATATGTGCGGGCGAAATAGCGCGAAAGCATATGCATGTCTGGCAGTGAGGGCCGTTTTAAGAACATTCTGGAAGGGGACGAGGTCGAGCGTTTCCTGAAGCAGTTCGTCGTTTCCGACGCCGAGCGCGCGCGCATGCTTGCCGCCGACCCGAAAGCGAATGTCGGCGCGCTGCCCCAAAATATCGAACAGGTTCTCAGCGACGTTAAAAAAATCTGGAGCGAAAAAGGTTTTCTGGCGCCCAACGAATTGAAAGCCGCGCTGATCGACCGTTACCTGCCCGATGCCGACCCGAAGGTGAAGTCTTACATCCACCAGATCGAAAGCGCGCGCGGCGCGCCTGAAACGACCACAGGCTATCTCGGCAAGGAGCACGCCTATTCCGCCACCGGCCTTGCGCATCTCTACGCAAAGGAAACCGGCAGGCCGATTGCGATGATCGAGGCGGATTTCTCCAACATGGGCGGCACCAACAAGCATTTCACCGCGATGCTGGAAAGAGAAGGCGTGACGGGCGCCCAGGCCGTCAAGCAGGGCATGCATATGACCGACCAGGCGGTCGCGCTGTTGTGCAAAAGCCTGACCTCCGACCTTGCCGACAATCTGCCGAAGGGCGCGAAGATCGTGCCCATCCGCACGGGCGGCGATGAAGTGCGTATCCTGATTACCGGCGTGGAGGACAAAAAGGAACTCACGCGCCTGACCGCGCTGATGCATGCGGGTGTCGAAAAACAGGTGGCCGCGATGGGGCTGCAGGACCATGCGCACCTGAAGGCGGCGACGGACCCGGTTCGCAACGGCTTTGGCATCGCGCTGGCGGCGCAGGATATGCGCACGATTGAAAACCCGCAGACCCTTGTGCAGGAACTGGACGCCCGCATCAACGAACAGAAGCGCAGCATCGGCCTGGCTCGCCTCGGGCAGATTGATACGGAGATGGCGCGCGAAAGCGTGGAGCAGAAGATAAACCGCGGCGCGCTGACGGTGCCCGAAGGACAGACGCGCGAGCAGTTCGTTGCGGCACAGGTCGATGAGCTGGCGAAGGCCGCGAAAACCTCCTCCGAGCTGCTGCATAGCCGGAACCCGCAACACAACCCCGCGCTGCAGGGCGGCAGCTCCGGATTCGACGGTTACGTGAAGACGGCGTCGGAGACTCTCAGGCCCGGCCCCCTTACCTCGACGCCGCTGCCCGGCGTGCTGTCGGCGCCCGAACCCATCGGCGAAAGGCGCCCGGAAGGCGTCAGGCCGCTCGCCCCGCTGGAAGAGCGCTGGAACGCGCTGGCGACGCAGAACCTCGAGAGAGAGGGCGCAACGCTGTCAGCCACCGACAGGCATATGCTCAGCTTAAGCGTCGCGGGCCTCTCTGCGCAGGACCCTTCCGCCCAGACATTCATGCCCAAGATCGTGGGCCCCACGGTCGAGGCCTATGCCGCCGAAACAGAGGAGTTCCGCCGCCAGTGGAAGCCCGAAGACCCTGCCGTCCGCTCCGCCCTTTCCGCCGCGGGCCTTAAAAGCGTGGCCGAGATTACGCCGCAGGCCATGGCGGTGTCGTTCCACAACCTGGCGGGGCTCAACAGCGCCCTTGGCCACCATCAGGCGGATATCGTGCTGCGCTCGTTGTCCGGCGACATCATCGAAAATTCGCTGAAGGCTGCGGGCGTCCCGCCCGGCCCGCCCAAGCCCTATGCCATCGCCCACCACGGCGGCGGCAATTTCTCGGTCATGATACAGCCGGGCGGCACGGGGCCGGACGGCAAGCCCTGGTTCACCTCGCCCGAGCAGATCGCAAAGGCGGAGCTGGAAATAAAACAGCGCACCGCCGAAATGAACAAGGTCGGCGTCGCGGAATTCCTGGCCTCCAAGGGCGTGACCATCACGGAGGAAACGCGCGCCCAGCTGCCGAAGACTTTCGGCGATATCCAGGACCCCAAGCTGCGCGAAGCGGGCGCGGTCACGGGACGCGTCAACGGGTTGCAGGCGGAAAGCGCCGCTGCGCCGCTGCAGCTCGAGCGCGATGGGCACCAGCGGACGGTCGACGGTTTCGGCTTCATGAGCCGGTTGCGTAACGCGGCGGATGTGAAGCTGGAGGCGCAGCGCACGACCATCCTGCTCGCGCAGGCCGTGCAGGCGGGCGTCGAGGCGAAGATCGCCACGAAGGAACCGCCGAAACCGCCCCCAAAAGGCCCGAAGAACGGTGGCGGAACCGGCGACGGCGGCGGCAGCGCACCCGTCGCGCCAAAGAAAACCCCGCCAAAGCCGGTCGCACCCGCATCGAACAAACCCGCGCCGGAAACAAAGCCTGTCGTCGAAGCAAAGACCACCGTGCCGGAAGTGAAGACGCCCGCACAATCCAAATTCACCACGCCTGCCCCGGACGCGCCCGCGACAAGGCCGGTCGTTGAAGAGCCCGTCGCCTCCCGCTCCGGCAGGGCTCAGGGCCGCGCCGCGACGGGCGTTGGCGTCGCCGCCGTCGGGCTTGATATCGCGCAAGGACACTACGGACAGGCGATGGTCGGCGCCTCCATGCAGGTCGGACTCAATCCCAATACCTATAAGGCCGCGGCGACGCTGACGGCGGAGACAGGCAGCGTCGCAAAATCTCTGGGCTTTATCGCCAAGAAAGTTCCGCTTCTGGGCGCCGCGGTCACGCTGGGCTTTGTCGCCTATGAGGTCGGCAGCAATATTTACGACGGCAATTATACCAAGGCGGTGACGGCTGCGGGCGCGGGCGCCGCCGAAACGCTGGGCAGCGTGGTGGGCTTTGGCGTGGGCGATCTCGCGCGCGAGGGCGTGCGCGAGGCAATCGTGCAGACCTCCGGCGAGGCATACGCGCCGAACAAGTCGGGGCTCCGGTCGTTGATCGAGACCGGCGTCGATGTCGGCAGCAAGGCGCTGAACGGCGACCCGAAGGCGGCGGGGCCGGCGACCCAGGCGGAAAACAGGACGCCCGGCAGGCCTTCAAAACCGCCGACGATGGGGTAATATAGGAACAAGGATTGGACCATGGCTGAAAGCGTACAGGAATTCTTGAAGAAAATCGGGCCCCGCAAACTGACCGACGAGGAAGCGCGGCAGCTGCAGATGCTGCGCCTGAAGGAAGGCCATGACGACGATACCGGCTTTATCGAAATCCTCGCCGACGAGGCCAAGGGCAAAAAAGGCAAGAAATAGCCGCTTTCTTCCGCAATCGTTGATGCAAGCCTGCCGCCCCTGTACAATCAGGCGCATGGGGACCCACGCACCGGCAGCATTTTTAGAAAAGCACCAGAAACGCGACATCGCCTATAACGGGCCGATGCGCTCGGGCCTTGTCATCGACTCGCGCAGCCTTTTGCTGAAAGGCTACGAGCCCTACCAGTCGGAGCTTCTGCAGGTGCTGAACCCCGCGGGCAGCGGCGAGTGGTATGCGCCGCACATGCAGAACCGCAGCAACAAGATGCAGATCGACGCGGACACGCGCCGCGGCCGCACCATCATCCCCGGCTATTTCATCGGCCGCACGCTGGCGGGCGAGGCGCTCGGCACCATCCTGAAAAACCAGAACCTCGCGCGCACGGTGGAAGACCCGGACGGGCGCGCGGTATTTCATCTCGATGCCATCGATATCCGCCTGTACGACATGGGCTATGGCTCCGTCACCTTTACGGGCCAGATCGAGGGGCACAAGGACCTCGACGTCGACGCCTACCGCGACGCGGCGGAAAAAATATCGTCCGAGCTGTCGCGTTACCGGCCCGTTTTCCTTGGCACCTTCGAGCATGTGGCGCGCACGGTGAAGCCGGAGTTCGTCTCGCTCAATTTCCACGGCAACCTCCCGTCCAGCGATTACTGGCGCAACAGCAACCTGGGCCAGAGCGTGGGCGACCTGTTCTGGGTGCACCGCGTCTTCCTGATCGAATGCGCGAGCCACCAGCAGTTCACGCGCAAAAGGGAACTGTGCAAGAAGCTCGTCTACAGCGAGGCGGAAGAAGTGCTCGAGGATTCTTCCATCAACCCGCAGCATCTCTCCGTCTATCCCGGCAACGGCAATTCGGTCGTGGTCTACGAGAAAAACGCCGCGAGGCCGCAGGAAATTTCTACGCTGCACAGCATGGTCCGCGCGCAGAACATCTTTTACGTGACAGCCGAAGACATCGACCGCGACATGTTTTACCTCAGCAACCAGCTGGACCGCTCGAAGCACTCGACCGACATGAAGCTGCTGGAAGCGCAGTCGGAGATTATCATCGATTACCAGTCGAAGGTGACCTTCTTCAAGGGCGTCTATGACGACTACGACAACAGCCTCGACCCGCAGGGCCTGAAAATCTGGCACGCGCTCGAAAAGGCCTGGTGCACGCGCGACCGCTTCAACAACATGGACGCGAAGCTGGAACTGGTCGAAAAAATCTACAACCGTATCCGCGAGAACATGAACCACCTGCAGAGCAAGCGCATCGGCGTGTTCATGCTGGCCTTCACGCTTATCTCCACGCTTTCGGTCATGGTCGACACCATCGACTTCACCACCCAGGGCGACTCCCTGCCCCCGCCCAGCACGCTGCGCATCGGCGTGCTCTTGTCCATGCTTGTCGTCATCATCTTCCTGGCGGTGGGGCTGATGAAAAGCGGGAAGAGGAAGATTTAGCCTTTCACGTCATGCCCGCTTCAGGCGGGCATCCGGTCCGCGGCAAAGCCGCCTTTATAAGGCATGCGCGGAGCGCATGCGGGCCGGACCCCCGCCCAAGGCGGGGGTGACGATGGCGCTATTATGCAAAACTTCGAATCATTTGACGCCATGCCCCAAGGGCCTAGATATTAGGAGCGTCACCCCTCGCCCTTAAAGGTCATCCATGTCCGCAAAAGCCGTCAAATCCGCCGCCGTCACGCCCCTCAGGAAAACCCACGACACCGTCGTCATATTGGACTTCGGCTCGCAGGTCACGCAGCTGATCGCAAGGCGCGTGCGGGAGATCGGCGTTTATTCCGTTCTGCTGCCCTTCAACGCGCCGATGGCCGATATCCTGAAGCTGAACCCGAAGGCGATTATATTGTCGGGCGGGCCGGCCTCCGTCACCGAAAAAGACTCGCCGCGCGCGCATGAAGAA
This sequence comes from Alphaproteobacteria bacterium, assembly GCA_004297545.1. Classification (GTDB taxonomy): domain Bacteria; phylum Pseudomonadota; class Alphaproteobacteria; order Micavibrionales; family UBA2020; genus JAPWJZ01. The sequence goes on from SCTB01000150.1 coordinate 12,629, forward strand.
ATTTTTTCACTGGGGATTCCCGTGCTGGGCATCTGCTACGGGCTGCAGACGATGTGCGAGCAGCTGGGCGGCAAGGTCATGTCATCGCCCAAGCGCGAATTCGGCCGCGCGCATCTGACCGTCGACGCCAGCCCCTCGCCGCTTTTCGCCGGCATCTGGGGAAAATCCGCGCGTCCCGTGGTCTGGATGAGCCATGGCGACAGCGTCTCGAAACTTCCCGCAGGCTTCAAGACCATCGGCAAAAGCGACACCTGCGCCCATGCCGCGGTAGCAGATGAAAAACGCAAGCTCTACGGCGTGCAGTTTCATCCTGAGGTGGTGCATACGCCCGAGGGCAAGCAGATTATATCGAACTTTATCCTGAACATCGCGGGATGCCGCAACGACTGGACGATGGATGCGTTTAAGGACGAGGCCATCGAGGCGATCCGCAAACAGGTCGGCAAGGAGCGCGTGATCTGCGGCGTGTCGGGAGGCGTGGATTCGACCGTCGTGGCGGGGCTGCTGCATGCGGCCATCGGCGACCAGCTGACCTGCATCTTCGTCGATACGGGGCTGATGCGCCTGAATGAATCGGAAGAAGTCGTGGGGCTGTTCCGCGATCATTTCAATATTCCCCTCATTCACGAAAAATCGGGCGACCTGTTTATCTCGCGCCTGAAAGGCGTCTCCGACCCCGAGCAGAAGCGCAAGATTATCGGCAAGACCTTTATCGACGTCTTCGAGGGCGCCAAGAAAAAAGCGGGCGAGGCCGCCTTCCTCGCGCAGGGGACGCTCTACCCCGATGTCATCGAAAGCGTCTCCTTCTCCGGCGCGCCCACGCATACCATCAAATCGCACCACAATGTCGGCGGGCTGCCGAAGGACATGAAATTCAAGCTGGTCGAGCCGCTTCGCTCCCTGTTCAAGGACGAAGTGCGGGCGCTGGGCCTCGCGCTTGGCATCCCCGAGAAATTCATCAAGCGCCACCCCTTCCCCGGCCCCGGCCTTGCCATCCGCATCCCCGGCGACATCACGGAAGAAAAACTCGATATCCTGCGCCGCGCCGATGCGATCTTTATCGAGGAACTGCATAGCGCGAAACTGTATGACGCCACCTGGCAGGCCTTCGCCGTGCTGCTGCCCGTGAAAACCGTGGGCGTGATGGGCGACGGGCGCACCTATGACAGCGTTCTCGCCCTGCGCGCCGTCACCTCCGTCGACGGCATGACCGCCGACTACGCCGACCTCCCCCACGAATTCCTCGGCCGCGTCGCCGTGCGCCTCGTCAATGAAGTCAAAGGCATCAACCGCGTCGTCTATGACATCACCTCCAAGCCGCCGGGGACGATTGAATGGGAATAAACGAATATGACATTTGTATCCATTCTAAGATTTTTAGTGGGAGATATGATTCTTTTAATGCTGTTATTACCCCTCATGGTTCTTAGCTTAATCTCTATATGGTTAGACAAACGCAGCAGTTCTCCATTCATAAGCGGTTACTCATTAGTATTACAGTTTATATCTAACCATCACTGGAAACTCTTAATAATTTTAGGTTTTCTAACATTTCTATTATCTTTTTGTTTGGATTATCCTGACTTCAAGTATCTACTTCCTGAATACAACACTCTCTTATATAAAGCAGAGAGAGTTCTTCGTAAGTTTATTTTTTACTTCTTCCCCATACTCTCATGTCTCTTATGGCTTAAAATGTTTAAGGTTATTTTCAAAAGACAACGTATTTCCGAGTTACCTTCGGTTGAAAAGAAAATTTTCTATGCTGGGGTTATTTGTTTCATGATATCTCTGTACTGGTTTCCGCTTATTCTATCGTCCTCTATGTCTTCGGGTTCACCGCTTTAATCAAAAATAACTACGAACTCGCTACAAACAAAAAATTATCTATGAGATATCAAATGCTTAGATATACAAGGACGATTGAGCGGGAGTGAGTGGTGGCGGAGAAAGAAAAATTTTCCATTCGGCTTCTACGAAGTTTTCTGCTTCTGCATAGCGCTTTCTGGCAGTTCCTGTTTCCAGCCTATTTATCTTTTATAGCTCCGGAGATGCTGGGGTACCTTAAAAATATCGGCCAGGAACTGGGACAATTATGGTGGTGCCTGTATTATTTTGTAACAGTCTTTGGATATGTATTCGCATGTATCAACATCGCATTTCTTATATGGCATTTCCGCATAAAACGATCCCAGACAGTCGTCTCCGAGAATAAGATGTATCGCGGTTGGATTTTCATTGGGAACTTGTCACTTATCCTCGCGCTTTTGAAACTTATAATGATACCGGTCTCTTAGGGTTAAAAATCAACGGGGTTGGGGTAACTTGATAATGCCAAAAAGCCTAAAAGACTTATCCGAACGAGCCGCAGAAATCCGCGACAGGTTCAAGATGCATGAGCTGAAGAAATACGGGCGTGCCTGGAGCGCGAAGGACGTGATGCTCGGCATGGTTGGCGATGTCGGCGATCTGGCGAAACTGGTGCTGGCGCAGGACGGTATCCGCGACATTCCGGACAAGCATAAAAAACTTGAGCACGAACTCAGCGATTGTCTCTGGTCTTTTCTGGTGTTGGCAAAAGAATACGACGTCGACCTCGAGCGTACGTTCCTGCACACGATGGATGAGATAGAGAAGAAGCTGAAATGAACGAACCCCGGAAACAGATGCCGGCCGGCGCAAGCCTTTTGATCATGGCTTTTATGCTGCTGGGCACCCTGCCGCTGCTTTATTTCATGGCTGCGCCGAAGGTCGAGCTTTACCTGCACGGGCAGGTTACCGAGGGCACGGTGCTGCAGGTCGCGCAAAAGGAATACCGTCGCAAATCCAGCACCTACACGGCCTACGAGCACACGATAGAGTATGCCGGCCACAAAAGGGCCTTCGTCAAAACGTATTCCTATGACAAGGGCGCAAAGGTGGGGATCTATTACTCCACGGAGGACCCCGACACAGCCGTCTTCAAGGAGGAGGGCCTGCCCTATACATCCTTTTTCGACGCCCTGCTGGACCCCGTCATCCTGCTGCTGGCTGCGGTGAACGCCCTGTTCCTTGCGGGTTTTTTCTTCTGCGCCATGCTGTGGCTGGAGGAACGGCGCACAAAGGAAAGAGCGCTGTGAAAAAATGCCGCCAAACCCGGCCATTTAAAATTGGACAATCCGCCCCGGGTCATTTAATCATGATTTATGGACGTTAGCTTTCAGGCCCAGCAGGTCATCGAGAACATCAACTATGTCATCTTCTGGCTGGCAGTGTTTTTGCTGGCATGGAATGCCTATTTTCTGGCCTTCAACAAGGGCGTGCCGAATATCCGCACCGCGCCGGCGATACGCAACAAGATCATCGAGTTCCTGAAAAAAGATTCGGAAAAACGCGGCAAGAAAACCTATAACATCATCGACCTCGGCTCCGGCAACGGGCTGCTGACACGGGAAATCGCCCGCCACCTGCCCCATGCGCAGGTGACCGGGATTGAAACCTCGAAGACCGCTTTCGCCTGGTCTGTGAAAATGCGGGACCAGTGCAAAATCAAGAACCTCGAGTACAAAAGGGCGGATTTTTTCGCTTATGACATGTCGGAGGTGGATGCGGTGGTGATGTTCCAAGGCGTCCATTTCATGGAAAAGATCGGCCAGATGTTGCACAAGAAGCTCAAAAAAGGCACGCTTGTCTGCTCCAACAAATTCGCCTTGGGCGACGGCTGGAAGCCCGATGAAACCCTGAATGTCAGGACGCTCTACCCGTTCCAGAAAAAGCTGTATATCTATTATAAATAGACTTTCCGGCCTGCTTGCTTTATAAAGAAGTGCAATCATGATTCTTTGAAAGGATCGGTTGCCATGGCCAAGAAATCCGCCGCTAAATCCAAAATTGTCGAGAAAATCCGCGCCGCCGAAGGGCTGACGTTCGACGACGTGCTGCTGCTGCCGGGCGCTTCCGAAATCCAGCCGCTGGACGCAGATACCTCTACCCGCATCACGCAGAGCATCCGGCTGAATATCCCCCTCGTCTCCGCCGCCATGGATACGGTGACGGAAGCCGAATGCGCCATCGCCATGGCGCAGGCGGGCGGCATCGGCATCATCCACCGCAACATGGATGCCGCAGCCCAGGCGGAGCAGGTGCGCCGCGTGAAGCGGTATGAGAGCGGCATGGTGCTCAACCCCATCACCATCCACCCCGACGCGCCGCTGGCCGAGGCGCTCGACCTCATGAAGCGTTTTCGCATCTCCGGCGTGCCCGTGACCAAGGCGAACGGCAAACTTGTGGGAATATTGACCAACCGCGACGTGCGCTTTGCGGAGAACCCGAAACAGTCCGTCAAGGAACTGATGACCTCGGAAAACCTGGTCAAGGTTTACAACAAGGTCGACAAATCCAAGGCGAAAAAGCTGCTGCACCAGCACCGCATCGAAAAACTGCTGGTGGTGGATGACGAAGACCGCTGTATCGGGCTTGTGACCGTGAAAGATATCGAAAAGGCGCAGCTGCACCCGACCGCCTGCAAGGACGACAACGGCTCCTTGCGCGTGGGCGCGGCCATCGGCACCGGCGACCAGAATTTCGCCCGCGCCGAGGCGCTGATGGATGCAGAGATCGACCTGATCGTGGTGGATACCGCGCATGGACATTCCAAAAACGTCATCGACATGGTCAAAAAACTGCGCCGCCACAACAACCGCGTGCAGATCGTGGCCGGCAATATCGCGACCGGCGATGCGGCGAAAGCCCTGATAGACGCGGGCGTGGATTCGTTAAAGGTCGGCATCGGCCCCGGTTCCATCTGCACCACGCGCATCGTGGCGGGCGTGGGCGTGCCGCAGCTGACCGCCATCATGGATACGGTCGAGGAAGCGATGAAGCGCGATATTCCCGTCATCGCCGACGGCGGCATCCGCTCCTCCGGCGACCTCGCCAAGGCGATAGCAGCGGGCGCGGATTGCGTGATGATGGGCGGAATCTTCGCGGGCACCGACGAGGCACCCGGCGAAATCATCCTTTATCAGGGCCGGTCATATAAAGAATACCGCGGCATGGGCTCCGTCGGCGCGATGGTCAAGGGCTCCGCCGACAGATATGCGCAGGGCAGCGTTTCCGAAAGCCAGAAACTTGTCCCCGAAGGCGTCGAAGGCCGCGTACCCTCCAAGGGCCCCATCGCGAACGTGCTGCACCAGATGGTCGGCGGCTTGCGCGCCGCCATGGGCTATACCGGAAGCAAAACGATTGCGGATATGAAAGAAAAAGCCCGGTTCATCCGCATGACCGGCGCGGGCTATCGCGAAAGCCACGTTCACGACGTGACGATTACAAGGGAAGCGCCGAATTACCGGGCGGAAAATTGACCTGTCTGTAACCCCGGCGAAAGCCGGGGTCTAGCAACCCTCCATAAGAGAGGCGGCAATCGTCTAAAACGACTACCGCCATCATTGCTGATGGATTTCAGACCCCGGCTTTCGCCGGGGTTACACTAGCATTCGAATTTCTGCTTATCAGTCCTTACCACGCACCTCGATGAACCTTTTTCAACATGACCGATCATCCAGTACGGCTGCTTCATTACCTGAAGCTGTTTGGCCAATTTGGCGGGTTCGGCCGTCGCGAAGACGAAGCCGATGCCCATGTTGAAGGTCTCGTACAAATCCTTGCCGTCGAGGCCGGAACGCCTGACGAGTTCTCCGAAGATATTCGGCACCTCATCGAGGCCGGGCAGAGATTCAATGACGTAATCGAATTTATCATTCATGCGCGGAATATTCGACAATCCGCCGCCTGTGATATGCGCCATGCCCTTGACCAGCGGCAGCACCTCCTTCACCACCGGCCAGTAGATGCGCGTGGGGGTGAGGGCCTGCTCCAGCAGATTCTTTTCGGATTCCTTCACCAGCTTGCGCACCAGCGAATAGCCGTTGGAATGTATGCCGGAGGACGGCAGGGCGATCAGCGTATCGCCTTCCTTGATTTTCTGGCCGTCCATCAGCGATTTTGTTTCGACTTCCCCCACGCAGAACCCGGCAAGGTCATATTCCCCCGCGCCATAGACGCCCGGCATTTCCGCCGTTTCGCCGCCGATCAGTGCGGCTTCGGATTGTTTGCAGCCCTCCACGATGCCCTTGATGATGTCTTCCGCCACGCGCAGCTCCAGCTTGCCGGTCGCGAGGTAGTCCAGGAAGAACAGGGGCTTCGCGCCGGTGCAGATCACGTCATTCACGCACATCGCGACAAGGTCGATGCCGATGGTGTCATGCTTGTCCAAAACCTGAGCGACTTTGACCTTGGTGCCGCAGCCGTCGGTGCCGGCGGCCAGCAGCTTGTCCTCGCCCATTTTATACAGCGCCGCGAAGCCACCCACGCCCGACACCACGCGGTCGCCGTAGGTGGTTTTCACGCGCGCCTTGATGCGCTCGACAAACTCATCCCCGCGCTCGATATCGACGCCGGCGTCCTTGTAGGTGACTTTTTGGACTTGAGTCATGTTAATGCCTGAAATGCCTCCGTCCCGTAAACGTCATCGCGATATCCGAATCATTGCAGGCCGCGATGACTTCCTTGTCCTTCACGCTGCCGCCCGGCTGGACGATGTAGCGGATGCCGGCGGCCGCAGCGATTCCGATATTGTCGGGGAACGGGAAGAATGCATCAGAAACCAACACCGCATCCGACAAATCCTTCACGCCGTTCTCATGCGCCTTGTCGACCGCCTGTTTCATGCTGACCAGCCGGTTGGGGTTGCCCATGCCGGCGCCCACCATACTGTAACCCTTGTCCGTCGCGCGGAAGATGCCGATGGCGTTGCTTTTGAGATGTTTGCAGGCCATGACGCCGAAACGCGCGAGATCGGCCTTTTCAACGGGGAACGGTCGGCCGGTCGCGGGCTTGAATTCCGCGTCCACACCTTCGTCTTCCTGCTGCACGACCCAGCCGCCGGAGATGGAGCGCACCATCAGCGACTTGTCCGCTCCCGTATAGGGCGGCAGTTCAAGAATGCGCAGGTTCGGCTTGGCCGCGAAAACCTTCTTCGCCTCTTCCGTATAGGACGGCGCGACGACGACCTCGACGAATTTCGTGCCGAGCCATTTGGCCACATCTTCGCCGACTTGGGCATTAAAGCACAGGATGCCGCCAAAACTGCTCACCGGATCGCCGGCCCAGGCGGTTTCCAGCGCTTCCAGCGGCGTCTTGCCGAGCGCAAGACCGCAGGGGCTTAAATGTTTGATGATGGAAACGGCAGCAGGATAACCCTTGACGCCAAGCGCCGCGATATCGCCGCAGCTGCGCCAGGCAGCGTCTGCATCGAGCAGGTTGTTGTATGAAAGCTCCTTGCCCTGCAGCGGCACGGCGCCGGCAAGCCCCGGCTGGAACGGGTCGGGATGCACCCAGGATTTCTGGTGCGGGTTTTCGCCGTAGCGTAAGGGTTGCCCCGTGCGGGGCGCGATGGAAATAGTGCGTTGTTCCTCACCCCATTCGCGTTCCATGCGCAAGGCTATCAGGCTGTCGTATTCGGCCGTATGGCGGAAGGCCTCGAGCGCCAGCTTCTGGCGTGTTTCGGGGCGTATGCTGCCGCCCGTTTCATTGAGGTCGCGGATAACCATGCCGTATTGGGCGGGGCCAGTCACGACGGCGACAGAGGCGTAATTTTTCGCTGCCGCGCGGATCATCGTGGGGCCGCCGATATCGATATTCTCGATAATCTCGTCCCAGTCCTTGCTTTTCTTTGCGGTTGCCTCGAAGGGATACAGGTTGCAGACGACGAGGTCGATGGGCTGGATTTTCAGTTCTTTCGCCTGTTTTTCGTCTTCCGCATGACCGCGGCGGAACAACAATGCGCTTGAAATCTGGAAGCTTAAGGTCTTCATGCGCCCGCCGAAGGCTTCGGGGTTGCCGGTCACTTTCTCGACCGGCGTAAAAGGAATGCCGCGTTCCTGCAGGAACTTGCCCGTACCGCCGGAGGAAATAATCTCCACCTTGCGGCTGTGCAGTTTTGCCGCCAGTTCCTCGAGGCCCCCTTTGTCGCTGACGCTGATCAGCGCGCGCTTGATCTCAACCGGTCCGCCGTTCATAGCTGCTTTCCTCGCCTTTCATGATGCGCATGATGTTTTCGAATATGAGCGCCCCGTCGCCCTTTTCCATCTCGCGGCTGGCGGGGTTTTTGTAGGTTTCTTTAAAGATAAAAGCTTCCGGATGCGGCATCAGGCCCAGCACCATGCCCGAGGGGTCGGTCAGCGCCGCGATGCGCCCGTAGGAACCGTTCACGTCCTCGGTATAGGTGAGCGGGATAAGCCCCTGCGACAGGAGAGCCTGATAATGTTTTTCCTCTTCGCCGCGCTTGAAGGCGATGCGGCCCTCGCCGTGGCGGATGGGCAGTTCCAGCAGCGTCTTTTCGATCCCCTGCGTCCAAAGGCAGATGCTCTGCGGGTCGACGTTCAGGCCCACCCAGCGGTTGATAAAGCCGCCCGATTCATTCGGCGCCAGCGCCAGGACGCGCTCTTCGGCGTCGGGATAGGGCAGCAGGCCCAGCTTCACCAGCACCTGGAAGCCGTTGCAGATGCCGATGACGGGCTTTTTGCCCTCGATCATCTTGAAAAATTTGTCGCCCAGCTTGTGGCGAAGCTTGAGGGCGAGGATTTGACCTGAGCCCAGCTCATCGCCGAAGGAGAAGCCGCCGGGAATGGCGAAACCGTCCGCCGTCTTGAGCGTTTCGGGCGATGCAATGAGGTCGTTCACATGGATAATCTTCGGCGCGGCGCCTGCGAATTCCAGCGCGAAAGCCGTTTCGCGCTCGCAGTTAATGCCGTCGCCGGCCAATACAAGGAAAGAGGGTTTCGCACTCATGTCAAAATCCTTTCTTCCAGGCGGTAACGATGTCAGAAAGAGAAATCTCTTCCTGCCCCGCGATGGATAGTTTTTCATCCTGGCCTACATGGCCAATCAAGTGACATTCCGTACCTTTGAAAGCCGTTTCGAACACGGCCTTCTTTTCGGGCGCAACAGAAACAACGATGCGCCCCGGCGCCTCGTTGAACACGATATCATTCGCGGCGGCGATATAGAGGGATGCGCCCAGCCGCCCGCCAATCATGGATTCCGCGATGGTTGTCAACAGTCCGCCTTCCGACACGTCATGCGCGGAGCGGATGAAGCCAGACTTCAGCGCCTGGTGCAGTTTGCGATAGAGAGCGATGTTCCGAACTATGTTGATGGACGGGCCGAGGTCTTCGGCCACATCGAACAACGTCGCGAACTCGGAGCCCGACATCCCCTGCGCGCTCTTGCAGCCGAGAAGATAGATAAGATCGTTGGCGGCGCGGAAGCTGCTGCCCACGGTCGCACCCGCAGGCACATGCGCCATGGCGGTGACCATCAGGGTGGGAAGGCAGCTGATATTGATCTCCTGCCCGCGGCGGTCCTTGCCGCGGAAGTCGTTCTTCATGCTGTCCTTGCCGCTGACCAGCGGCGCTCCATAAGCCTTGCAGATGTCGTAAAGCCCCTGGCTTGTGCGCACGAGCTGCCCCAGCTTGTAAGCGCCTTCGGGATTTTTGGCCGAGGCCACGGGATCGGGCCAGCAGAAATTGTCGAGCAGGCAGATCTTGTCCGGATCGCCGCCCGCCACCACGACATTGCGCACGGCCTCATCCACGGCGAATTGCGCCATGCGGTAGGGATCATAGAGCGACATGCGCGGCGCAAGGCCGCAGCCGATCGCGACGGCATTTTCGCTCTGGCCGCCGTGTGGCTTCAGCCAGATGACGCCGGCATCGGACGGTCCGTCGGATTTTTCGCCCGCAAAGGGCTTCAGGTGCGTGGAAGCCTGAACTTCGTGGTCATAGGCCCTGACCCATTTTTCCTTGGAGGTGATATTGGGCGACTGCAGAAGGGCCAGCAGCGCATCCCGCAGCTTGGTGGAGGCCGGGCGGCGCTTGCCGCACAGCTCGGTCGTCGGCGACCAGGCGGCGCGGAACCGCGGCTCGTCCCATTGCGCCTTCAGCTGCATCTGCGGCAGGGAATTATGCAGGAAGTCGAGCGACAGGCGGCCGACGATTTTTTCCTGATACAAAACGGTCAGATAACCGCTGTCGTCAAACGCGCCGATATCCGTCGCGGAAACGCCACGGCGCTTGGCGAGATCGAGAAAGGCCTGTTTCTTGTCGGGCGATACGGCAACCGTCATGCGCTCCTGGCTTTCGCTGACCATCAGCTCCCAGGGCGAGAGGCCGGGGTATTTGACCGGGCATTTCGCGAGATCAAGTGATGCGCCGTTCGACATCTGCGCCATTTCGCCGACGCTGGAGCTTAAGCCGCCCGCGCCGTTGTCGGTGATGGCTGCATAAAGGCCAAGGTCGCGCGCCTCGAGCAGGAAATCCGCCATGCGCTTCTGCGTCAGCGGGTCGCCGATCTGCACCGCCGTCGCGGGCGCGTTGTCGTCGAGCTCGAGCGAGCTGAAAGTCGCGCCATGGATGCCGTCCGCGCCAATCGCGCCGCCGACCATGAAGATACGATCGCCGGGCGAGAGTTGCTTCTGCGCCGAGGGCCGCCCGTCAGGGAGCTTCGGCGGCAAGGCGCCGACGGTGCCGACAAACACGAGAGGCTTTCCTGCATAGTCGCGGTCAAAAAAGAACGCGCCGTTAACGGTCGGTATGCCGCTCTTGTTGCCGCCGTCCTCCACGCCCTTGTGCACGCCTTCGAGGATGCGCCGCGGGGGCTTGGGCCCCGCCGGCATGAAATCGGCCTCGTCTTTCGCGGGCATGGTTGGCGGCGCGAAGCAGAACACATCTGTATTCGCGATGGGCCGCGCGCCCAAGCCGCAGCCGAGGATATCGCGGTTCACGCCAAGAATACCGGTCAGCGCGCCGCCGTAAGGGTCGAGGGCCGAGGGGCTGTTATGCGTTTCGACCTTGATGCAGAGGTCGATTTTATCGTCGAAACGCACGATGCCGGCGTTATCGCTGAACACGGAAATCAGCCAGTCCAGCTTGCGCTCCTGCTCGATTTCTTTGGTGGCGCGCTTGATATAGGTCTTATAAAGGCTGTCGATTTGCTCGCGCTTGCCGCCGGGGCCGGTATAGTCGATCTTCGCGGCGAAAATCTTGTGCTTGCAATGCTCGCTCCAGGTCTGCGCGAGCACTTCGATCTCGACGTCGGTCGGCTGCGCGGGAAGCCCCTGCCGGACGCGCCCGGTCGTCACGTCTTCATCGCGATAATAATCCCGGATATGGCGCACCTCGGCCAGCGTAAGCGCCAGATACCTGTCCTTGCTCAACTTCTCGAGGCCCGCATCGTCCAGCTCCAGCGAAACTTCCTCCGCTTTCGGTGGATGGCTGAAAACGGCTTTCGGCAGCTTGACGGCATCGAAGCGCTTGAGCTTGCAGAACTCCTTATAGGTCCAGATTTCGATTTTCTGGATCAACTCGTTCGCCAGAAGTTCGCGGCCTACCTTGCGGGCTCCCGCCTCGTTCACGGAGCCGTAAAGAAAATAGATGCTGCCGCTCGCCACTTCCGCCGGGCAGCCGGAAAGGGTAAGCGCCTCTTCCGCCGAACGCGCCGGGTTGTCGGTTACGCCGGGGCGATACGACACTTCGGCCACAAAAGACGGCTCTGGCCCCGTCAGCGCGTGTTCCGTGCCCGCGAAGGAAATGGACTGCAGCACGGGATCGCCAAAGACGGATTTGATCGCGGCGGGAAGGTTTCGCGGCGAGGCCGTGGGCGCGATGCGATAGACTTTCGCCTCTTCGATGGCGGTCAGCGGCACATCGAGATAGTCGCGCGCCTCGCGGGTCCATTTTTCCAGCCGCCGGTCGGGAATTTCGGCGGAAACTTCTATCCTGACTGCTGCGCCCATTTTCCCTTCTCTCCGTCCTTGCCCAGACAAACGATCCTGCGGTCGGTGCCGGGAATGGCCGCGACCGAAACTTCACCTTCAACAAGGTGCCGCAGGAATTCGGCGTAAATCTCGTACTCCAGCTTCATGCCGCGCGCGCGGAAATTGTCGAAACTTTCCTCCTCCTCGCGCTCGAAAGCCCGCTGCAGGATGATCGGCCCCGTATCGACGCCATCGTCGACGAAATGCAGCGTAACGCCCGCGATTTTAACTCCCGCGTTGAAGGCCTGCAGGTAGCTGTCCGCGCCCGGAAAAGCGGGCAACAGCGAGGGGTGAATATTGACGACGCGGTTGACGCCCAGCTTTTCGTCATGGAATTTGCGCAGAAATTCCGGGCTCAAAATTCGCATATACCCGGCCAGGAAAATCCATTCCACCTTGTGCTTCTGCAGGACGTCGAGGATGGCCTGCTCATGCGCCACCTTGTCCATGCCCTGCTTGCGCGGCACGATCTCGCAGGCGGTGCCGAATTTCTTGGCGCGCTCGATGACGCCCGCATAGGGCTGGTCGGTCACGATCGCGACAGCCTGTATGCCCGTATATTTCTCGCAATGGCCGAGAATATTCTCGGCATTGGTGCCGTTGCCGGACGCAAACACGGCAGCGCGGATAATGTTAGCTGTTTTTGCCAATGTCTTTCCTCCAGTGCGCGCCCTTGAAGCGGATGGCGCTGATGGTGCGGTAGGCGATGTCGCGCGCCTCTTCCATGGTGCCGGCGAGCGCCGTTACGCCCAGCACGCGGCCGCCTTCGTTCGTCCAGCGCCCGTCTTTCTTCTTTGCGCCCATGACGAACAGCAAGCCGTTGTCGTTCACGTTGTGGTTCAGCATGTTTTCCGGCAGGTCTATCTTCTGGCCGAGCGTCATGCCGGTGCCGAAGGTTTCTGGATAACCTTCCGACGCCATCACGACATGGACGGCCGCCTGTTCCTTCAGGGCGATTTTTCCCTGCCCCAGTTCGCCCGCCGCCGCCTGCGCGAACAGGGGCACGATGTCGCTGTCGATGAGCGGCATCAGTATCTGGGTTTCCGGGTCGCCGAAGCGGGTGTTGAATTCAATGACTTTCACGTCGTCGCCCTCGACCATCAGGCCGGCGAAGAGAATGCCGCGATAGGGCGTGCCGCGGTCCTGCATGCCCTTGATGACGGGCGCGAAAATCTTTTCCGCCACAAAGCGCCGCGCCTTGGCTGACGGCCAGCCCTGCGGGGCATAACCGCCCATGCCGCCGGTATTGGGGCCCTGGTCGTTGTCGCGCACGCGCTTGTAGTCGCAAACAAAGCCTAAGGGCAGGAACGTATTGCCGTCACACAGGGCAAAGGCGGAAACCTCGCGCCCCGTCAGTTTCTCTTCCAGCAGTATCCGTTCCGACTTCACCTGGCATTCCGGATTAATCATGAAATCGTGCAGCGTCTTTTCGGCTTCGGCGCGGTCATGCGTGACCACCACGCCCTTGCCCGCGGCCAGACCGTCGGCCTTGATGACGACGCCCTTGCTCTCGACCGGCCAGAGTTTCAGGATATCCAGCGCCTCGTCATACGAATTGCAGACGCGGTAGGGCGCGGTCGGGACGCCGAATTCTGACATGAATTCCTTGGCGAAGATCTTGGAGCTTTCCAGCTGCGCCGCCGCCTTCACCGGGCCCAGCACGACAAAACCGGCTTTTTCCAGCACGTCGACAACGCCGGCCGCCAGCGGCTTTTCGGGACCGACCATGACAAGATCCGGCTTGAGCTCCTGTGCCTTAGCCAGCATAAATGCTGCATCCGCCGGATCGCCCGGCACCAGCGTTACTTTTGCCAACGCCGCCATGCCGTCGTTGCCGGGCAGGGCGAATATCCGCGCAACATCGGGCGACTGGGCCATCTTCCAGGCCAGCGCATGCTCGCGCCCGCCTCCGCCCAGCAGCAATACCGATGTCGTTTTTCCGGTCATGCGACCTTCTCTTTTTTTGCCGTGGCGCTTTTTACCACCTCGTCCAGCTCCCAGGCATCCGGGAACAGGGCGTTGCCGCAGAACTGGCGCGACAGCGCCTTGGCGATCCCCTTGTAAACCATCTCCGCGCGTTGCTTCACGGCAGGCGCGAGGATCGGCGGAATCAGCTTAAGCTCTTCCTTGCAGATGCGCTTCCAGTCCTTTTCGCCGCGCTCGCGCGCCAGTTTCTTGGCTTCTTCCAGTCCCGCATACCAGGCGGTCGGGCGGTAAAAGCCGCGCAGCGCTTCCTTGGACAAATGCGCGCCGCCCTTGATCAGGCGCAGTTCGTCGGGCCCGATGGAATCGACGAGCATCAGCGCGCGGTTGCCGTTTCGGTCCTTTTTGCCGAAGGCGAATTCGAACTTTCCGTCCCACAGCTCGACGCCAATGGTTTCGAAAACATCCTTCAGGCGCAGTGCAATGAGACGCGTCAATACGCCTAACACACGGAATTCCTCGTTGGTCAGCCCGGCGATGCCTTGAGCCTCGCCATACGACAGGTAACGGTCGGAGGTTTCGAGCTTGGTCGAATATTCAACCAGCGGAATGGCGAAGGTGTCACCCGTCCTGGGCGCCTTCGAAAGCCCGAGGGTCTTGCAGTATTCCGCGCTGCCCGTGCGCTGCAGGAGGGAGCTTCCGTCCGGCACGCCGAAACGAAATATGACCTCGAGCGGCACCAGCGTGTTTTCCGGGCGCTTCAGGTAAGCCGCGTAGTCCCAGACCAGCTTGCCGTCTTCGGTGCGGCTGTCGGGGTCGATGACATCGACAGGCTCGACGGCAAGGCAGCGCGCAGGAGAGAGGAATTCCCGCGCCAGCGGCATCGGTTTCGCGTCGTGGTCGACGAGGCCCAGCGCGTGGTGCTTCACGCCGTTCTCCCGCAGGACGCGCAGCACGCCTTCGTCCGCCAGTTCCTTCGGCGCCTGCCAATGCTGCCAGTTTTCAGCCTTGCCGAGAAAATCAAAGAAGAACCACGCCATGAAAGCCAGGGACTCGCCCTTGCCGTTCAGGACATCGGGCATCTGCCCCCAGTCGAAAATGGAATAGCGGTCCGAGAATTCGAAAACATAGGGCGACTGGCCCTCTTCCCCGCGCACGTTCTTGACGGAACCTTCGTAAATGATTGATGGCAATGTCATGCCGCCCCCCCCTGTAAAACTTTTGCGGCCCCCGCAAGACGCGCGACCGATGCCACCGCGTTGCGCGTATTGTTAACGCCGAGCCACAACCCGCCCTTCTTCGTCCATTCGAATACGGACAGGTAATTTTCCGGCTTCTGCGCTTCTGCCTTCGGCATGAAGGGCACATGCAGCCTGAGGCCGTCAGCGACATCGCCGGAGGCCGTCACGAAATGGACATTGAACGCGTCGCGTGCTTCCGCGTCCGACAGCGCAACCTCCGCGCCCCTCTCTTTTGCAGCCGCCCGGGCTTTTTCAATCTCGGCCAGCAGATCGGGATGAGACAGGAATTCCCTGTCGCGCATCACGAAATGGATCCGGCTAAAATTGTCACTGCCGGACTTTTTGTAAGCCTTTAGGAAGGCGACAATCGCATCGCCCCTGCCTGGCCCGCAGGTCATGACCGGCACGCCCGGCGGCATCTGCGCGATGGAAGCAAGGCTGTCCAACCCGCCGAACTGCGCCGCGACCGGAACGCCGAAAACGGGGATCTTGGTCATGGCGGCAACGACGCCCGGCAGCGCGGCCGCGAGCCCTGCGCCCGCCACAACCGCATCGCCTTCCCATTCCGCCATTTTATGCTGGAGTTTTTCAAGATCGCGGTGGGCGGAGATGACCTGGTATTCGACGTCGAAATCACTTTTCAGCGCCGCGCACAGGGGCGCCGCTGTCGCCTCGTCGGACGCGCTGCCGAAAACTGCCAGTATCTTCATCGTCATCCCCCTTTATCCCGTAACAATAAACTTTATCCGGCAGCCCTCGCCTTCTGCCTTTCTCTCGAAAAATGCTCGCCCTCGGCGATCGCGGTCGGATATTTCTTGTTGACGCAGGCCATGCAGAGCTTGGAGACGCCGATCGCCTGCCGCATGTCCTCTTCGTCGAGGTAAATCACCTTTTTGACGCCGATGAATTCGGCCAGTTCCTCCGCGCTCTTGTCGTGCGCGATAAGGTCTTTCGAATCGGGGAAGTCGATGCCGTAGAAGCACGGGTGGCGGATCGGCGGGCAGGTGATGCCCAGCGTCACTTCCTTCGCGCCGTATTTTTTCAGCAGCGACACAATGCGCTTGGAGGTCGTGCCGCGCACGATGCTGTCGTCGACGAGGAAAATACTCTTGCCCGCAATCTCGCCCACGATGGGGCTGAGTTTCAGTTCTACCGCATGCTCGCGCTTGTCCTGGTTGTTCAGGATAAAGCTGCGCGCCACATAGCGGTTCTTGATAAGCCCCTCGCGGTAGGGAAGCTTCAGCGCATCGGCGACGGAGATGGCGGCCGTGCGGCTGGTATCGGGCACCGGCATCACGACATCGGGCGCGATTTCTCCGGACCTGATGGCAGCGGAAGCTTTCAGGCCCAGGCGCTCGCCGAATTTCAGGCGCACGCCATAGACGGGCTGATGGTCGATCGCGCTTTCGGCGCCGGAGAAATAAACCCATTCGAACATGCAATGCGCGCGCTCGGGGTCTTTTTTCACGACAGCGCTCTGGAAGTTGCCCTTGGTGTCGATGAAAATGACCTCGCCCGGCTCGACATCGCGCAGGTACTGATAGCCGAGGTAGGTCATCGCGATGGTTTCGGAGGCGATGCACCAGGTCTTGATGCCGTTTTCCTCGCGCACACCCAGCGCCATGGGACGGATGCCCTTGGGATCGCGGAAGGCGACAAGCCCCTGCCCCGCGATCAGCCCCAGCACGGCATAGCCACCAATGACGGTTTCAAACATCTTGGCCGCCGCCTGCTTGATATTCTCGAAAGAAAACGTCTTCTCCGTCGGCAGCGCCTGCCCGTTCATGAGGAAGTGACCCCAGTAGTGGATCAGCACTTCGAGATCATTCGCCGTCAGCAGCTGGTGGTGGAAATGTTCGGAAAGCTCTTCCTTCAGGCTGTAGTAATTCAGCGCATTGCCGTTGTGCACCATACCGATGCCGAAGGGGATGCCCTCCACCATCGGCTGCACATCGCGGCGGCCATCGCTGCCTGCCGTCGCATAGCGCGTATGACCTATGGCCATGAAGCCGTTCAGTTTTTCGATTTTTTCCTTGCTGAAGACACTGGCGACAAGGCCCAGATCTTTTTCCATAGCGAACATGCGTGTCGCTGAATCATAGGTCAGAATTCCGGCGGCATCCTGCCCGCGGTGCTGCAGCGCGAGGAGCCCTTTGTAGGCCTCATAGGCCGCGGCACAGGACGCTCCTCGACTCCCGACAGATTCAGGGCCGATAATGCCAATAATTCCGCACATTTAGCGATACACCTGTGAATCAGGAGAGAGGCAGTTGGATAAGCGGATTATATAAGGTTCCAATCAGGCTTTGCCAGTGAATTCTGAAAGGTTTTGGACGCACAAAAACAGCCGCGTAAAAATGCTTCAATATCAAAGCGGCAGGAGCTTACGGCAAATAATGAAGCGTATCTCCCGCTGCGCCCCGGTGCTATGATTTATCAACGACTTTAGAAGGGGAGTTGATACATATGACAGCCATCGCAGGCGTAGATATCGCCGCTCTTGCAGACCGCGTGAAAAACATCCTGATGAAGCCCGCCGCGGAGTGGGACAAAATCAGTGGAGAAAAACCCCTTCTGCCGGATTTATTCACGCGCTACGTCGCCATCCTGGCGGCGATACCCGCGCTGTGCGGCTTCCTGGGAAGCATGATTTTCGGTTTTTCGGCGGGCGGGTATACCGTGCGCCCGAGCTTCGGCATCGCGCTCGAGCAGCTTGTTGTCGGCTATATCATGGCTTTCATCGGTGTCGGCATCTGCGGGATGGCCGTCGAGTTCCTGGCGCCTCACTTCGGCGGAAAGACAGACAGGATCAGCGCCTTCAAGCTTGCCATCTATTCGATGACGGCGAGCTGGATGTCCGGCGTCTTCATGCTGCTGCCTTCCGTCTTCAAAATACTCGGCCTGCTTGGCCTGTATTCCATTTATATTTTCTATCTCGGCGTTCCGAAGCTGACGACCGTGCCCGCCGACAAGGCCGGAACCTTTACCGCCGTGGTCGCCATCGTTTCGATTTTGGTGGGGCTGGTCGTCGGCCTCATGATGATGGGCCTTCGGTAAATTTATGAAAAAACCAGGCTAACGTCGCCTATTGCCAAAACTATTACCGCCGGTATAGTCCCCCCATCAAAAATGATTGTGGGAAAGACCGATGGCGCGCCGTATGGCGAAGCTTGCGCTCGCTGCGACTTTGGCTTTTGGAGTGTTCAAGGGGACGGAAGCGGGATTTGACCCGCAGCCGGGCCAGTTGCGTCCTGTGTTCAATCAAAGCGCCGCCGTCGCTTCCGACAAAAAACCCGCGATACGCGAATACCGGGTTCCCTCCGCCGTAATCCCCACGGGCGTGGATGAAGTCTGGCGCGTGCGCATCGGGTCGTGGGAGATGGCGAACGGCGGGCATCATACCTTCCTCGAATTCGCGCCGTACAGGGAAATCTCGAAAGCCAATCCTTCCGGCAACGATGTCTACCAGATCCAGGGCATCGCGATGGACAATGTGCGCTTCACCTACGCCGTGCTCAATTTCAAAGACACGGATGCCTATACGCGTTATGCCTCAGGAGACTATGTTCTAAAGGCTTTCGGCGTCAACCAGGACCACAACAGGAAAGTTTTCGGCAAGGAGCCAATGTCTTACGTCGATCTTTATTACGGCTCGAAGGACGACGTGCTGAAGATGTACCTGGATGCGCTGAACCTGACCGAAGCCATCAACCGCAAAAGCGACAGCTATGAACTGCTCGACCACAACAGCAACAGCGTGCAGCGCACGCTGCTGGATGGCCTCGGGCTTCCGGTGCCCGGCCTCTACGCGCCACATCACCTGAACACCATGACCAATGACCGCATCTGGACGCCCGGTATGGAACTGAGCCTGCTGCCCCAAGACTGGGACCGCCAGAAGCTGCGCGAAAAATCAGACTACGCGAAACTCTCCGGCGACATGCTGGAAGCCGCAGCGCGCGCCGCCTCGCCGGGCGCGGATGTCTCCGTCTGGGCGCCGGAACGCGCGGCCGGCAACCCGAAAGTGCCGAAACTGAAGCCCCGCTAATCGGTTTATTATAATTATGGGAAATTAACTTCCTTTTGTTTATAATGGGTTAACTTATACTCAGAACGATGTTAACACCTATCAGCCGCTGAGTTGGTAGAGTCGAATCAATGGCCGCCAGCAAAGCAG
>SCTB01000151.1 GCA_004297545.1 Alphaproteobacteria bacterium
GCGAATTCGAATCAATCGCCCTGCTGCTGCAGGGCGGCGGCGCGCTCGGCGCCTACCAGGCCGGCGTCTATGAAGCGCTGGCGGAGGCGGACATCGCGCCGAACTGGATCGGGGGCATTTCCATCGGCGCGATCAACGGCGCGATAATTTCCGGCAACAGGCCCGAAGATCGGGTGCCGAAGCTGCGCGGCTTCTGGGAGCACCTGACGTCGAATCCGCTGTGGAATGATTTCGGCGCCCTTGCCCCCTTCATCGCACAGGGCGGCGAAGCGGTGCGAAGCTACTGGAACCAGATGAGCGCTGCGACATCCCTCATGAGCGGCGTTCCCGGCTTCTTTACGCCGCACCTCGTGCCGCCGTGGTTCTCCCCTCCCGGCAGCCCGTCATCGACAAGCTATTACGATACCGCCGGCTTCCGCCGCACGCTGGAGCGCTTTATCGACTTCGGCATTCTCAATACGAACGGCATCCGCTATACCACGAGCGCCGTGAACGTGCGCAGCGGCAATTACACCATATTCGACACGACGGCCGACAAAATCGGCCCGCAGCACATCATGGCCAGCGGCGCCCTGCCGCCGGCGCTTCCCGCGGTGGAGATCGACGGACAGCATTATTGGGACGGCGGGCTCATCTCCAACACCCCGCTGCAATGGGTCATGGACGACGCCACCCAGGACACGCTTGTCTTTCAGGTCGACCTCTGGAGCGCGCGCGGCGAAATCCCGAAAAACGTGGCGGGCGTCATGACGCGGCAAAAGGAAATCCAGTATTCAAGCCGCACCCGCGCGGTGACCGACAAGTTCCGGCGCGAGCAGCAATTGCGGCATGCTTTCGCCTCCCTCTATGAAAAAATGCCGGAAGATCTGAAAAAGACCGACGAAGCGCAGCTGCTGTACGGCGCGTCCGACTTCAATGTCTATAACATCGTGCATCTTATCTACCGCTCGCGCCACGACGGGGAATACACCAAGGACTATGAATTTTCGCGCCTGAGCATGGAGGAGAACTGGAGAGCCGGCTACAACGACACCGTGCGCTCGCTCCGGCACAAGGAAGTGCTCGCGCGCCCTACATGCCCCGAAGGCATCATGGTCTACGATCTGGCCGGGGAATAAATTTTATATCGACACCTGTAAAGGAGAACCAATAATGCGCCTGCAAAACAAAGTCGCCGTCGTCACCGGGGCCGCGAGCGGCATCGGCAAGGAAATCGCCCGCACCTACCTGCGTGAAGGGGCAAAGGTGGCGATCGCCGACCTTAACCTCGACGCCGCGAACGCCGCGGTGAAAGAGCTCGACAACTCCGGCAAGCTCGCCGTGGGGGTCGCGATGGACGTCGCCAACGAAGACCAGGTGAACAAGGGCATCGACGCGGTCGCGCAGAAATTCGGCTCGATTGACATTCTCGTCAGCAACGCGGGCATCCAGACGGTTGCTCCCATCGACCAGTTCGATTTCGGCAAATGGAAGCAGATGCTCGCCATCCACCTCGACGGGGCGTTTCTGACGACTCGTGCCTGCCTGAAGTATATGTACAAGCAAAAGGGCGGCAGCATCATCTATATGGGCTCCGTCCACTCGAAAGAAGCCTCCAAGCTGAAAGCCCCTTATGTCGCGGCCAAGCATGGCCTCGAGGGTCTTGCCAAGGTCGTGGCTAAAGAGGGTGCGGAGCATAACGTGCGCTGCAACGTCATATGCCCTGGCTTCGTGCGCACGCCGCTGGTTGACAAGCAGATCCCGGAGCAGGCCAAGGCGCTCGGCATGTCAGAGCAGGACATTATCAAGAAAGTCATGCTGAAAGAAACCGTGGATGGCGAATTCACGACGGTCGAGGATGTGGCGGAAGTGGCGCTGTTCTTTGCGGCCTTTGAAACCAATGCGCTGACGGGCCAGTCGCTGGTCGTCAGTCACGGCTGGTTCATGCAGTAATTACTTCAGCGCCAGCAGCCTGTCGCGCAGGTCCGGTTCCGAGGTGTCGGGACCCAGCCAGATATTGAAGAAGCGTTTCGCAAAGGCGATGTCCTCCAGCTTGCCGCGCGGCTTGCCGTTGTAATAGAAGACGGCGCCGCGGCCGGGCAGAAACACTGCCGTGATGACATCGCCCGGATGCACGTCATGGAACAGGGCCGTCAGTTGGGGGCCGAAGGTTTCGCGGTCTGCCTGCGTTACGAGGCCGGAGCGTCCCATTTCCTCGAAGGTGCGCTTGACGAGATCCTTGTCCTTGAAGTTCATATTGTACCGGATGCAAAGCGCAAAAGGCTCTTTCATCGACCATGTTTTTGCATCCGTCCACAGCGAGGTTTCATAAACTTTCATGAACAGCTTGCGAAGGGTGCCCTGGCCATAGGGCGCATCCGCCTGGATATAATCGCCGACCTCGGCGGGCTTGGTCATCGCAAGGCCCTTGCCGTCGGCTGCAAGCGCGGGCGCGGCAAAGGCAAAAAGAAATGCGCAGACGACAAAAATGTTTTTCATTTTTTTTATCCTACCGGATCGCCGTTTGCGGAAAGGGCGACTTTCACATTTCCGCGGATAGCCTTCGAATAAGGGCAGATTTTATCCGCGTCCCGCACTAGGTCGGCGGCTTCCTTCTTGTCCAGCAGGGGCAGCAGGATATTCAGGGAGGCCTGCAGGAAGAATCCGCTCTCGTTCTGATTCAGGGAAACATCGGAATGGATGCTTAAGGCACCCGTTTCCAGCTTTTTCTGGCCCGCAACAAAGGAGACGGCGCCGCCAAAGCACGCCGCATAGGCGACCGCAAACAACTGTTCGGGGTTGGTGCCGGTTGATCCGGCGCCCGGCTTGGTCAGCGAGACGGAAAGCTTCTTGTCATCGGTTTCGCCGCGGCCGTCGCGACCGCCGGTGACCGTGGCATGGGCTGTATAAAGAACTGTCATGAAACGATCTCCCCTTCCTTCATTATAACGCCGAAATGGCGCCGGTCATAACGCGGTACTGCGGCAAAAGGTTCCATTCGCCTAGCTTGTTCCCGCTATCTTTCTGATATACCCGGTGAAATCGGGATCTTCGCCAACCAGCAGCTCGGGCAGCGCTTTTTTGAAATCGTCGCGCTTGCACCAGAACAGGATATAGTCCTCCCAGGTCGCCCAGAGGCGCTTCGTCTGGCGGTCCATATTTTCCTCATAAACAAGGATGTAAGCGCGCTCGAACAGAGCGACCAGCATATCGAAAATAATCTTCTTGCGCTCCCGCTGCTCGGGCGACAGGGCGCTGTCGGCAATGCTGCCCGTCATCAGCTGCAGATCGGCGTTCTGGATGAGGAGATTCGCGAATTTCGCGTATTCCTCTGCCAGTTTCTGGTATAGCTCCTCGTTTTCCAGCTGGCGTTCCTTGTAATTCTCGAGCGCGAACATGAAAATGGCGAAGGGAAAGCCGAAGACGGTCACGATATAGCTGGACGTTTCCCAAAACTGCGCGGTTTCCGGCGTCATGCGGTTTTGCTCCTCAGCCGGGGTTGCAGCACAAGAAAGCCGGCCAGAGAAGCGGCCGAAAGCAGCGCGCTTGCCTCAAACGTCGCGCCGGGGCCATGCGTCTTCCATAGCCAGCCGGCGATAATGCTGGCCAGCAGCAGGGCGACGCCGCTGAGCAGGTTGTACATGCCAAAAGCCGTGCCGCGAAGGTGCGCCGGCGCCTGGTCGGCAATAAAGGCTGTCAGTATCCCCTGAGTCAGCCCCATATGCAGGCCCCAGAGCGCGCAGCCGAAAAACAGCATGTACAGGTTGCCGGTCATCGCAAGGACGATATCGGCGGCGATTAATGTCGCAATGCCCGCAACCAGCAGCCCCCTTTTTCCGATCTTGTCCGACAGGATGCCCGCGGGCCAGGACGCGGCTGCATACACGATGTTCATGACGATCAGGATGGCCGGCGCATAGGCGGGATCAAGATTGACCGTATCGCCGCGCAGGATAAGAAACGCTTCCGAAAAGCGCGCCAGCGTGAGTGCGGCGCTGAAGATGGATATCCACCAGAAGGCCGCCGGCAGAAGTTTCAGCTGGGCGGGCTTCAGGGGGAAGGGCTTTTTGTCGGCATGATGCCGCGCGGGCTCCTTGATGGCAAAGAGAATGATCAGCATCACAATCACCGCCGGAATAATCGCGATGGCGAAGACGGTTTTGAAGCTGCCGGCAGTCGCCAGCATGATGACGATGGCAAGCGCGGGGCCTGTGAAGGCGCCGACCGTATCCATCGTCTGGCGCAGGCCATAGGCGGCGCCGCGCTGCTTTTCCGGCGTGACATCGGCGACAAAGGCGTCGCGCGGCGCCACGCGGATGCCCTTGCCCACGCGGTCGGCAAAACGCGCGAACAGCACGGTTGCGACGCTGTCCGCGACCGGAAACAGCGGCTTGGTCAGCGTGGAGAGTCCGTAGCCCAGCAGAAGCAGCGGCTTGCGTTTGCCGATCCAGTCGCTGATGGCCCCCGAAAATATTTTCACGATCGCCGCGGTGGATTCCGCGATGCCTTCGATGATGCCGACCGTCAGCGCCGTCACGCCCAGCGTCTTGAGCATGAACAGCGGCAAAAGGCTGTGGATCATCTCCGACGAGACGTCCATGAACAGGCTGACGAAGCCCAGCGCAATAACGCCTTTTGGCATATTTTTCAGCGACATGCAGAATCTTTCCTGAAGCACATGCTAGGCTTTTTTCCGGATAATGAAAAGGCTATACTGCCCGCCATGAAACGCATTGTTATCCTGGGAGTAACCGGATCGGGGAAGACGACATTCGGCCGGAAGCTCGCCAACAGGCTGGGATGCCCCTCGACCGACCTTGACGAACTCAACTGGCTTCCCGGCTGGGTGCAGCGCCCGACGGAAGAGTTCTATGCCCTGGCCGGCGAAGCGGCGGCGCGGCCGGAATGGGTGATCATGGGTAATTATTCCAAGGTCCGCAGCGCCATCTGGCCGAAGGCGGATGCCTTTATCTGGCTGGACTACCCGTTTCCATTGGTTTTCTGGCGGCTGCTGCGGCGTTCCGTCATGCGCGCGATCGACAGGGACCCGATCTGCAACGGCAATGTCGAAAGCTGGAAGCAGTTCTTTTCGAAAGACAGCATCATGGTATGGCTGTTCACGAGTTACCGCAAACGGCGGCGTGAATATGGCGCCATCTTTTCCGCCGGTGGAAATTCGCCTAATATCTCCTATATCCGTCTGCGGTCGCCGAAGTCCGCCGAAGACTGGCTGCAGAACATCAAAGGTCCAGAGAAATCATGACAGGGTCCGTGCCGCTTTTTTCCCCTATCGCCCTGCGCAGCCTGACGCTGCGCAACCGCATCGGCGTGTCTCCGATGTGCCAGTATTCGTCGAACGGCGGCTTCGCGTCGGACTGGCATCTCGTGCACCTGGGCTCGCGCGCGGCCGGCGGGGCCGGGCTGGTCATCATGGAAATGACGGATGTGCTGCCGGAAGGCCGCATCACGCCGGGCTGCAACGGCATCTGGAGCGATGCTCATATGGAGCCCTTAAAACGCATTACGGATTTTGTCCGGGGGCAGGGGGCCGCGATCGGCATCCAGATCGCGCACGCGGGGCGCAAGGCCAGCATGCAGCGGCCCTGGGAAGGCGGTAAGCGTTTGGCTCCGGATCAGGGCGGATGGGCGCCCGTCGCGCCTTCGCCTCTTCCTTTTATGCCGGAACACGCGCCGCCGCAGGAAATGACCTTGGCGGACATCGAACGCGTCCGCGATGCCTTCGTGGCCGGCGCGCGCCGCGCGGTGACGGCGGGATTCCAGCTTATCGAGATTCATGGAGCGCATGGATACCTGCTGCATGAATTCCTGTCGCCCCTGAGCAACAAGCGCAACGACGACTACGGC
Source organism: Alphaproteobacteria bacterium (assembly GCA_004297545.1). Lineage (GTDB taxonomy): Bacteria > Pseudomonadota > Alphaproteobacteria > Micavibrionales > UBA2020 > JAPWJZ01. The sequence continues at coordinate 5,845 of SCTB01000151.1, forward strand.
GGCACGGAGGAAAATCGCTTCCGCCTGCTTCTCGAGGTCGCCCGCCGTATTCGCGCGGAAGTGCCGAAGGAAGTTGTGGTCGGCACGCGCCTGTCCTGCACCGACTGGGCCGAGGGAGGCCTGACGATCGCCGATACGACGCGGCTGTCGGCCCTGTTGAAAAAAGAAGGCGTGGATTTCATCGACTGTTCTTCGGGTTTCGTCACGCCGGACGCGAAAGTGCCCTTCGCGCCGGGATTCCAGGTGCCTTTCGCGAGGGAAATCCGGGAAAAGGCGGGCATCGCGACGGCGGCCGTCGGCATGATCACGGAGCCTGCGCAGGCG
>SCTB01000197.1 GCA_004297545.1 Alphaproteobacteria bacterium
CATCGACCAGGCCATCGCCACCACGCCGACAGCGCTCAACACCGTAGGCGGCGCCATCACGCTCTCCAGCAGCGGCGCGATCACCACCAGCGCCACGGGGACCCTGACCAGCACCGGTTCCGCCAGCACCGTCGGCGGCGGCGACACGGCGGGGGCCGGCGGCGAGATCCTGATCCACAGCACCGGCGCCGGCGCCATCACGCTGGGCGCGGCGCTCACCGCCAACGGCGGCGCCTCGGTCGAAGCCGCCGACACGGGCGGCGCCGGCGGGCGCATCACGCTGAGGAACGACAGCGGCGCCATCGTCCTGCACAACCTCAGCAGCGCCGGCGGCGCGGCCGGTGGCGGCACCGCCGGGGCCGGCGGCACGATTCAACTCAAGAGCCTGGGCGGCACGATCACCCAGACCGGTGGCACCACGCTGGCCGGCGACAGCCTCAAGGTGCTGAGCGACAGCGACGTCACGCTCAACAACGCCAACACCCTGGCCACCATTGCCGCCAGCATTACCGGCGCCGGCAAGTTCTTCAAATACACCGACGCCGACGCCGTCACGGTCGGCAGCGTCGCCGCGGTCGGCGGTGGCGGCGGCGCCTTGCAGAACCTGGCCGCGGTGACGGGCATCAGCACCCTGGGCGATGCCACGGGCGTGGTCAATGTCACGGCCGGCGGCCTGCTCACCATCGACCAGGCCATCGCCACCACGCCGACAGCGCTCAACACCGTGGGCGGGGCGGTGATTCTGGAGGCGGGCGGCGCGATCACGCTGTCGGGCAGCGGCACGATTACAACGACAGGAAACACCACGGGAGCGGGTGGCGAAGTGCTGATCCACCACAGCAATGCGGCGGTGGGTGCGATTACGCTGGGCAAGGCGATCACGGCCACGGGCGGCAATGGCGGTGTCGGCGGCGTGGTCACGGTGATCAACGACAGCGGCGCGATCGCCGTGAATGCAGCGATCGATGTCTCAAGAGCGGGAGCGGGAGCGAACGATGGCGCGATCCAGCTTCAATCAACCGGTTCGATCACGGGCTCTGGTGCATTGACAGGCGATGCGAATGGCAAGCTGATGGCAAAGACCACGGGAGCCGCCGGCGTGGCGAACATCAGTCTGACCGGTGGCGGCACGGGCTCGGCACCGG
>SCTB01000012.1 GCA_004297545.1 Alphaproteobacteria bacterium
GTTGCCGTGATCGTCAGCAAGGTATTCCTGCCACATGGTCTTGTTGACGTACAGCCCTACCGTCTTGCCCTTGACCAGCTCTGTTACGTAATCGCGGGCCATCTTCTCATAAATCACGGGGGTGCGGATGCCATCCAGGACGAAGACGCTGCCATTCTGCAGTTGGATGGAATTGGATTTCAGCACATCCTTGACGACGCCGACGTCAATCAGCTCCATGTCAGTGGGAACGGTCTTGACGGGAACGTAAGGCGGCGTGACGTTCGCGCCGACGGCGGGGCCGGACAGCGCAAACAGGAAGCCGACAACCAAAAGGCAAGAATATAAGACGCGCATTCTCATACCCCCAAAAGATCATGCTCCCAAAAGTAGCACAGGCAGCGGGGCTTTACAATTCCCCAGGCATCCGCCTATCTATCGTAGAACAGCGCCGCGCGGTCAAGTCCGGCGTCCTTGGCCTTCACCAGAATAGCCGCCTTCAGTTTGTCCATGGCGCGCTGCTCCAGCTGGCGCACGCGCTCCTTACTGATGCCAAGTTGTTTTCCTAAATCCTCCAGCGTGACCACTTCGTCACCCATGCGGCGCTCCTGAATTATGGTGCGTTCGCGCGGGCTCAGTTCGCCCAGGGCGTCGTTCAGCCACTTGGAACGGGTCGCTCCGTCCTTCATCCCGATAACGATGTCTTCCGGGTTGGGCGTTTGATCGGGCAGCAGGTCCTGCCATTCGTTCTCGCCTTCCTGGCCGATGGGACTGTTCAGAGACTGGTCGCCGCCGTTCATGCGAGCTTCCATCTCCATGACTTCCTTCTTCTGCACCCCGAGTTCCTTGGCGATGGATGTCACGGCGTCGTTGTCCAGATAATCGCGGGCGGACTGGCCGTCGATACGCGCGCGCAGTCGGCGCAGGTTGAAGAAAAGCGCTTTTTGGGCTGCGGTCGTTCCGGTGCGCACGATGGACCAGTTGCGCAGCACATAGTCCTGGATCTGGGCCTTCACCCACCACGATGCATAGGTGGAGAAACGGTTTTCGAGCGACGGGTCGAAGCGCGCGGCGGCTTCCATGAGGCCGATATTGCCTTCCTGGATAAGGTCGCCCATCGGCAGCCCGTAGTTGCGGAACTTCGCCGCAATGGCGACAACCAGGCGCGTGTAGGAGCGGATGAGCTCATGCAGAGCTTTTTCGTCCTGCTTTTCCTTCCAGCGGCGGGCCAGATCGAGTTCATGCCCGCGCTCAAGCAGGGGCTCGTCCATGGCCTGCCGGATATAGCGCAGGTTCGCTTGTTGCGTGGTGGGATCATCCAGGTAAGCCATAGGATACCTTACTTTCTCTTGCCGGGTTTTTTGTTCGTTTTTGGGCGTCGGGGTTAGAGCATAAGCTCAAATCATTAACATTGTATTTCTTATACGCCTGCATCACCCAACTGGATGTCCGTTTTGTTTAATTCAATAGTTACAGTACATTAAGTGGCTGAGAATTAACCATATATGGCGTAAACGCCCAAATTCCAGCACCTTGCAGAAAATTAATTGGAACCGTTTCAGGCGGCAATGATGTCGAGAACTTCGCCCACATTCGACAACTGGGCGCACAGCAGCTGGCCGCCGTGGCCGCATCCCCCGTCCAGGCTGATATAGGATGGTCCGATATGCAGCCCCTGGCCCTCCGGGTCGTGTCCGCGAATGACCGAGCGGAAAGGGGAGTAGGGGGTTCCGATCTGGTTAAATCCGCGGAATGACCACCAGAACTGGTCGTTCTGGGCCGCCAGCGGTTTTTCGGGGTCCAGACCGGCATGCACGAACAGCAGATTATTGTCGTTGCTATGCTTGTGCTCCGTAAAGGCGGCCAGGCGCAGGACCGTGAAAAATTTTTCATGGCCGGCCTCGGTTCGGACGCGGTTTTTCAGGGTGATGGACCAGCGGGTGAGATTGAGGATGCCCTCCCGCGCAATGCGCGCCAGTTCGGCAAGCGAGGTCCCATAGGCCTGCAGAATGCTGTCGATGTCCGGGTGCCGCTGCGTCATCCAGTCGATGACCTGGCTGGGATTTGGCGCAAACTGTATCTGCAGCAGCTTGCCCCACAATTCTTCCTGGATGCCGCGCAGATAAACGATGTCATCCGCCTGTAGTCCCGGCTTTGCCATGAGCGTGCGGCGGAAGTACAGGATTTCGTCGAGGGTCTGAAGCGGCTTTGCCGCACTGCCGCCCAGGTAATTGCCTGTATAAATCAGGCGGTCGCCGGGGCGGAACCGGTCATAAATCGCCTGATGAACGGAGGTCAGGCGTTCGATCTCCCCATGAATTGCGGAAACCACCCATATTTTGTTGGGATGCCCCAGATTGGAAAACTTGGTTTTGAACGCCATGATTCGAGAATAGCGGCGAAATCAGGAAAATGAAAGAGACAGCGACAGTTCATTTCGCATAAGTCAAAACCTTGGGGCTAAGCCAGTTTCGGCGGCGGCACAGCTGTCTTGTTGTCAGCCGGCGTTGTCAGCACCGCGAGTTGGGTTTTCGCGTCGATTGAAGGAGACCACGTAATATTGGACAGGTCGTAGAACTTTGTCTCCGGCTTCGCGGATGACAAGAAGTCGTGATAGTTGTTGAAGAAGCTGGAGAAGTCATTCTTCGGGCTGCTCTGCGCCGTGCACATCTGGAAGTGACTCTGGTCAACATTGAAGTTGTTGTCGGTGCTGGCAGGCGTACTGTTTTGCTTGGCATCAAGCAGCGAAAAGCTCGTGCCTGACGTCGTCGTGGATGCGCCGACGTTTGTATTGAGCTTGAGCGGCGGCAGGTCCAGGCTTGGGCTGAACTTAACGGGTTCCAGCCTAAGCGGCGCCGCATCGATCTTGATGGGTGACAGGACCGGGGTAACAGGCTCCGCTTTCGGAGCGTCACCGGCTTTCGGGTCCGTGAGCTTTATCGGCGTGAGCGATGAGGCGATATCCGGGGTAATCGGCGCCGTTGATTTCAGGTTCAGATCCGGAGCCGGGACTTTTGATGTTATCAGCGACTTTAATTCTTCGGGAAGATGCCACTGCTCATGTTTCGCGGCAGCCTCCTGCATCTGCTTTTTGAAATCCATTCCGGCGGGCGGCTTGATCTTCGTGCCATCGTCCGTCCAGTAGCAGCCGTCCTTGTCAACGTAATTGAAGTTAGGGTCGAGATATGATTTGTCCGGCCATGTACGACCGCCGTTGACGTCGGTATAGACATTATATTTGTCCCAATATCCGCCATCGACTTCCCAATATCCGCCGTCCTTGTCGTAGTAACCGCCGTATTCATCCCAGTAGCCGCCCTTGGAGTCCGCATACCAGTTGCCGCCGGGTGTCGTCGCCGCGTTGTCTTTCTGATCCTTGGGTTTTGTTTCACTGACCGCTTTGGCTGCTGCCGTCGAACTATGGTCATCATGGTCATGGTCAGCTGCCCCTCCATGATCAGCAGACGAGTGGACATGGGCGCCTTCTTTCACCGGCACGTGGATACGGCCGAGTGCTGCTTGAGCTTCTTCCTTGGATACGGCCTTGAATGTCGTTTTTCTGTAGTTGTCGCCGCGTTGCGAAAACGCCTCATTCGCCTGTTTCAACTCGGCGGACGTCACCGGAGCGGTGCTCTGGGCAGCGATAAATTCGCTCAATGCCCCGCGCCGGTGTTCGACGCCGCGTTTACGCCGTGCCTGTTGCTCGGCTGCGTATTTTATATCGGCGGCTGTGATCGGCTTGCTTGTATCCTCATGCCGTTCAATACGGCGTTGCAGGATGATGTCACTCTTCTCCTGGTCGTCGGCCGTAATCGTCACGCCGCTGCGGAGACCGCCGCCGGCCGATTGGCTCGCGCCTTTTGTATCGACCCCGCGTTTCTGCGAAGGCGCTTTCTTCCTCTTTCTCTCGGCTTCCTCCCGGCTTTCTGCGATCTGCGTATCGGCTTTGACCTGGTCTCTCCCGATCTTCGGATCTTTTTTCGCCGCTTCCGCGACGACGTCAGACGTCTGGCGCCTCTCGGTTCCGTCGGCATTGGTCACTTTTCCGGTCTTGGCATCCCAGTGCTCGCCGCCAATGCTCGTATATGATCCGTCTTTTGCAGTATAACCAATGCCATCATAATACCCGCCAAATTTGTCGTGGTAATAACCGTCTTTGGCGTAACAGCCGCCGTATTCATCCCGGGCAAAGAGAACAGAGTCGTGGCCTTCACCCGGCGAGAGCGAGCCTGCGACAACGCCGTCGCCGTTCACGTCCATATGTTCGTTGATTTCGCGCGCGGCATTGGCAAGCCTGATACGGAGTAGCGCCGTGAAATCGCCTTTTCTTTCGGCTTCCTCCTCGGTCAAAATGCTGAATGACGATTCAGGATTGGAAGGAGCGACGAACTGCGATGCTGTTTCGTCGATCAGCGTAATATCGCCGCTGGTTGGGACATCTTTGCCTTTGCCGCCCTTTTTAGTTGCCATACCTTTAAGCCGCTTCCTGTTTGGAAAGTTATTGTTAATATGTTATCCAAAAATTCCTAACATTATGTTAAAGGTAAGTTAATTTCTCTGCATCCCATTGATCGGACAAGATATTTTTATGTGTGATTTGTTAATAAAAAGGTAGTTCGAGAATCAGGAGCCGATATCGCCGCCATCATTCTTCGTTATCGCGACCACGGAGGGACGCGGAGGGAGGTTTTCCCTGAAATCCGGCCAGCGGGTGGCAGGCGACGCGAAGTCAGAGCCTTCGCCGGGGTGCTGCACGGCGACAAAAAGCGTTTTGCTGTCAGGCGTGAAGCAGGGGCCGCATAATTCGGCGCCGACGGGAACGCGGTAAAAGAATTTTGTCACGGCGCGGCCGTCGCCGGACACGTCGGCGGCATAGAGCCCGTCGCCTGTCTTGAACGACGACTGCCAGCCGCCCTGGTCGGTTGCGATCCAGATCCGGCCTTTGGCGTCGAATGCGACATTATCCGGGCAGGCGAACCAGCCGTTGCGCGACAGGCTTTTGCCGTAGAGCGTCCTGTCTTCATCCGGATCGCCGGCGATGATGAAGAAATCCCACGTGAAGTCCAAGGCAGCATGGTCGGCATCCCTGCCGGCGCCGCCGGGCGGAATCATCTCGATGATATGCCCGCCCGAATTGCTGCTGCGCGGGTTGGCGGCGTCAGTATTTATAAAGGAGCGCGCCGCATTATTGGTCAGCGCTGCATATACGCGTCCGGTTACCGGGTCCGGCTCCACGTCCTCGGGCCTGTCCATGGGTGTTGCGCCGGCAAGGCTTGCGGCGCGCCTTGCTTCTATGACGACGTCTCCCTGGTCATGGAAGCCGTTGGCGGCAGTGAGCTCGCCTTCCCCGTGCACGAGCGGCAGCCATTGCAGTCTGCCGTCGTCGAGAAATCTGGCGGCATAGAGCGTGCCGTCATCCAGCAGGTTCATATTCGCCGCACGCCTGACAGGATCGAAGTTCGTCGCCGTCACGAACTTGTAGATGAATTCGAATATTCCGTCGTCGCCCATGTAGACCACGACGCGGCCGTCCTTGTTGACGACAGTCGCGGCGCCTTCGTGCCGGAACCGGCCGAGCGCCGTGCGCTTGACGGGCGTCGACCGGGGATCGTAGGGATCGATCTCCACGACCCAGCCGAAGCGGTTGGATTCCAGCGGCTCCTTATCGATATTGAAGCGGTCGTGATATTTCAGCCAGCCGAACTTCAGGTCGTCCCCGGTGCCGAGGCGCTTGTAGTTTGCCGTCTCGCGCGCCGGTAGTTTTTGGCCGCCAAAATAAAACGGCGTGTTTTCCTCCCCGGACAGGACCGTGCCCCAGGGCGTCGTTCCGCCCGCGCAGTTTGCGATGGTGCCGCGGACTTCCCGGCCGGAGGGGTCTGCTTTGGTTTTCAGGCGTTCATGTCCCGCGGCGGGGCCGGAAATTCTTATTCTCGTGTCGGCCGTGATGCGGCGGTTACATTTTCCGGCCGTAACGGGGGTCCATTTGCCGCCGGCCTTTTTGATTTCGACAACGCTGTGGCCATGCGCCGCCATCTCGATTGCGGCCAGTTCCTGCGTATAGCGCTGCTCCGGGAACATCAGCGCCATGTCGGTGTATTCGTGATTGACGCAGAGCAGTCCATGATCCGATGCTCCGGAACCAAGGGGCAGCGGCATAAAAGCGATGAAGTCGCAGTTGTAGCCGAATTGCCGTTCTTGCGCGGAGGCCGTCTGCTTGGCCGGGTCAAAGGCGGGCGCATCCTTGACGATGGGATCGCCCCAGCGCAGAAGAACCTGTGCCGAATATCCGCGGGCAATGTGATGATTATCGTCAATCCCGTGCTCGATTTCAGAAAAGGCGAGGGTGGAGGCGCTGTCCTGCCGTGCGAAGGCGGCTCTTCCCTTCAGCGATACGGCCAGCGCGCCTGCGGCTGCTCCCCGAAGCAGGGTGCGGCGGCTCACGCGCTTCGCGATAATGTCATCCAGCGTCATGCGGTATTCTCCTGTCCGGAAGATAACCGCTTTAAAAGGAATAAAGAAAACAAAGATATACCCGGTGTATTCTGGAGAATTATACTTTGACATAATATTTTAAATTTGCTAGGGTCTTTGAAATTTATGGTTTTTGTACGGCAAAAAAGCGATGCGGACGATCAAGTCGATATTCAACACGCTGAAAAGGGCCCTCCATGGCGTGGAGAAGCCGAGGCCGAAGGGCATCCTGAATACGGACATCAACCTTATCGTGGCTGCGGCAGAGCGGGGACAGATTAAGGAACTGGCGCGCCTGTTTGACAAGTATAACGATGATGCGTCGATATTCCCTCTTACAACCAGCGTGGACAGCGGAAGGACGATGCTGCACCGGGCTGCCGCAAAAGGCGACCTTCCGCTGATGACGCTGCTGATCGGTCGCGGCGCTGATATCAAGCAAAGGGACACCTGGGGGGCATCTCCCCTGCATCTGGCAGCCGCCAGCGGCCAGACAAAAGCCGTCGAATTGCTGCTGGAGCGCGGCGCCGCTTTTGAGGCGAAGAATGAAGCCGGCTGGACACCGCTTGCCGCCGCAACCGTAAAAGGGCACCGCGAGACGATGGAATTCCTGATCTCGAGCGGAGCCGACGTCAACGCGCAGGACGGTGTCGGCCTCCCGGTGTTGTACGCGGCACTGCCGTATCCGGCGCTGATAAACTTGTTAATCGACAGTGGCGCGAATGTCGAGGCTGCGGACAGCGGCGGATGGACGCCGCTCGTCTGGGCCTGTGCGCGGAAAGACCTGCCCGACCAGCGGGCAACCATGGAGGCGCTGTTCGACCGCGGCGCGCGCCTCGACATCGTCAGCAAGGCGGGCAAGAGCCTGCTCGCGATTGCAAAGGAATATGGCTCGGAGCAGACCGTCGCCCTGATTGAAAGGGAGATCGCGGAGCGCGAGGCCAGCATGCTGCGCCTGCGGGAAGATATCACCGTGCGCCGCATCTGGCTGAAAGACAAGCGGGGGCCGGCATGAATTCCGCGATGGTCTTCGAAGAGATAAAAAATTTCATGAACGCCGCCTGGGACGGCGACGTGGACGGCATCCATGCGTTCCTCGATAAATACCCCGGTGCGACGGAGATTACGAAGGGCGAGCCCGCCGGCTGGACGGCGCTGATGTGGTCGGCCCGGAACGGCAAGATGGATTCAATAAAGGCGCTGCTCGAGCGCGGCGCGAAAGTCGACGCGCGCGACGGCGACGGCCAGACGCCGCTGATGATGGCGGCCCACCGCGGCTACATAAGCGTTGTCGGGCTGCTGATCGAAAAGGGCGCCGACGTGGGGGCGACGGACGGCAAGGGCCGCACCGCCGCGGATATCGCGCGCGCGGAAAATCAGCGCCTGACGACCGGAATACTGGAGAAAGCCGCCGCGGAGAAACGACAGCAGCAGACCGAAGCAGAGCGGGCGGCGGCTGAGCGGATTTCCGACGCCGAAAAAGACCTGCAGGACCGGATGCGCCAGGTCGCCCGGACCGGAAAGTTCCGCATCAGGGGCGCGCAGCCATGAGACGCAGGTTTAATGCCGTCGCCAAACCGGGCCCTGCGAAGGACGCAAAGGAATTCCTGGCGCTCGCCGTCTGCGGATCGCATGCCGCAATCGAGGCGTCCCTGGAATCCCACGGTCCGGCGTTGCTGGAGGCGCGCGACGACAGGGGCCGGACGCCGCTGATTTGCGCCGCGGAGGCGGGGCACAGCGGCGCGATACACCTTCTTGTGAAGAAAGGCGCCGATCTCAATGCGAAGGACGGAGACGGCAATACGGCGCTGATGGCGGCCGCGCTGAAGGGATTCAGGGGCGTTGCCGAAAAGCTGCTGGACCTCGGGGCGGAAATAAACCTGTGGAATTTCCAGGGCCAGACCGCGCTGATGCTCTCCGCCACGCACCGCAACAACCACGACCGCAAGCACCCGATGTCGCAGCGCAAGAAGGACACTGTCCGGCTGCTGCTTGACCGCAACGCCCGCATCGATATCGCGGACAACAAGGGCAATACCCCCGCCGCCTGGGCGCAGCGCCATGGCTACAGGGACGTGGCCGCCATGATCGCGGAGGAGGAGGAGAGCCGCCGCCAGCTTCGCGCATCGGATATCGCGGTCTTTACGGAAGGCCTGCCCGAAAACTTCACTTTCAATTCCCTGCGGCTGAAGAGGCCGGGCGGCAAGTCATACGGATAATCGCCGTTTTTATGACACCTCATGGGAGTCATAACCTCTTCTTACAAATTCCGGGGAAAATGCGTATAATGCCTCAATCGACTATTCAAAAAGGATTCTGCTCCGATGCGCGCGTTTCTTCTGGCCCTGTCGTTTGTTGCTCTTATTACTATGTCAGCCCAAGCGACGGAATCGTCCCTGGAAGAGTTGTCCAAGGGCTCTCCGGCGGAGACAGCGACGGTCAAACCCCAAGCCGCGCCCCCCAAAAAGCAATTGGATGTCCATGGAATCATCACGGCGGCGAAGCAGGGCAGTCCCGTGGCGCAATACCAGCTTGGCACCCTGCTTCTTTCCGGGCAGGGCGTGACGCAAAACCGCAAACTGGCCGCCACCTGGTTCGATCGGGCGGCCAATCAGGGCATCACCGACGCGCAATGGGAATTGTCGAAGCTTATTCTCGATAAAACCGTCGCAGGAGGCAACACAGCCGCCTATAAATGGCTGCTGCTGTGTTCGGGAAAAAATCCTGACCGCATCGCGCTGCGCGACCAGGTCGAAGCCGCGTTGCCCTCGGAACTGGTTCCGATTATCAGGAGGCAGGCGGTCAGCTGGAGGCCGAAGGCCGAAAAGCTCGAGATCACCGCGCCGTCCACGCGCCGCGCCCAGTGATTTTCATGCCCGGAATTCGCAGCCGCAAGGCCGTTTGACAGAATAGTCGAGGTTGGCTAGTCTTGCCTCCATACAAACAAATGGAGCGCACTATGAAAGTCCTGATTATAGGCGGTACCGGTTTTATCAGTGGTCAAATCGCGGAGAAGGCGGCGGCTGCCGGGCACGAGGTTGTGCTCTTCAACCGTGGCCTGCGCAACCCGCATGCGCCTTACGACGTCATCAACGGCGACGCGCAAAATCTTCCCGCCTTCAAGAAAGATTTGCTCGACGCGAAGCCCGATGTGGTCGTGAACTGCATCGCCTATAGCGAAAAACACGCGCAGGATCTTGTTTCGGTATTCGAGGGAACGAAGACGCAAGTCATCGCGCTCAGCTCTGCCGACTCCTACGAAGCCTTCCAGCGTCTTAACCGCGGCGAGGAATCCGACCAGCCCGTGCGCGAAAATGCGGAGACTGCCAAGGAAAAGCATTACCTGAAATTCATGGGCCTTGCCGACTACGACAAGAACCTGATGACGCAGGTCCTCATGGACGCGCACAAGCAGGGCAAGATCGAGGCGACGGTCTTCCGCCTGCCGATGGTATACGGTCCCGGCGATCACCAGTACGCCCACCGCCACGGCAACGTCATCAAGCATGCCATCGACAAAAACCCCGACCTGCTGATGGCGGCGACGGAACAGAGCCAGATGTTCACCTACGGCTATGTCGAAAACGTGGCCGCCGCCATCGTCCACAGCTTCGGCCTGGCCCAGACCAAGGGCGAAATCTACAACCTCGGCGAGGAAGACGTGCGCACGCAGCGCCGCTGGGCAGAGCTTTATGCGGAGCAGGCGGGACATACCTTCCGCTTCCGCATCCTGCCGCCGGAAATGCTGGGCAGCGTCAACGACGAGTCGCCGCGCAACTTCATCATGGATACCTCGAAGTTCCGTACCGAAACGGGCTTCAGGGATCCCGTCGACCTGAAGGAAGCCATCAAGCGCACCTACGACTGGGCGGTCTCGCATCCCGAGGCGCTCAAGGACGTGCGCGTTTCGTATGACAGCGAGAAAGCCCTCGCGGATGCTTACGACAGCCACATGCAGTCTCTCCTGCGCCGCCCTGAGCCGCCCGCGCCGGGGCAGTGACTATTGTCGGTATTCTCCTCCCGATATATAATGAAAAAAGGAGCCTCCGCCATGAAACGCACCCTTGTCGCCCTCTGTCTTGCCGCATTTTTCGCAGCGCCCTCTTTTGCGGCAGAAATGTCGACCGCGCCGACCGATCCGGCGGCGCTGCAGAAACTTGCCGAAGAGGGCGACAGCAACGCGCAGCTGAATCTCGGCAATTATTACGCCACGCCCCACAACGCGGCGCCGGATCATGAGCAGGCGGCAATCTGGTACCGCAAGGCGGCGGAGCAGGGCAATGCGGAAGCACAATACCGCCTGGGCAGCCTTTATTACCGCGGCAAGGGCGGATTAAGGCAGAGCTATGAAGACGCCTATTTCTGGTTCATTCTTGCCGCGAAGGCTGGCTCCAGGCCCTTTGCCGTCGACCGCGACGAAACTGCCCGGCACCTGACGGATGAGCAGACCGAGGCCGTTCAGAAGCGGGTAGACGACTGGAAGCCGGTTATCAGGAATTAAGCTGCTGAAACATATAAAGAAAAGCGGGTTTTCGGCACACGCTGGCCTTTTCGGTGTATAATAGAAATATGTCGAAATTCTTTAACATGGACGACTGGGAAACCGTCGATGCCGCCAGCATTGGCGCGGGCGTTATGGGTGCCGCTGCCATAGGCGCGCCGCTGGCGATCGGATTCAGCATCTTCATGGCGGGGGAGGCGGGAACGCCTGCTTACGACGATGATGAGAAGGATAACGTGAAGCCCTTTATCCCCACCAAGAAGTCCGAGGGTCCCAAGGACATCATGACCGGCATGAAGGCGCCGAAGCCGACCTGGGCTTAAATCATATCCATCATAATTTCAGCTTCAGCCGCATGGGCTTCATGGGGGTCTGAACGCCATTATGCACGGCGTTTTCGATCGCTGTGTCGCGGGCGCGGACTTTGGCAAGGGCTTCTTCAATGGCATCCCGCTGCGCCTTTTCGCGGCGCCAGGGTTCGTCCTCAAGCATCTTGATTATCTCATCGGTCAGGCCAAGCCTTTTTGCCTCATGGAGGATTGACATTTTGTTGCCGTCAACAAGATCCGCGCCGAGGTCGAGAAGCCGGCGCACGGTTTTGGCGCAGTTGCTCAGCATGCAGTCGGCGAGCGGCGTATCGCCATTCTGTGCCGCGCAGTTTACGTCCGCGCCGTGCTTTACAAGCAACGCAGCGAAGTCGACGCTGGAATTCGGGCACCACCTCAGTGCATGAAGCGCATTCTGGCCGTAATCGTTGTGGTCATCGGGCTTTTCGCCTTTCCCGAGCAGCAGGCGGACAAGCGCCTCGCTGCCGGAGTGAAGCGCCGCCATCAGCGCCGTGCTGCCAAAGCGTGGCCGCAATGAAAGATCGGCGCCATTGTCCAGCAGCAGCTTGACGGTGCCCAGCTTGCCTTCATAAAGCGCGCAGTACAGCGCGGTATTGCCGTCCGCGTCCCTGGTGTGAACGGGAATCCCGGCATCGATAAGAAGCTTTATGATTTTATCGTGTCCCTTCCGCGCCGCGAGCATCAGGGGCGTCGTTAAAATATTATCCCACTGGGGTTCGAGAAAGGCAGGCCTGCGCTTGAGATAAGCCTCGACTTCTTTTTCGTTGCCGGCCTCGCAATTATTCATGAAAGCCCGCAGTTCCCCGATCGGCGGACTGCCGGGCGGGAGGGGATGCTGCCATCCCTGGTCATCAGGCATAATGATCATTGTTCTGACCCTGCGTTGGGGGACGAAACTTTCGGGGGCAGAGTAGCAAAATATAGTTATTATGTCAAATAATATCGGGATTATAGAGGCTTATCGTCGAAAATATTCAAGTGACGTCTTCACCACTTAATTTTCGGCCCCTTGGGCTTCTTATATGGCGGCAGCTTCTGGTCGGGCGGCGGGCGCTCGACGATGTCGCTGATCATCAGGATTTCGTGGTGATGCTGGCGCGACAGGCGCTCTGCGGCGGCTTTTGAAATCTGCAGCTCGAAAACATGCAGCGTGTGGGTGCCGCCGTTCTCGATGTTGACCATCGGCATGGTGCCGGGATAGGAGGGCGTGTCGGAGGGGTTGAAATCTTCCGCGCGGAGGTGGAATTTTTCCATCGCGCGCTGGCGGATATGCGCCGTGCGCTCTTCGGCCTTCGCCGGTACGGGTTCTTCATCGTCGCGGAAGGACAATACCTTCCACGCGCTTTTACTATCAGTCATGATTTTTCCTTGTGGTTTTTGGTTATTTCTTCCGGGGAGCGGGCACGTTGAGGATATAGGGCGTGCTGTGGCCCTGGCCATCGACCTTGTTGATGCCGGTCGCGACATATTCGCTTTCCTGCAGGCAGGACCATGTCCATTTCGCCTGGCGGTATTCCAGCTCCACGCGCTCGCCGGTTCTTTCGGCTTCCTTGATTTTCGGCAGCAGGTCCTTGTCCATGACCGTGAATTCGAAGGAGGCCGTATTGCCCTGACCCTCGACGCGGCCGTAGCCGTCCGTCATCATCTGGCCTTCCCAAGTCTTGCACAGGCTGCCTTTTTCGGAGAGCTTGAACACCGTGCCGGTGCGCGCGCCTTCGGAATATTTATAGGCCATGTTGTAGGTATAAAGGCCGGTGCCGCCGAGGATTGCGGCCGCCGCCGTGAAAGCGATTGCGAGTTTCTTGATGGATGCCATTGTTCTTCTCCTGAAAAGGGCGCGGACTCGAAACCCGATCCGGCACGCTCTGGGGTGCTGTTGTAGAGGGATTTTCAGGTTATGTCAAAGAAAAGCGGAGCGGCGCTGGTTAATGCATTGGTTTTGAATGGTTTTTTTAAAATGAGCTGGGGGTTTGCGGCTCTGTATATGTCAGAATGCGTGGCATTGAACTCAATTTGAACTCAGAAGGCCGGAAAGCTCTTTTTGAAGTTTTCCGTTACCAAAAAAGTTGCCGATGGCGAACTGCCCAATCATAAAGCGAATGACACAAAGAAATAATCGGCCACCTTTGTGCTCTACTTGAATCACACGGAGAGAACCGCAAAGGCGTACGAGTTCTGCTTTCCGGAGCTCCTCTTTTACTATTACCTTCGCGCCATTGGGCCCCTTGATGTTAAGCCCTGCATCATCAATCCATGCTTCGCCCTTTGATACCTTGGTCTTCAATCCAAGTTCGTCGCCATGATGAAAAAAAACTTTATACTTGTGGGGCATCATTTGGTTTCCGTTAACTGGAGCAGGGTGTTGATTGGTTAAACGGACGGGAATTCTTGGGTCAATTCCCACCATCGCAATCAAATCCAAGTCTGGCCCACGGGGGCGCGGCGGGCAATGGGATTTTACAATTACTTGTCATGCCCGCCTTGCGCGGGCATCCGTAAGGCCGTCAGGCCGTCATATGACTCATAAGACGCGTAGACGCGCTTACAGACCCCCGCGCAAGGCGGGGGTGACGTTCCTGAAATGAGAATTCTTATGCGAAACGATTAAGCCACCGGCTTCATCTTGATTTTGTACTGATTGGGATTGAGGTTTTTGCCGCCGTAGGTGCAGCTGCTGGAAACGCCGCCGAAGCAGTTCATGGCGCCGAGCGGCGTCAGCGTGGTCTGCGGGCTGTTGAGGGTATTGTTGATGACGCGCAGGTCGACGCCGAGGTAGGGGTTTTTCTCCGTCTGCAGCCGCTGCAATTCCTGCGTGTATTGCGGGCTGGTGCGGCCCGTCGTATAGGCGATGTGCTCGAGGTTCACGTATTCGAAGGCCTGGCGCATCTGGTCGTTGCCGCCGAAGCGGTCTTTGAAAGCGGGGAGGGAGGTCAGGCCCGACGTGAAATTCAGGTCTTTGCTGATCCATCCCGTCATGCGCGCGGTTTCGAGCGGATAGGCCTTGCCAGAGGGCGCCGCAACCCCGTTGTTGACGATCATGCTGATGAAATCCCGCAGGATATTATTGTTGTAGGAATCCGCCCAGTCGCGGTCGCTGAACTGCGCGTTCCACCCCGCCGTGCCTGCGGCCGTCAGCGCCGCGGCGGCGGGCTGGCCGGCGTTTCTGGCGCGCACATAGGCGTTTTCCGCTGCGCTTTCAGGCCCTATGTAGCGGTTCCGCGCGTCTTCCAGCGGCCCGGCATAGCCGGCTTCATTCAGCTCGAAGGCGAGCAGGTACTGCCCCGTCCGCGCGGCGGCCTCATGCGCGAGGCGCATCATCTGGAATTCGTGAATTGTCCATGACGGGTCCATCGCGCGCACGTTGTTGGTGCGCTGGATGCCGTGAATCAGCTCATGCGCCTGCGAGGTCAGCACGTTGCTCTGCGGCGCCCAGCCCTTGTCGGAAATACGGACAAGGCCGTCGTTGTCGTACCATTCGCCGGCATTGGCGGCGTCCATCCTGAAGTAGCAGTGGAAGATATTCGCCTTGTTCGAAAAGTCATATATCGCCGCGCCCATCAGCGGTCCCTGCTTTATCGTCTGCAGGTTCTGCCAGAGGTCCTTGGTCGCGTCGGGCACCTGCGCATATTTATAGTCCGCCTGCGCGCAATTCTGGAAGACGCCGCCGATGCTGGCGCGGTTGGAATAATTGAAATCGCCGCTCTGCTCGCCGTCGATGCGCGTGAGGGCCTGGCGCACTGTATAGCTGCTGCCGCTCCGCTTCTGCGCGATTTTGGCGACCACATCCTGATTTGGCTTGCCCGACAGGACTCCTGTCGCGCGGGAGAGTTCCGGCGCGATATTCAACAGCTCCCGCTCTGTCGGCAGGGTCGCCTCCGCCGCGAAACTGAATCCGGCCACTGTGCCCATCGCCTTCAGTTCGGCTAGGCCGAACCGGTTTGCGGCATTCGCGGATATCCGCCCTGCCTGGAGGTCGAAGAAATACCGGTCGATGGCTTCATCGGCGTGGTAGGAGACAAAGTTCCTGTCGCGGAGCAGCGCGCTGACGGTGATGGATGACGCCTTTTCAAGGCTGGCTGTCGACTGAAAGGCGCGCTTGAATGTTTCCCAGCCTTCTGCGCCCTTTTTGTCGAGGGAGGTCACCAGCTCGTTGTTACCCTGCTGCTGCATTTCAGTGGCAGCCACGAATTCCGCGACATAGGCGACGGCCTCGGACGATGCCTTTTGCACGATGCGGCTGTAAAGGTCCCAGCTGCCGTCGTTTGCGGTTCTGCTCTCGTTCCGCTGATGCCCGTGCACGGTGCCGTGGACGTTCTGCAGCATCATGTCGGCGAGACTGGTCTTGTTGATGCGGGCGATGCCGGCCTCCGCGTCGAAGGTGGAGGCGAGGTCGGGGGCGTTGTAATAGCAACTGTAAATGGATGCCGCGTTCGCATAGGACAGCAGCCC
Organism: Alphaproteobacteria bacterium; assembly: GCA_004297545.1. Classification (GTDB taxonomy): domain Bacteria; phylum Pseudomonadota; class Alphaproteobacteria; order Micavibrionales; family UBA2020; genus JAPWJZ01. The sequence goes on from SCTB01000012.1 coordinate 15,748, forward strand.
GCGCGTGAAGGAACCGCCGTAAGCCTGCAGGCGGCTGATGCCCGCCCATTGCTCGCCCACCGGTTTTTTTCCCGGCAGGTCGCAGAGCCTGTCGAGTTCCGGCTGGTCCTTCACACGGGTTATATACGTGGGCGCCTGGGCAATTTTGATGGTGTCGAGGGGGCGGATATTGTCCGGTATATCGGCATCGCTCCGCGAGAGGTAGCAAAATGTTCCCGTGATCGCCGTCCCGGCGAACAAGGCGGCCAGCAGCGTCTTTCGTGCAGCGCGACTGAACGCGGATTTGGGGCGGGATGCAGGCAAGGCCACAGGCTCCTTGAAAATAATTATGTAAATCTAAAGGAGACTGATCCATCCGTCAACAGGTTTGATGCGCTCGGAAGGTTTTTTTAAGCATGAAAAAAGGCGATCCTAAAGGACCGCCTTTTTTGCAGTTTTGGTAAACTTCGTTAAGCGACGTTGGAGAGAACCGCTTCCAGCTTCTCGGCGGCTTTCTTTTCGTCGATTTTCTCGATCGCGGCGACTTCGCGGGCGAGGCGCTCCAGCGCGGCCTGGTAGATCTGACGCTCGCTGTAAGACTGCTCGCTCTCGCCGGTATCCTTGCGCAGGTCGCGCAGGACTTCCGCGATGGCGACGGGGTCGCCCGAGTTGATCTTTGCTTCGTATTCCTGCGCGCGGCGGGACCACATCACGCGCTTGACCTGGCTGCGACCCTGCAGGGTGCCCAGCGCGTCCTTCAGGCGGTCCTTGGAGGACAGCTTGCGGAGGCCCGAGGATTTGACCTTGGAAACCGGCAGTTTCAGGCGCATGCGGTCTTTTTCGAAACAGATGGTGTAAAGGGTGATCTCCATGCCCGCGATGAGCGTGGTTTCGACGCCTTCGACCAGACCGACGCCATGGGCGGGATAAACGACGAAGTCGCCAGCGGTGAAGTCGAGTTTCTCGGGCTTCTTGGGCGCGGGGGGCGGAACTTCAGGCGCTTTGGATTTCACGGGAGCGGCGGGCGCGGCAGCCTTCACAGGCGCCTTCGCGGCAGCTTTGGGGGCCGGGGGAGCCACCTTCATGGTGGTTTTGCCCTGGACGGTAACTTTTACAGCGGTTGCGGTCTTTTTGGCAGCAGGAGGAGTCTTGGTCGCAACAGGCTTTTTGGCTTTCGCCTTGGGAGCCTTGGTAATCTTTGCCATTGTGCCTCTCTAGTTAAGGCAGAAAAATTTCTGCCTGATTTCTCATTTGACAGAATATGCCTTGTACAGCCGCACTTCCGCCAGTTAAGAGGGACTATAACAGAATGTCATAAAAAATCAAGGAGAAAGTTAAAAAATAGTTAAAGTTCAGGGAGGTGGAGGATATCGTTACGAAATGCCGGTTTGGGCGGTTTCGGTTATTTTGCAGGAAGCTGCGGCCTCTTCTTGACCGAAGGTGTCGCCTGTGATATTTTACATATTCATTAAAACAGGGGAATTACTTTGAATTTCAACAACAAGTTTAACAAGCTCTTCAATACGATTGGAAAGTCGGGAACTGTTGCGGCTGCGGTGACGGTGGGAACCGTGGCGCGGGAAGCCGTCCGTCCGCTCAGTCAACATGCGACGGAAAAACTTCTGGAATGCATGAAGGACCAGAAGCTGCCGGAGGGGGAGATAATCCCTGTAATCAATCGCTGGTTTCAGGATGGCGCCGACTTAAATGCAAAAGACGATCATGGCTTTACGGCGCTTCTCTATGCCGTTGCATGGCATCAGTCCCGGGTTATACAGCATCTGGTTGAGAAGGGCGCAGATGTCGATTTGCGAGACGATGCTGATGCTACGCCGCTTATGTATGCTGCCTGCTGTAACGAAAATGTTACCGATGCGCTGCTGGAGGCGGGGGCGAACCCTGAACTGCGGAATAGCGAAGGAAAAAGCGCTTTGGATCTGGCGACGCGTGACCGGATAAAGGTTAAACTTCAAAAGGCACTTCATCATTTTGAATTACAACAAAAAAAGAAATTCGATGCAGATGTGGATGCGAACCTGGAGTTGAAGCGGCCCGTTACGAAAATGAAACCCCTTCGGCTTATCAGTCGGTCGGCTGCACTTTCGTAAGATAACTTAATTAAATAAATGCTATTTTAAATATGTTTCACGTTAAACATTAATCTCCGGAACCCGGCTCGGGACTGAAGAAATCCATCTTGCCCTTTTTGTCCTTGAAGTCGTCCGCATCGGGCGGGGCAGGTTTCTTTTTCGTAATGTTTGGCCAGGGGCCGGTCGAGAACTGGCGGTTGAGCTCCAGGTAGGGCTCCGCGCGCTCATCCATGTCGGTCACAATCGCGTCGATCGGGCATTCGGGGATGCAGACCCCGCAGTCGATGCATTCATCGGGGTTGATGACAAGCATGTTCTCCCCCTCGTAGAAGCAGTCCACCGGGCAGACTTCGACGCAGTCGGTATACTTGCACTTGATGCAGACGTCTGTGACGACGTAGGTCATAATACTTATTTTCCACCCTTCTTTTTAAGGGGTTTATATACGCCTTTTGGTGGGGGGGTTCAAGGTCAGCGTCAGGCAATGCTTGACATAATAACTGCGTCTGCGCTATAAACTGCCTACGCAATGCACGACCACGGCACATCGGTTTCCGCTTGTTTCACGACTGCCGGTAAAATATGGCGTTAGAGAGACCGCCATAACGCGCAACCTGCAAAAACAGCCAAGAACTGCGCGCGATGTTTTTGGCTGTTTTCATGTTTGGTCCTCCCGATCAGCAACATGACCAGCCAGAGCAGCAAAGGCAGTTCTTGCATGCAACGCCATCGATGCCGGAGGATTGAACCATGCCATTAGACAGCCAACACGTCGCGAAATATCTCTGCAACTACGCGTCCGAATATGTCGCAGCGAAGCGGGGCGAGCTGAGCACCGAATTCAGCCGTCTTGTCCGGAAAAAGCATATCGACATCTCCTTCGGCACGGATGCGGCCGGGGAGGGGTTCCGGGTGTACTGCACGCCGCGCTTCCGCAAGGTTTCCGCAGCCGAAACCGCCGTGCTGAAGGAAGGCCTCTCGCGCCTGTGCGAGCAGCCGCTGGAGGGCAGCGACATTATCGTCCGCAAGCCGAAGTACGGGGTTTTTGCGTAGGGGATTGTTATCGCATGAGAACCCGCGGCGTTCAGGCCGCAGAGCCGCAAACAGCTGGTTTCTTTCCCTATATTTAGCCTATTGACTAATTAACTAATTTAAGCTTATAATAGATTATTAGCTACTTAGTTAAATACAACACATAACGGCGGGAGGAACCAGCCATGACGACGGAAAATACAGAACCAGCCAACCACAAACAATGCCCCGTGCGGCGCACCTGTTGCGCGGGGGTAGCGCGCGTCTTTTGCCAGGGCCGCAGGGCGGTCTGCAGCTTCGTGCGTTGCGTTACAGGGATCAGTAAAAAGTAGTTTGACCGGCAACCGCAACGGGCGCGCGGCGTCGAAGACTTCTGCGGCCTGCGCTTTGTCAGGCAGGGCCTTCGGCCTGTTTAAAGCCGCATTTAACCGTCCCTAAAGCTTTGCCTGTTATACTGTTACTGAGTGCGCGCCTGTAAAGAAAGGATACCGCCATGTCACCCCGCTCAAATCATATGTCTTTTCTGTCTTTTTGTGCGGTCTGCATGGCGGTCCTTTTGCTGGCCCATGATGCTGCAGCCTTTGGCAGCCGCAGTAGCGGCGGCGCGCGTTCCTATAGCGGCGGCTCCGGTACTTACAGCGGCGACCGTACATCCGGCGACGGTGAAAGCGCCACTGGCGCAACGCGCTCCCGCAAGAGCGGTTCCGGTTCTACCGCTGACGGCGCTGCAAAAGGAGCCTGGAGCGGCAAGACTGTTCCCCCCGCCGGATCCGCAAGCCGCACGCCCCCGACCGTTACCAATAGCCATACGTCAGACAAGCGCACAGGCAACTTTTCGGGATCGACCACTGTGACCGGAGCGAACGGAAAAACCGGCACGTCGCAAACCTCGGGCAACTACAATGTCAGGACCGGCGACTTGAACAGTTCGACAACGGTCACCGGCCCGAACGGGAAAACGGGTACATCGCAGACTCAGGGCAACTATAACGTCCAGACGGGAAACTTCTCGACCAGCACGACGGCCAGCGGGTCGAACGGTCATGGGGGAACGATGACCACGAGCGGCAATGTCAACCAGAGCACGGGCGCCGTCAGCGGAACCGCGACGGTGAATACGAATTCCGGCAAGGGCGGGACGGTGACGGGCGAAGGCGACGGTAACGGCACGGGCTCGGCCACCGGCACGAGCAACAGCGGAAAATCCAGGACAGTGACGTGGGGAGCGCCTCCTTAACACAGCGGCGGGATCCGGGAGCCTGACTGCACCCCGGGGGGTGCTGCGCTTGTTTCGTGAACTCAGGGGGTCTGGCCCGCCGCCGAAAGGCGGCATTTATAAATGCGCTTCGCGCGGGCCGGATGCCCGCCTGAAGCGGGCATGACGGATAGGAGTTTCAATCACGCCACACATGTCGCCCCGGCGAAGGCCGGGGCCCACGGACTTCGCGGGTTTTCAAAAGAACCGATGCCTGCCTGTTTATGCTGCGCCGTTCAAGTCCGTGGATTCCGGCTTGCGCCGGAATGACAGGATTTTTTAAATTGATTATTGCGCATGTGGAATTCGAATTTACTCCGATTCCTTTAATTCAGGGACGTTTTCATGCGGTGACCACTTTTCAGCTTTTAGGCGAATAGCTTTGGCCTGATCCTCTGAGAGGTATGATGTGATTTGATCACGCATGTATTTAGAAGCTTCTCCAAACTTCGACACCTTTCCTGCAACGCTGTACCAAAAGTAAGCCGCTGCATAATCTTGCGCGATGCCAGCGCCATTTCCATTCGCATAGAGACTTCCCAGTTGAAGTTGGAAAAATGGATCTCCTTCTTCTGCTATTCGGCGAATATTACTTGCCGCAGTTGAATCCACGAGCTCTTTACTTATGACCGTAGCGACTATCGGTGGGGGGCAACTCACTACAAATGTTAAGTAGCCGTGCAGGATTTTTCCGCCCAGCACAAGTAACGAAAGCAGCAGAATGCGCGGGGAGTATCGTAGAATATAATCTATAGTCTTGGTCGGTGCGGTTGCCCGCTTTCTCAATAAACCCACAACAAAGCCTAATGATACGATGGAGGCAAGTATTAAAATATCCGACGCGGATAACATACTTCCGTGCTCAATTGGGCACTGGTTCTTGTAGATGCCAAAAATTGTTGTTTGGGCTGCGGTAGCGTCTGACGCAAAATTAATGATAAGCCAGATAAATATGGCGACCGTAAATACGCTATATTTAATCCGAATTCTGGGGACGCAACATTGAATTCCCATGACGGTTCTTAAACCAAATCCCTCAACTTAAACCACGTCATCCCCAGCACGAACAGGGGGCGTTTGAGGCTGTCGCCGCCGGGGAAGTTGGCGTGCTTGATTTTTGCGAAGACGTCGAAGCGCTCGGCCTGACCGGAGACGGCTTCGGCCAGGATTTTCCCGGCGATATTGCAGGCGACCACGCCCTGTCCGCCGAAGCCGTGGGCGTAATAGACCTGCGGAGACAACCGCCCGATGTCGGGCATGCGGTTAATCGTAAATTCCAAAGGCCCTTTCCAGCAATGGTCGAGGCGCACCATCTGCAGGGCAGGGAAGACCTTGATCATCCGCTGACGCAGCCTCTCGCTCTCGCCGGGGATGTTCATGTCGCTGTAATTGCAATTGCCGCCGAACAAAAGGCGGTAGTCGCTGGAGAAGCGGTAATAGTCCATGATAAAACGCGCGTCAGAAACCGCCACGTCGCGGTTCATCAGGTTGCGCGCACGCTTCATGCCCAGCGGCTCGGTCGCAATCATATGCGCGGTCGCGGTGATGGAGCGGTCGACGAGCTTCTCTGCGCCTTTCACTCCCGTCACGCCGGCCAGGATGATGAACTTGCAGCTGACGGAACCCTTGGAGGTGACGACCCTCGGTTTCTCGCCGGAAACCACCTCCAGCACCCTTGTCTCGTCGTGAATGCGGCAGCCGGCTTTCTGCGCCGCCTGCGCGATGCCGAGGCAGTAGTTGAGGGGGTGGAAATGGGCGGCCTTGGGGTCGAGCATGCCGCCGATATAGGGCTTGGCCTTCACCACGTCCTGCACGGCCCTGGCGTCCAGCAGTTCGAGGTCGTCATAGCCCAGTTTCTTCCAGGCGGCGATTTCTTCCTTCAGCTCGCCGATATGCTTTTTGTGCAGGGCGGCCGTCAGGTGGCCGAATTTCAGGTCGCATTTGATCTGGTGGGTGGTGATGCGGTTGAGAATAACGCCGAGGCCTTCCATCGTGACCTTGCACATGAAGCTCGCGTCGGACGCGCCATACTTGCCGACCATCCAGTCGACGCCTTTCGCGAAACCGCGCGAGAGCTGCCCGCCGTTCCGCCCCGAAGCGCCGAAGGCGATAGAACGGCTTTCCAGAAGAATGACGGAAAAACCCTTCGCCGAGAGCTCCAAAGCGGTTGAAATACCGGTAAAACCGGCTCCGACCACGCAAATATCGCAGTTGACCTCCCCTTTGAGGGGGCCTAGAGTCGCAATCAATCGATTAGCCGACAGAGCATACCAGGGGATATTGTAGTTATCTTCCCTATCGTTTTTCTGGAGCATGCTTTTTCATAAAAAAGGGAGAAGAACCCGTGGACAAGCTAGAAGAGTTTATCCGGGAACACAAAATAACGGAAGTGGAATGTCTTGTCCCTGATATGTCGGGCATCGCGCGCGGGAAGATCATTCCCGCCGATAAACTTCTCAGGATTTTACGGGAAAGGGGAATGCCCCTGCCGGAATCCGTCTTCATCCAGACCGTCACCGGCGATTATCCGGAAGATCTCGACGAGCATATCAACCCGACCTACGGCGACGTCTACATGACGCCGGACGAGGGCACCGTGCGCCTGGTGCCCTGGTACCAGGAGCCCACCGCGCAGATCATCTGCGACCCGTATTATTCCGACGACACGCCCGTGCCGATGGCTTCGCGCCACCTGCTGAAGATGATCGTGGCGGAATACGAAAAGCGCGGCTGGACGCCGGTCATCGCGCCCGAGCTGGAATTTTACCTCGTCGCCGTCAATACCGACGCCGACCTGCCGCTGCAGCCGCCGGTTGGACGTTCAGGGAGACAGGAAATCGGCCGCCAGGCTTACGGCATCGACGCCGTCAACGAGTTTGATCCGATTTTCGAAGACGTTTACGAATACTGCGATAAACAAAATATCGACATCGACACGCTCTCCCACGAAGCGGGCGCCGCGCAGATCGAGGTCAACTTCAACCACGGCGACCCCGTGGAACTGGCCGATCAGGCTTTCCTGTTCAAGCGCACCGCGCGCGAAGTGGCCATGCGCCACGGCGTCTATGCGACCTTCATGGCCCAGCCCATGCAGACGGAACCCGGTTCCGCCATGCACGTGCACCAGTCGGTCGTGAGTCGCAAGACGGGCAAGAATTTATTCTCGAATGATAATGGCGCCGATACGGAATTTTTCCGCCACTACATCGGCGGGCTGCAGCGTTATCTGCCCTATGCCGTGCCGATGTTCGCGCCGAACGTGAACAGCTATCGCCGCTTCGGGCATAAAGAAACCGACAGCCCCATCAACGTCGAATGGGGCCTCGACAACCGCACGGCTGGTTTGCGCGTGCCGGTCAGCAAACCCGAAAACCGCCGCGTCGAAAACCGCCTGCCGGGCGCGGATGGCAACCCGTATCTTACGATTGCATCGACTCTTGCCTGCGGCTTCCTCGGCCTCGTCGAGGAAATCGAGCCGACCGACCAGATCAAGGGCAGCGCCTATAAAAAAGCCCAGACCCTGCCGTACCACCTGCTCGACGCGCTCAAGAAGTTCAGGCAATGCAAGCCGCTCGCGGCTTTCCTCGGCGAACGCTTCGTCAAAAGCTACGTCGCCATCAAAGAGGCGGAGTTCAAGGTCTACAACACCGTCATCTCATCCTGGGAGCGGGAGAATTTGCTGCTGAATGTTTGAGGAGCGGTTTCAACCGACCCCGTAACCCCGGCGAAAGCCGGGGTCTAAGCTCTATCCGTAATGCCGATGGAGATAATTTCCGCCTCGCTGGTTGAAACATGCTAGACCCCGGCTTTCGCCGGGGTTACGCTCTGTTTTGGATTGGGAGAATATAAAACGGAGATTTTCATGCAACGCATCCTGATTTTTGTTTTCTGCGTCTTCTTTATAACCACATCCGCCCAGGCCCGCGACACGCGCGAAGTAGGGGCGGTCAGCACTGCGTTCCAGCTCGTCGGGCCGAACCACAAGATTATCGTGACCGGTTTCGAGGACCCGAAGATCAAGGGCATCACCTGCTATATCGCGCGGCCGAAGACGGGCGGCGTGAAGGGGGGCTTAGGCCTGGCGGAAGACCCGTCGCTGGCCAGCGTCTCCTGCGTGCAGACCGGGCCCGTTTCCTATACCGGCAAGATTGAAAGCGACGAAGAGGGTGAAGACATTTTCGACGAAAAGCGCTCGCTGGTTTTCAAGTCGCTGAAAGTCAACCGGTTGTACGATGAGGACACCGGAACCTTCGTCTACGTCGTGCGCACCAAGCGCATCATCGAAGGCTCTCCCATGACCTCCGTCTGCGCCGTCACACCCATGACCTGGGACGGCATCGCGCCCGCGAAGCCTGAACTGAAGTAAATGACATTAGCCGAAGACATTCTTTCGCAAGCTGCAAGCCATCAGTTCGCGCATATCGGCGATTTCCTTTCCGCAAATCCGTCCGCCGCAACCGCCGCCGACGCGAAAGGTTGGACCCTGCTGCATTACTGCGCCGAGGCCGAGGCAAAAGGCAAAGACGTCGAAGACACCGTGCGCCTGCTGCTGGACGCGGGCGCCGATCCTCACCAGGGTGATGCAAAGGGCGACACGCCCTTCAACATCGCCGCCGCCAATTCACCCATAACAGGCCGGCTGCTGACCAATCACTGGCTTTCCGAGGCGCTCGAAGGGCGGGGGACGAAGAAGCTCAATGACCGCTCCGGCTCTCACGGCTCGACGCTTGCGCAGTACTTGGCGAAATGGTCGCATGACGACGAGATCGAAAAACAGATTCAGGATGCCGTGCTCAAGGGCCTGAAGGTCGACGTGCCGAACGCCAGCGGCTGGACCCCGTTAAGCGCCGCCGCCGCCATGGGCCGGGCGGCGGCCGTGAAGGCCTTTATCTGGCACTATACCCATGATGCCGTTTATACGAAGACGACGGAAAGTTACACCGCCTCCTATAACGGCCATAAGGTGACCTATCCGCAGGGCATTACAGCCCCGGAAATCGCCTTCTGCCGCCTCGAACAGGACAAGGGGGCCGCCGATTTACAACGCGGCCTGTGCGCCTGTATTGGCATTATCCTGATGCGGACATGACAGTTATTTGACATAATAATGATACTTTGGTAATCTATTGCAGCTTTATCCTGCTGCGCATGATATTTTCATTTGTTTTCAAATGGTTAACATATGGATCCGACCAAGAACAGGTTCAACGATGCTTCCCGCAAGCATGCGATTCCGAAAGGTGAGGGCATGCAGTTCCTGAAGGCCGCCAAAGAAGGTGATCTCGAGACGGTCAAGACGCTTCTCGACAAGTTCGGGCCTGAAATCGTCGAGATCCGCAAATCCGACTGGATCAATACGCAGGAGGCCAGAGTCCTGCAAAGCGAGACGGAGACCGCGCTGATGTATGCGGCCTACAATAACCACAAGGATATTGTTGAACTGCTCATCGAGAAGGGTGCGGACGTCAATGCGCGGATGGAGGAGGGGCACACCGTCCTGATGCTTGCGCACGGCGACGACATCCGGGCTCTGCTGCTCAAAAAAGGCGCCGAACTCGAAGGAACGAACGACGACGGCTGGACGCCGCTCCTGTGGCCCAGCTGGCCGGGTGACTTGCGCTTTCTCCTTGCGCAGGGCGCAAACGTCCATCATCGCGACAATGACGGCCGCACGGCGCTGATCCTGATTGCCGGCGACAATTACGTGCACAAGGAAGAGCCGCCCTCGGAACACATGAAAATTCTGCTGGATGCGGGTATCGACGTCAACGTGCAGGGCAACGAAGGCGAAACCGCCCTGATCGTCGCCGCTGCCCGCAGCGCTTATGACGACGATGCCCACCTGAAGGTCAAATGCCTTCTCGACCACGGCGCGAACCCCGATATCCGCGACAAGGAAGGCAAGACCGCCGCGATGCATGCCAGGATCCCGCGCCCCGATCTCGACGCGCGGGAAGACCAGCAGAAGGCCGTCGCGGAACTGCTCGAACAGGAGACGGAGAGACGGGCGGAGAAACTTCGCAAGCTGATCGTCGAGGGCGGCGACACGAATATCGCCATTTTCAAGCCCCTCCAGTTCAGGAAATAAGGAGCAGAGACATGAAAGAGGAGATTTCACTCCAGTTTAATTCCGCCGCAAAGAACATCCCGAAGGAGGATGGATACGCATATCTCAAGGCGGCGGAGAAGGGCGATCTTGCGGGCGTAAAGGCCTTCGTCGAAAAATACGGCAAGCAGGCAATCGACGTGCGCGACCGCGACTGGTCGCCGCGCAACGAGCCCCTGTGGAAGACCAACCAGAAAACGGCGCTGCGCATCGCCTCGTGGGAAAAACACACGGACATCGTCAAATACCTGATCGAAAATGGCGCGGACGTCAACGCGCCCGACAAGCGCGGCTATACGCCGCTGATGGTCTCGCACGATCCGGAGATGGCGGTGCTCCTGCTGGACGCCGGCGCGAAGATCGATCAGAAGCGTAACGACGGCGGCACCGCCCTGATGTGGCCGACGACGGCGGAGATGATCAAATTCCTCGTCTCGCGCGGCGCCAACGTCGAGGCGCGCAACAAGGAAGGAGAGACGGCGCTCATGCTCGCGGCGGAAGGCAATCGCGCGGGCGGCTATGCGACGGTTGCGGGGAACCTGAATGCTTTTCTCGACGCCGGCGCGGATCCCAACGCGCGCGACCACCAGGGCCGCACGGCGCTCATGCACGCCGCCACCCATGCTGTTTATCATTCGGGGAGTATCGATGAAGACGAAGTCTTCCTTGACCGGATAAAACTGCTTATCGAACGCGGCGCCGACCCGGAACTGCGCGACAGCAACGGCGATACGGCCGAAATGATCGCGCGCCGCCACCGCCCGGAACTCGACGGCAATCTCGAACAGCAGAAGGAAGTCGGCGACTTCCTCGCCGAGGAGGTGGCGCGGCGCCATGCGAAAGTGCGCGAATTATTCATCGACGGCGGTTCGCAGGCCATCGCCGTCATGAAGCCGCTGCAGCTGAAGAAGTAACGGCGCGGTTCTCCCATACCCCCGAGTCTGCGAAAGACTCTCACGTTCAAAATTTTTTCGCATGCCGCGGTTGACGATATGTCAATTGAGTCTGAATTATTTTCTGAAAGAAATCAGCAGACTGCGCGCCGACCTTCGAACGGGGGGCATTCGGTTGTTGTTGGCTGTGCTGAGAGGCGTAGCCTGAATAGGCTTACACACCAACCTCAAGAAAAAACAAGGAGGCCACGATGACAAAACCTGCTCCGCAAAAGCCGCAGCAGCAAGCGCCGCAAAAGCAAGCGCCCAAGCCCTGCTGCCCGAAGCCTTAAGTTCCCAAACTGTAGGTTGAACGAAAGAAACACCCCGCTCGACCTGGTCGGCGGGGTGTTTTTTATTCGTTTGCTTAAGAAGGATTACGAAGCCGCAGCGGCTTCTTCCTCGTCCTTCTTCTTCTTGCCGGTTTTTTCTTCCTTGTCCTTGGTCTTTTTCTTGTCGGAATAGACAAGGACCGGCGGCGTGTTGTTGATGACGTTTTCGGCCTTCACGACGACCTCTTCCACGCCTTCCATGCCGGGCAGTTCGAACATGGTGTCGAGCAGCAGCACTTCGAGGATGGAACGCAGACCGCGGGCGCCGGTGTTGCGATCGATGGCCTTCTTGGAGATCTCCGTCAGCGAGTCTTCCTGGAAGGTGAGCTTCACGCCTTCGATGTCGAACAGGCGCGCATATTGCTTGGTCAGAGCGTTTTTCGGCTCCGTCAGGATTTTGATGAGCGCGGGGATATCGAGATCTTCCAGCGTCGCCAGCACGGGCAGACGGCCGATGAATTCCGGGATGAGGCCGAATTTCAGCAGGTCTTCCGTCTGGACGTCTTTCAGGACTTCGCCGGCGCGGCGTTCGTCGGGGCCGGTCACTTGCGCGCCGAAGCCCATCGTGCTCTGGCGTCCGCGCTTCGAGATGATCTTCTCGAGGCCGGCGAAAGCGCCGCCGCAGATGAAGAGAATGTTGGTCGTATCCACCTGCAGGAATTCCTGCTGCGGGTGCTTGCGTCCGCCCTGCGGGGGAACGGAGGCCAAAGTGCCTTCCATGAGCTTCAGCAGAGCCTGCTGCACGCCCTCGCCGGAGACGTCTCGTGTTATAGACGGATTGTCGGATTTGCGCGAAATTTTGTCGACTTCGTCGATATAGACGATGCCGCGCTGCGCGCGCTCGATGTTATAGTCGCAGTTCTGCAGCAGCTTCAAAACGATGTTTTCGACGTCTTCGCCGACGTAACCGGCTTCGGTCAGCGTCGTCGCGTCGGTCATTGTGAACGGGACATCAAGAATTCGCGCCAGCGTCTGGGCGAGCAGCGTTTTGCCCGAGCCCGTGGGGCCGATCAGCAGAATGTTGGATTTGGACAGTTCGACTTCCGAGCCCTTGGCGAGGCCTTCGTCGATGCGCTTGTAATGGTTGTGCACGGCGACGGACAGTACGCGTTTCGCGCGCTCCTGGCCGATGACGTAATCGTCCAGAACCTTCTTGATCTCGCGCGGCGTGGGAATGCCCTTGCCGGACTTGACCAGCTGGGTCTTGTCCTCTTCCTGGATGATATCCATGCAGAGCTCGACGCATTCATTGCAGATGAACACGTTGGGACCCGCGATAAGCTTCCGCACTTCATGCTGGCTTTTGCCGCAGAAAGAGCAGTAAAGCGTATTTTTGGAGTCCCCCGACCCGGTCTTGCTCATTATCTTTTTTCCTTCTCTATTTCAGGCACCCGCCAGTGCCTACACCCTTAAGATAGAACACCTGCAGGAGGTTGCCAACCATTCTCAATTGAGGGCGTTAGCAGGTTGTGGATATTCGCAAATCTGTGGTATTTCAGCGCTCATGCCCCTATTTTAGCAGGGTAGGCAGTTAATAAAGGCTTAGCAGCAATATGTCTATAGAAGACCTTGCAGAAAATTTCACCGCCCTGGATGACTGGGAAGACAGGTACAAATACCTGATTGACCTCGGCAATACCCTGCCGCCGATGGACGAATCCCTTAAAACGGAGGCCGTCAAGGTGCGTGGCTGCATGAGCCAGGTCTGGATGGTTTTGGGCTGGGACAGTGACGGCAGACTCACCCTGCTGGCCGACAGCGACGCGCAGATCGTCCGGGGGCTGATTGCGGTGCTTTCCGCCCTCTTTTCGGGCAAAACGGCGGAGGAAGCCGCCCGTATCGACGTGGAAAAGGATTTTCAGCGGCTGGGACTCGACCAGCATATCAGCCCCAACCGCCGGAACGGGTTCTTTTCGATGGTGGAAGCGGTGCGCGCCTTTACTTCCCGGCGTATTTGATCGATTTCGCCAATACGTCGTAATACTTCTGGAAGACCTGGTTCTCGACGTTGTAATCGACCTTGATGATCATGACGGTATCCAGCCCGCTTAAATAATGCGCGGCGTTGTAGTGCAGGCTGTTCGCCTTGTCGACGGAAAAGCCGGTGATCGTCGCCCATTTCAGCGTGTCGGTGCCGGCGGAGAAGTGCTCTTCCTGGTTGTCGAGCGTGACATCCTTGTAAAGATCTTTCATCGCGGTCAGCATCTTGTCCTTGTCGAGGGACAGGAGGAAATCCCGGTCCGCTTTCAGGAAGGTGATGTCGACGGCGAAACTGTCGCCCGTGTCGGGATCGGCACGCTTCATCCAGGCATGCTCGCCCACAAAGCCGTATTTCGGCGGGTTGTCGAGATAGGGGATGGGTTCTTCCTGGTCGGCCCAGATGGTGGCGGCCTTCGGCGGTTCCGGCAGGTCGATGCTGTATTCGGCGTCGTTGTGAATGTAGACGTAAGCCTCTGCGGCGCGCAGCGGCGCGAAGACGAGCAGCGACAGGAACAAAGCGGTGCCGAGTTTGTTTTTCATGGCTTCAAAGAATCCCCAAGCGAAATCATCGCGCTAGTCTAGCATGTCCGCGGAAAAGTGAAAATCCGGGTTTATTTTTTTTCTGACCAGGCGGCGGGGTCGGCCTGCGCCTGCTCGCCGCTTGTCATATTCTTCACTTCGTGCGGCTGGCCGTCCTTGAAGGGCGGGAACCAGACGTAGGGAATGCCCTTTTTTTCGGCATAGGCGAGCTGCTTTTTAATTTTCGTATCTGAGTGGTAGAGCTCGACGTTATAGCCGCGCCCGCGCAAGGTCTGGGCCGTGGCCGAAGCCTCCGCCCGGCGCGCTTCCTCGGGAAGGACGACAAGAACCTGCGTGGGGGATTTGGGGCCGGGTTTCAGCAGCCCCTCGTCCAGCATTTTGGAGAACAGGCGGGTGATGCCGATAGAGACGCCGATACCAGGCAATTTCTGGTGGATAAATGACCCGGCAAGGTCGTCATACCGTCCGCCGGATCCCACCGCGCCGAAGTCCGTGCCTTTCAGGTAGGCTTCCAGAATCGTGCCGGTGTAGTAATCGAAGCCGCGGATGATCGACAGGTCGACCTTCACGGCGCCCTTGGGCAGGTGGGAGAGGTTCTGCACGACGAACCTGAGTTCTTCCGTGCCCTGCGTCAGCAATTCGTGTTTGACGCCCAGCGCATCAAGACGCTCGGCGAAGCTGTTGTCGTTGGCCTTGATCTCGGCGATGGCGAGGCATTTCTTCGCGGTCGTTTCGGGCACGCCCAGTCCGACCAGCGTTTTGGTCACGTTGTCGGGGCCAATCTTGTCCAGTTTATCCAGCGTGCGGGTCACGGTGGTGACATCGTTCACGCCAAGCCCCTGCAGGTATCCCATGACGATCTTGCGGTTCGACAGGCGCAGTTCGACGGCCGGGACGTCAAGTTTCGAATAGGCCTCGTACATGACGGCTGGCAGTTCGGCGTCGAAGTGCAGCGGCAGGTTGTCGATATTGATGACGTCGATATCGCACTGGTAGAACTCGCGGAAGCGGCCCTTCTGCGGGCGCTCGCCGCGCCATGACTTCTGTATCTGGTAGCGTTTGAACGGGAAACTCAGGTCGCCGAAGTGCTGCGCCACGTAGCGCGCCATCGGCACGGTCAGGTCGAAATGCAGCGCAAGCCGCGCCTCCTTGTCCGAATCCGCATCGGCCTGCAGGCGGGTGATGGTGTAAATTTCCTTGTCCGTCTCGCCCTTGGCGAGCAGCACGTCTATTTCCTCGACCGCGGGCGTCTCGATATTGCAGAAGCCGTAACTCTCGAACACGGCGCGAATTTTATCCATCCACGCCAGCTCCACCGCGCGATGCTCGGGCAGCCACTCCGGAAAGCCGCTGATGGGTTTGGGTTTGTGGATTTTCTGGTCTGACATTTAAAAGCTCTCTATTTCCTCTGTCATCCCGGCGAAAGCCGGGATCTCACGCGCGAAGCGCGCATTTATAAATAATAGCAGGCTTCCAGCCTGCGAGATCCCGGCTTTCGCCGGGATGACAATAAGGTAAAACATTCCGGATAAAAAAGTAAGCCGCTTAATGCAGCCTGTTCCGGCCCTTGCCGGGCTTCACCGGCTTTTCGCTGAACAGTTCGGCCAGCTTTTCGGTGATGGCGCCGCCGAGTTCTTCGGCGTCGACCAAGGTTACGGCGCGCTGGTAATAGCGGGTGACGTCGTGGCCGATGCCGATAGCCAGAAGCTGGATGGGTGTGCGGGATTCGATCCAGTGGATGACGCGGCGCAGGTGCTCTTCCAGATAATTACCCTGGTTGGCCGAGAGCGTGGAGTCATCGACGGGTGCGCCGTCGGAAATAACCATGAGTATCTTGCGCTGCTCCGGCCGGCTCATCAGGCGGTTATAGGCCCAGAGGAGGGCTTCGCCATCGATGTTCTCTTTCAGCAGCCCCTCGCGCAGCATCAGGCCGAGGTTGGCGCGCGTATGCCGCCACGGGCTGTCGGCGGGCTTGTATATAATGTGTCGTAAGTCATTGAGGCGGCCGGGCGCTCCCGGTTTTCCATCCGAAAGCCATTTTTCACGCGCAGAACCGCCTTTCCACGCTCGTGTGGTAAAGCCGAGGATTTCCACCTTCACGCCGCAGCGCTCCAGCGTACGGGCGAGAATATCGGTGCTCATGGCGGCGATGGTGATGGGCCGCCCGCGCATCGAGCCGGAATTGTCGATCAGCAAGGTGACGACGGTGTCGCGGAATTCGGTTTCGCTTTCCTGCTTGTAGCTGACCGGCCAGTAGGGGTTGGTGACGACGCGGGGCAGGCGCGCGCTGTCGAGTATGCCCTCCTCGAGGTCGAATTTCCACGACCGCGTCTGCTGCGCCATGAGTTTTCGTTGCAGCCGGTTGGCAAGGCGCGTGATGACGCCGTGCAGGTGCGTCAGCTGCTTGTCGAGCATCTTGCGCAGTTTTTGCAGCTCTTCGGGCTCGCAGAGGTCTTTCGCGTTGACGACTTCGTCGAACTGGCCGGTGTATATTTTATAATCCGCATAAAGCTGGCTCATACCGCCGTCGCGCTGTGCGTTGCGGCGCTGGCTTTCGCGCTCTTCGGCGTCCTCAAGCGCGTCCTGATCGTCGATTTCCTGCCCGCCCATGGTTTCGGCGTCCTGATCGGCGAGGTCGCCGGAATCCGCTTCCTCCGTCATGCCGACGGGCGGCGTGCTTTTGGAAGAGGAATTTTCGTCTTTGCTCTTGTCCTTGCCTTCGCTTTTCTGCTCGTCCTTTTCCTCACCCTGTTCGGAAGCGGGTGGCGGCTCGGCCGGCGTTGAGGTCATCTCCATCCGCTCGATCAGCTGGTGCGCGATTTTGGCGAAGGATTCCTGATCGGCCAGTGATTTTTTCAGCGTGTCGAAGCCGTCTTCGCCCAGGTGCTGGGTCAGCCACTGCTTCCATACCTTGATGACGCGCTGCGCTTCTTTCGGCGCCTTGCGGCCAGTGAAGCTTTCGCGCGCGATAAAGCGGATGGCGTCGGCCAGCGGTGCGTCATCCATATTCGTCGCCTGGTCGAGGCGCTGGCGCTTGGCTTCGGCCTTGAGCGCGGCCTCGATGTTGGAGGCGACACCCGGATAATCGGCGGTGCCGACGGCCTCGACGCGCGCATCCTCCAGCGCCTGATAGGCCGCGCGGGCGCGGGGCTCCGCGGGCAGCAGTTTCTGGTGCAGAAGGGCGTCATGGTAATGCAGCCGCAGCGCGAAGGTATCGGCAAGGCCCCGTATCAGCTGCGCCTCGCTGTTCTCCAGGCTCTTGGGCAGGGCCGGCAGGCGGATGGATTTGTCAGACAGTTCGGCGATATGCCCGCCGAAGGTCACTTCTACATCCTCGCGGCCCGACAAGGCCCGCGCCGTCGACTGCGTGGCGTGCTTGAAGTTTTCTACGGGGTCGCTGGGGTCGGACATAGTATCCCTTTCTTAGTCACCCCCGCCTTGCGCGGGGGTCTGGAGGCCGTCCGGCCGTCATATAATTCATGTGACGCGCAGACGCGCTCCGGATGCCCGCGCAAGGCGGGCATGACAGATCAGTCTTCCTTCACCTTCACCAGCGCCCTGTCGAAGCAGCGCTGGTAGTATTCGGATACGATGGATTTCTCCAGCTCGTCGCACTTGTTGAGGAAGGTGAGCGCGAAGGCGAAGTCGATGTCGCCCACAATCTGCGTGTTTTCGGCCCAGTGGATGACCGTGCGCGGCGACATGACGGTCGAGAGGTCGCCCGCGATAAATCCCTTGCGCGTCAGGTTCGCCATGCGCACCATGGCGGCGATCGTCTTCTTGCCTTCGTCGGTTTTGTAGGCCGGTACGCGGGCCAGCACGATCTCGATTTCCTCTTCGGTGGGAAGATAATTCAGCGTGGCGACGATGTTCCAGCGGTCCATCTGGCCCTGGTTGATCTGCTGGGTGCCGTGGTAAAGGCCCGTCGTATCGCCGAGGCCAACCGTGTTGGTGGTGGAAAAGATGCGGAAGGCGGGGTGCGGGCGGATAACCTCGTTCTGGTCGAGCAATGTCAGTTTACCC
Source organism: Alphaproteobacteria bacterium (assembly GCA_004297545.1). Taxonomy (GTDB): domain Bacteria; phylum Pseudomonadota; class Alphaproteobacteria; order Micavibrionales; family UBA2020; genus JAPWJZ01. The sequence goes on from SCTB01000012.1 coordinate 34,017, forward strand.
TCGGATTCCAGCACGCGCTGGATGACGAACATCACGTCCGGCCGGCCGGCGTCGTATTCGTCGAAAACGATGGCGACGGGGTTTTTAAGCGCCCAGGGCAAAATGCCTTCCTTGAATTCGGTGACCTGCTTGCCTTCCTTCAGCGTAATGACGTCCTTGCCGATAAGATCGATGCGGCTGACGTGGCTGTCGAGGTTGACGCGCACGCAGGGCCAGTTGAGCCGCGCCGCCACCTGTTCGATATGCGTGGACTTTCCGGTGCCGTGATAGCCCTGGATCATGACGCGCTTGTTATGCGCGAAGCCCGCCAGGATGGCGAGCGTCGTGTTCTTGTCGAAGCGATACGCCTCGTCCACGTCGGGCACGGCGTCCCATTTCTGCGAGAAGGCGGGAACCTGCATATCGTCGGTGTCGATGCCGAAAAGTTGCTTGACCGAAACCATGATGTCGGGAACGCGTTTCGCACTTGGGCTCGTGGTCACAGTCATGATTCATCCAGTTTCATGTAATGTTGATAGGAAAGCTTGAGAATGGAGTAGGCGAGGTTGATCTTCTTGAGCTCCTCCTCGGCCTGCTTGTCTGCGCCGTTGGTGTCGGGGTGGTATTTCTTGGCAAGCGTTTTATAGCGCGACTTGACCTCTTCCCATTCGATGGGCGGCGCAAGGCCCATGACGGCCAGCGCCTCGATGGTGGGGTGCGGGATGGAGCCCACGTCGATATGCGCTTCTTTCGGTTCTTCGTCCTCCGCGCCCCGCGCATTGAAGTCGCCGAACACGCTCTCGCCGCGCGTGAAGGCTTCGTAGACGCGCTGGCGGGTTTTTTCTTCGTTGAAGCCGGCCTGGGTCATGCGCCAGGTGGGGCGGTCCCAGACGGCCGTCTTGTGCATGTGATGCTCGATCTCGGACTGGCTCATGCCCCTGAAGAAATCCCACTGCTGGTTGTATTCGCGCACGTGGTCGATGCAGAACCAGTAATAGCTGCGCAGGTCATAGCGCGATTTGGGCGCGCGGAATTCGCCTAAGTGCGGGCAGCCGCCGATATCGCAGCCCTTGCGTATCGCGGGCAGCATATCGTCTGGATCGGCATCCCGGAGGAATGTTTTGAACCGGATGTTCCACATCGGCAAATTATGACTTTCCTGCCTTGCGAAAACAAGGCAAAGCTGATTTACGCACTCTCTTCCCCTTGATATAGCTTATTTAATTTATTTTACCATATTTTAGCGCCTGCCCGAAAAATTACCGTTGACATAAGCGAGTTTCGGGTATTAACTTGCCGGAATTACTCAAAATTTTTAACCGGCGGTGACGAGGATCGAACGATGTGGAGATCCCTCATGGTTGACATCAAGAAAGTCAAAGAAGAGCTGCTGAAGACTTTCAGCAGCAATGAACCTGCGCCTGAAACAATCGCGAAAGACGACCCCATCGATACGATTCTCAAGCAATACTTCAACAAGCTCTCGCATATGCCCAAAGAGCTTACGCTCGACGCCATCACCAACAGCCTCAAGGCGGAAGCCAAGGACAAAGAAGTCACGCGCAAGCACGTAAAAGCCATCCTTGACAAATACTTACCCTGACCGCGCCCTCATTTTATTGACATAACTACATATACCCGCTACTGTGGCCTCATCAACAAGGTAGCAACGGAGCATTGTCATGGGCGTGGATATCAAGGCAGTTAAAAAGGAAATCATGGAAAAGGCGAGCGGCCAGAGCCTGCCTGCGGTCGCTGTCGCCCAGGAAGACATCGTCGACATGATGCTGAAGGAATACTTCAACCCTGCATCGAAAGCCCCGAAAGACTACACGCTGACCGCCCTGACGGCGGCTGCCTCAATGGCCAGTACAGGCGATGAAATCACCGAAATCCAGGTAAAGTCCATCCTCGACAAATACAAACCCTGACAAAACATAACATCGCCCCCTGAAACGGCGGTTCGCCTGCGTTATTTGTATTCTCTAAAAATACAAATGGTACAATTAGGGGATGGACGGGAGCAGAATTTCCAAACATGGCAAAAAGGTCCGGCTCTTCACGCCGTTCGGCCTGCTGCTGCTTGCCCTGAGCCTGGGGTATATCGGCGCCGAGGCGCTGTTCAACATGCGGCTCGTCGATATCGCGGGCAGCGTGAAATCCAACCCCGATGAAATCCGCGACCTGCAGCATTTCGGCCGGGCGGTGTCGGGCTACGGCTTTTCGCTGCTGGCCCTGGGCGCTTTCGCCGGCGCGGGATTCAAGATGAAGGGGCGGCGGGAATGGGCGATGTTCTTCACGCTGACGGCTTTCGGCTTCGTTCCGTTTGTTTTCAAGTTTCAGGACACGATTTTCGGCATCTTCAAGGGCGTCTCGGATTCTCTCCATGAGGAGCAATGGGATACGCAGATGAGCATGCTGCCGTTCATGGGGCTGGCGCTGGTGCTCTTAAGCGCGGGCAAGTTCCGGGCGCATGTCATTCTCGGGCTGGTGCTGATCGCATGGCCGGCGATGTTCCTGGGCCAGAAGCTCGTCATCGAGCGCTATCTCGTCGACCGGACGGACTGGCAGGAACGGCAAAACGCGCGCTACATGCTGATGATCCGCGGCGGGCTCGAGGATTGCCAGCTGAAGCTGCGCGAACTGCAGTTTTGCGACGCCAGCCGCGGCGAGGCGAACATGAAAGCCGCGCGCATCGTCATCAGCACGCTCTGGATGCTGTCGCCGGACGAAGTCCTGCAGGACCTGGAAGCCAGCAAGGACGACATCGTGAAGAAGGCGGCTGCGGCAGGAACCTGGTTTTCATCCAAGGAACTCTACGCCAAATACGTGAAGAAGATTTCGGACGAACGCGGAAAATACCTGCAGGACATCAGCAAGAGGTATTACAAGCCCTATATGCAGGCCTCCGCCCTGTTCCAGAAGGCGGCCGATCCGGCGGCGGCGCAGGCCGAGGCCGACAAGGCCGTGGCGGAAGTCGAAAACGGCATCAACGCGGGATGGGAAAAGTACCAGAAGGCCGTGCATGATTACAGGCAGCAGGCGTCCGTCATCGCCAACGTGGCGCTGCAGCAGGCGCTGGCCATTGGGCGGCCCGTGGCCGCCATCTGCCGCAACCGCAACTGCCCGCAAATCGACGCCCGCAAGGCGATTGCCGAGGCGCAGGAGCGGGGCGAGCGTGAGTTCTTTACGCGCTCGGGCTATCATTCGGACATCCCCGACCGGGCGACTTTCCTGGCGCAGCCGCCGACGCAGGAAAAGCTGAAGAAAAGCGTCGAGGCCATCGTGCAGTCGCGCTATGGCATGGACGGGTTTACGCTGCCGGCGGACTGGAAATACGACCCCGCTTCCTTCGGGAAGTCGGTGAAGGATACGGTTCTGGACCGCGCCCATGACGCCTGGAAGGCGAAATTCGGCGACAAGCTGCCGCCCGGACTTGACGAGGAGCGGTTCTTTGCGACCATCGGCGTCGGCAAGATCCCCACGATCGAAGAGATGGTCATGAGCCAGGACGAGTTCTATAAAAAAGTCGTCCTGCCCGGGAATACGAAGATCGTCGATGAAATGGTGGCGGACCTCAACAAGGACAGGGACAAGTTCCCGGCCGACGCGACGGAAATGGAAGAAGGGAAGGACTATGTTTCAGCCCTTTACGTTCCCGCGATCTCGCTCGTCATTTCGCTCAGCGTCGTGGTGCTGACCATTTTACGCGGGTTTATGGCGCTCATGGATATCGTGCTGAAATCCGGCGGCAAGCAGACCGGGAAGCGCTGGCACTACGCGGGGCAATGCTCGGTCGCGATATTTTTTGCATCCATGCTGCTGACGCTGCCGCATATCTACCCCAATCCCTACGCCAGCGGCCCGGCCTATGATCGCTACTACGCGGCCGCCCGGCAAAAGCACCCGATTGCCGCGGCGATACTGAACTGGTCCGTGCAGGTTCAGCCGGTCATTTACAAGCTGGGCAAGGATATCCGCCGGATTACGGGGTAGCGGCGCGGGCGCGCCTTGCTGCCAGCAGCAGCGCCAGCCACAGAACGAAGGGCGCCGGCTGGAAGCCCAGGAACTGCGACATCCCCATCAGCGGCGTCGGCAGCAGCATGACGGTTAGCCAGGTGAATTTTTCCCATGGCATGAACCTGCCGCGCTGTCCGTCCTGCACCAGCCAGAGGATGGCGAAAGTCAGGACGATCATGTCATAGTCCCAGGCATAGGGCGTCGCAAGGAAGGCCGCAAACAGCAGGGCCGCCGATTTTATCTTTTCCGCAGCTTTGCTCTTCCAGATGACGAAGACAAAACAAGCAGCGCACAGGGCCGACAATATCTGCGCCGCATAGGCCGCCACTTCGGGAAATCCCAGCACCTTCAGGGCGGCATAGATGGTCGGCAGGCGGTGCCACAGGGCGATCTTCAGGATCGCGCCCTGCACGGCCATCTGGTGCAAAAATCCCATCCAGGCATCCCAGCCCATGGCAGCCCAGCTGCCCAGGAACAGGCAGATGACGGTGGCCGCCGCGCTGAAAAAACAGCGCCAGTGCCTTCCCGCCAGCAGCGCAACAGGGATCAACAGGCCCATATGGGGCTTGTAGCATAGCAGCCCCAGCAGTATGCCGGCGGCGACAGGCTTGCGCGGCAGCAGGGCGAGGCCCCCGGCAAAGAAGGCTGCAGTGAAATAGCCGTTCTGGCCTGCCATCAGGTTCCAGAGCGCTGCGGGCGGGGCAATGGCGGCAACCGCGACAGAGGGCCAGACCGGCCAGCCTGTTTCGGCCTTCAGCAGGCGGGCGCAGGCGGCGATGCCAAGACCGCTCCAGATCAGCAGGCCCGGGATAAACGGCAGGAAGGCAAGCGGCAGGGTCAGCAGCATCAGGACGGGCGGGTAGCTGTACATCTTCCATTCGGAAGTGTCGCCGACCAGGGACTGCTGGAATTTGTGAAAGGCGTCGAGGTCATAGGCCTCTGCCGCGCGGCCGTCGACGGCGAGCTTAGCGCCCGCCCAGTAATTGATGAAATCCCGCCCGATATGCTCGCCCTTGTCGTCCATAAGCCCTTGGGACGAATGCGCCCAGGCGTCGACCAGCAGCAGGAACAGCCACGCAATCGAAAAGCATGTCGCCCACAGCCGTATGCGTTCGGGCGTCAGCCAGTCTGCGTGTTTCAAGGCATGAAGGAGCGAAGGCCGGTTGTTTTGCGGGACGGCAGCTTCGTTCAAACCGCGTGTCCCATTTCAAGGTATTTCTGGCGGCGGCGCGTTTTCAGCGTATTTCCGTCCAATTTGGCCAGCTCCAGCAGCGCCGTTTCGACATAGTCGCCGACGACATCGATGGTGCGCTCCGGCTCGCGGTGGGCGCCGCCCATGGGTTCCTCGATGATGGCGTCGATGATGCCGAGCTGCTTGAGGTCCTGGGCGGTGAGTTTCAGGGCGCGCGCAGCGTCCTTGGCGAATTCCGCCGAGCGCCAGAGGATGGAGGCGCAGCCTTCGGGCGAAATGACGCTGTAGATGGAATGTTCCAGCATCATCACGCGGTCGGCCGAGGCAATGGCGATCGCGCCGCCCGAACCGCCTTCGCCGATGATGACGGAAACGATGGGAACGGTCGAGCGCATGCAGGTTTCGATGGATTTGGCGATGGCTTCGGACTGGCCGCGCTCTTCCGCCTCGACGCCGGGATAGGCGCCGGCCGTGTCCACCAGCGTGACGATGGGCAGCCTGAACTGGGAGGCCAGTTCCATCAGGCGCTGGGCCTTGCGGTAGCCTTCGGGGCGCGACATGCCAAAGTTATGCCTGATGCGGCTTTCGGTATCCGAGCCTTTTTCCTGGCCCAGCACCACGCAGGACTGTCCGCGGAAACGGCCAAGTCCGCCCATCAGCGCATGGTCTTCGCCGAAGAAACGGTCGCCGGCCAGCGGCGTGAAGTCCTGGATCAGGCGCTTTACGTAGTCGACGAAATGGGGACGGTTGGGATGGCGCGCCACCTGAACCTTCTGCTCCGGCGACAGCTTGGAATAGGTCTGCACAAGCTGTCGGTCGGCTTTCTGCTGGATACGGGCAATCTCGTCCTTCAGGTTGACGCCGCCGCCCTTGTCCATGTTCTGGAGCTCAAGGATCTTGGCTTCCAGCTCGACGATGGGTTTTTCGAATTCAAGATGGTACATGCGCTTCCCTCTGTCTGCGTCATGCCCGCGAAGGCGGGCATCCGGTCCGCGGCAACGCCGCATTTATAAAGGCCTGACGGCGAGCCGGACCCCCGCCTTCGCGGGGGTGACGAATGTTGTATGTATATAAAGAAAAAGGGAGCTTTTTGCAAAGCTCCCTTTATTCCAGATCGTGTTTACATACAACCCTTTAAGGTCGCATGAAATACTATCAGCCGGCTTTTGCCATCGGGTGTTTTTCCGTGGCAGTTTTCGCCTGATCGCCGACCACTTGCGTGTAGATTTGGGTCGTTGCGATGTCGGCGTGGCCGAGCATTTTCTGCACCGAGCGCAGGTCCGCACCATGTTTCAGCAGGTGGGTTGCGAAGGCGTGGCGCAGAACGTGCGGGCTGACGCGTTCGGGGTCAATGCCGGCGTTGCGGGACAGCTCTTTCAGGAGCTGCGCGAAGCGCTGGCGGGTCAGGTGGCCCGATTCCGACGTGCGGGACGGGAACAGCCATTTGCTCTGGCTGTCAGTCCGGTCGGGAAGCAGGAACTTGTTACGGATGTCCATGTAACCTTTCATTGCCTTTTGTGCGGGCTCGGAAAGGGGGGCCATCCGCTCACGTCCACCTTTGCCCTCGACCGTCAGATAACGGCTCTCGGGACCGATGGAAGTGAGAGGCAGACCGACCAATTCAGAGACGCGCAGGCCGGTTGCGTAGAGAATTTCAAGCAGCGCCACGAGGCGAACGCTTTCAGGTCCGCCTTGTTTCTGTGCGGTGGTGATGAGGACCGTAACTTCATCTTCGCTCAGAATTTTCGGCAGGGTGCGTGTTTGCTTGGGGCTTTCGATGGTCGACGTCGGATCATCCGAGCGTTTGCCTTCGGAAACCAGGAACCCGTAGAACTGACGCAGCGCCGAGATGCGGCGAGCGATCGTGCGAACGGCCGTTTTGCCGCCGCCCTTGCTCTTCGCGTTTTCACGTGCTCCGAGTTCGTTGAGGTATGATTTGAGATCATTGGTGCTTGCACCATCGATGTCTTTGCCGCCCTTTTTCAGGAAAGCGCAGACATCAGCAAGGTCACGCTCATAAGCATGGCGTGTGTTGAGTGCTGCACCGCGTTCGGCGATGAGCATATCGAGGAATGACTCCACGGTCCCGGGAAGGGGAGCCTTGGGCATTCTTGGACGACCTGGACGAGCCATAGTATATTTCTCCTTTTTAAAGTTTCTCTATACACATCGAATCTGCCGAATTTCCTCGACAAATTAACGCGTATTCCTCCGTAACAGTGAACTTTAAGACATAAAGCCGCATCCCAACGGGAATTGCAAGAGGGAATATGTGAAAATTTATTTTAAGTATTTCCCGGCTTTAATGTCGTAACTCAACATCATCATCAAAGCCGCGAATTTTATTACCTTTTTTCACATAGTCCTATGCGGTCTCATCGTCTTACTCGTAACACCCAAAAAGTGCCTCTTTTGAGCACCTTAGTGTGCCGGTACGCCTGTGTTACCGGGCAGAATCACGGCCGCGTTTGGACCATTGATTCGCCCATGAATTACCCCGTTTGATACCTGCGGAAAATTAGGTGTTTTTTTCCAAGAAGTGGCTGTTATCCAGCGTCTTCTCCACAGGTGTCTGTCTCACGGGTACATCCCAGGACGCAAGAACCGCAAAGCCACCTGCAATACCAACAAAGATCACAACAAGAAGAACAGTAACAAGTTTCGATAGCATCTGTGTCTCTCTCGTTATGATGCATTATCTGCATCAAGTTGAAGCATGTTTCATCATACTTCGGGCTCTGGGCTTTCGCTACCTTTTCATGCTTTGGCGCAGGTTATCCTCGGATACACTCCGACTCGCATAAAACGGTATATACCATAAAGCTGCCTACTTATTACATAAAGATTGAGCATAAGTCAATACCATTTTTTCATAAGACAAAAAGGCGCTGCCCGCCTTGATTTCAGCGCCGGAAAATGTAACAGTAACGCATTGTAAATACGGGAAAAAATGACATCCAGCGAAAAAAGCATCGTCCTGGTGGGCCTGATGGGGGCAGGCAAGAGCCGCGTGGGGCTTGAGCTCGCCCGCCTCATGAAACTGCCCTTTCTCGATGTCGACCGAGAGATCGAGCGCGCTGCAGGCATGAAAATCCCCGATATTTTTGAACGACTCGGCGAAAAAGAATTTCGCCTGGGAGAGAAAAAGGTGATGTTGCGCCTTTTATCGGAGGAACAGCGCGTGCTTGCGGCCGGCGGCGGCGCATTTATTCAGCCGGAAATTCGCGCGGCGGTGAAGGAGAAGGCAATCTCCGTCTGGCTCAAGGCCAATCTGGAAACCCTCGTTGAGCGCACGGGGCGCAGCGACAACCGCCCGCTGCTGCGCGGCGCCGACCGCACGGAGAAGCTGCGGGAACTCATGGAAATGCGCTATCCTGTCTACGCCGAAGCGACGATCACGGTCGTCACCGACGATCAGACGCCGGCGGCGATGGCGCGCAGGATCATGCAGGAACTGAATGACTTCGAAAAGGGCGGCAACCGCACAAATGGCTGAGCAGCTGGTCAAGGTGAATACGGGCGGGGGCGCCTATGACATTGTCATCGGCAAAGGCCTTCTGGCGGATGCGGGCCGGCGCATCGGGGAAATGCTTCCGGGCGCGAAGCTCTGCGTAGTCACGGACGACAAGGTCGCAAAGCTTTACCTCGTCAATTTCATGAAGGCGCTGGAAAACGCGGGGCTGATGTGCACGCCGCCCGTGATCATCCCTTCGGGGGAGGAAAGCAAGAGCTTCGGGCAGCTACAATATATAATAGACAAGGCGCTCAGCTTTAAGCTGGACCGGAAATCCGCCATCGTCGCGCTGGGCGGCGGGGTGGTCGGGGACATTGCGGGTTTCGCCGCTTCCATTCTTTTACGCGGTATCCCTTTTGTTCAGGTGCCGACGACGCTGCTGGCGCAGGTGGACAGCTCCGTCGGCGGAAAGACGGCCGTCAACACGGCGCAGGGCAAGAATCTTGTCGGGACCTTCTATCAGCCGCGGCTCGTGCTGATTGATACGGACAGCCTGAAAACGCTGCCCGCGCGCGAAATGAAGGCGGGCTATGCCGAAATACTCAAATACGCGCTGATCGACGACCCGGAGTTCTTCCTCTGGCTGGAACAGAACGGCAACAAGGTTCTGGCGGGCGACGGCGAGGCCTTGGCTCATGCGATACGCGTCAGCTGCGCCGCCAAGGCCAAGATCGTCGCGGAGGACGAGCGCGAGCAGAAAGACATCCGCGCGTTGCTCAACCTGGGTCACACTTTCGGCCATGCGCTGGAAGCCATATATAATTATGACGGAAGGCTCCTGCATGGCGAGGCTGTCGGCATCGGCGTGAGGATGGCTTTCGGGTTCTCGGAGGCGCTGGGCCTGTGCCCGGCATCCGAGACCAAGCAGGTCGCGAAGCACCTGGAGGAAAAGGGGCTTATGACAGCGCCGCCCGCGAAGGTCGCGGCCCATGACATGCTGGAGCGGATGCGCGGGGACAAAAAGGCGAGTTCGGGGCGGCTCACGCTTGTGCTGCTAAGAGGCATCGGCCGGGCCTTCGTGGCGCGGGACGTCGAGGAAGCGAAGCTGAAAGGCTTTCTGGAGGCGCAATGCGGCAAATGAGAGGAATGAAGAAATGCATTTGACAGGGTATACGGTCCAGATTCTCGGCTTCATCGGGTTGCTGGTGGCGTCCGGATTTTTCGCAGGTGCTGAAACGGCGCTGACGGGCGCCTCCCGCGCGCGCATGACGGCGCTCGTGAACGACGGCAGCAGCCGCGCGAAACTCGTGCTGGCCCTTCGCGAGAAAAAGGAGCAGCTTATCGGCACGCTGCTGCTCGGCAACAGTTTCATGAATATCTTCGCGTCGGCGCTCGCGACCTCCGTGCTGGTCCAGATTTTCGGCGAGAAGGGCGTCGTCATCGCCACGCTGGGCGTGACGGTCATCGTTTTCGTCTTTGCCGAAGTGCTGCCCAAGACCTACGCCTTGCTGCATGCCGACCGGATGGCGCTTTTCATCTCCTATCCGGTGCGCATCTTCATCATGCTTTTTTCTCCTGTCACCGTCGCGGTCGGCAAGGCGGTCGAGCTGATCTTCCGGGTTTTCAGCGTGGATACGCGCGGCTATTCCGCGACCGCGCATGAAGAAGAGCTTCGCGGCGCCATCGAACTGTTCAAGGGCGCCGAACAGGTGCAGGGGCAGGGCGAGGGGCAGGAAACCGGCGCGATGCTGCGTTCCATCATGGATCTCGCGAACGTCAGCGTCGAAAAAGTCATGGTTCACCGCCGCAACGTGAACATGATCAATATAGACACGCCGGTTGCGCAGATCGTGAATGAGGTGCTGCACAGCGCTTATACGCGCATCCCCGTGTGGAAAGACAGCCAGGACAATATTATCGGCGTCGTCCATACCAAGCTTCTGCTGCAGGAACTCAGCCAGTGCAACGGCGATGTCACCCGCGTGGACGTCACCAACGCCATGATGGAGCCCTGGTTCATCCCGGAATCCACCACGCTGTTCGACCAGCTGCAGGCCTTCCGCCGCCGGCGCGAACACCTGGCCATGGTCGTCGATGAATACGGCGCGCTGACCGGCATGATCACGATGGAAGACGTGCTTGAGGAAATCGTCGGCCAGATCGACGACGAGCATGACGTCACGGTGCCCGGCGTCCGCGCGCAGACGGACGGGACGTTCATCGTCGACGGCAAGGTGACGCTGCGCGACCTCAAACGCGACCTCAACTGGAAGCTGCCGGACGACGACTATGCGACCGTGGCGGGATTGCTGTTGTTCGAAAGCCAGCGCATCCCCTCGGTCGGCCAGGTTTTCAACTTCTATGATTTCCGCTTTGAAATCCTGAAGAAGCAGCGCAACCAGATCACCCTTGTGCGCGTCACGCCGCCCGTGATTCCGGCGGAGGCGCCGTCGCTTGCGGCGGAGGCGGTGGGCAGCGCATGAGCGGGATTGCCGGATATCTGGGCGCATCGCAGCCCCCCTCCATCCTCCGGGCCATGACCGGCAAGATGATGCACCGGGGGCCGGACGCGCAGTCGTTTCATGAAGAGGCGCCCGTCTTCATGGGCGTTCGACAGCTGGGCGGGGCGGAAACCGGCGCAGGCGCTTACGTCGATTCCGACCGTAATCTTGCCATCGTGTTTTCGGGAGAATGCAGCAACCTCCATGAAGAGCGCGACACTCTCGAGAAAAAGGGCATGCAACTGGCGGAGGGATCCGCCGCCGAAGTGGTCCTGAGGCTTTATGAGGTCCATGGGGTCGGCTGCGTGAACCGCCTGCGCGGCGCTTTCGTCTTCGCCATCCACGACCAGCAAAAAGATCTCGTTTTCATCGCGCGCGATCATCTTGGCGTGAAGCCGCTCTATTACGCGACCTCCCAGTCGGGAACTTTCGTCTTCGCCTCCGAGATCAAGGCGCTTTTCGAGCATCCCAACCTGTCCGTCGAAGCCGACCTGCGCGGCGTCGACGCGTTCCTGTCCCTTGGCTGCAGCCCCGGGCCGGACGCCATGTTCAAGGGCGTGCACCAGCTGCCGCCCGGCCATCACATCCTGTGGAATCCCGGCCTGCATGTGATGATCGAGCCCTACTGGCGCTGGGAAAGTTTCGCCAAACCCGACCCGGTCCTTAAATCCGACGACGATTTCCGCGCGCGTTTCGCCATGCTGTTCGAGGACGCCGTCCGCCAGCAAAGCCCGGATGCCGGCGTGGTGCTGACGGGCGATGTTGAATCCGCGGCCGTCGCCGCCGCGCTGGCGAAAGCATCCGGCGGTTCCGCGCCTGCCTTCTGCCTCGACCTCCATGCGGAATGCGGCGCGCCTTCCCTGGCGGTGGCGGAGAAGCTCGGCCTGAAGGCGGAGCCGGTGGCCTTTGGACCGCATGATCTGGACAAGCTGCCGGAAATTCTCTGGGCGCTGGATGAGCCGGTTGTGGATATTTCGGTCGCACCCCTTTACCTGGCCACCCGCGTCGCGCAGAAGAAGGTAAGGGGCGTGCTGCTGGGCGCCTGCGGCGCGGAAATTCTGGCCAGCCTGCCGGCGCAGGAGCAGTTGCTGGATGCGCGCGACAAGCCGGCGTCGTGGTACAGTATCGCCAAATCCATGTATTCGATCGTGCCGCAATCCACTTTCGGAAAGTATCTCGGGTTCGGCGGCAGGATCGGCCCGCGCACCAAGCAAAGGCTTTTCGGCTTCATCGAGGCGCTGCGCAGCGACGGCCCGTGGCGGCAATACCTGAGCCTCACGTCGATTTTGGACGCGCGCGAAAAGCATGAACTTTATATCGGCGGCATGACGAATGTCATGGAAACATTTGTCGACATGCAGAAGGACCCGGAAGGCTGGCCGACGGCCATGTCGGCGCTGGTCGCCGTGCAGCGCACGGGCGGGTTTTTCGACAGCGCCGTGTCGTCGGCGGAGAAAACCGGGATGTTCAGCTCGGTGGAATGCCGCCTGCCGTTCCTCGATCACCGCCTTGCCGAATTCCTGATCGGGCTGCCCGATCACCTGCGCCGGACGCCGGGCCGCAACAAGGTCCTGCTGCGCGACTACCTGGACAAGACGCATCCCGGCCTCCTCCAGCCGGTCGCCGCGCCGGCGGAGCCGCGCAAATCGCTTCTGGTCGAATGCCTCTCCGCCAGCCCGCTGAAGGAAATGGTGGAAACCTGCCTCTCCGAAACCAGCGTGCGCCGCCGCGAGCTGTTCGACTGGAAAGCCGTGAAGACAATCCTCGCGGGCTCGAAAACAGATGAAGCCCTCTATGCCCGGCAGGTCTTTGCGCTGCTGATGCTGGAACTGTGGTTCCGCATCTTCATCGATGGCGAAAAGGGCTGGTTGTCTCGTTAAATTTGAATTCTGTCATGCCCGCCTTGCGCGGGCATCCGGAAGGCCGTCCGGCCGTCATATGACTCGAGTCATGGGACGCGCAGACGCGCTTCCGGACCCCCGCGCAAGGCGGGGGTGACAAATGAGGCGGGTTATAGTGATTACTTAAAGCTCGCCGCAATCTGCGCGACGAGGTCGCGGGCGACTTCTTTCTTGTCTTTTTCGGGCCAGGTGTCGGCGGAAACCCCGGCGCCGTTCTTCTGCAGCAGCGTGACGATATTGCTGTCCTGCCCGAAGACCTTGCCGCCGCTGACATCGTTCAGCACCAGCCAGTCGCAGCCTTTGTTGGCCAGCTTCTTCTTCGCATTTTCAAGCCCGTCGTTGGTTTCGGCGGCGAAGCCGATGACCAGTTTCGGGCGGCGGTTGCTTTGCGAGAGGGTGGCGAGAATGTCGGGGTTCTGCACCAGCTTGACCGTCATCGGTTCCTTGCCGGTCTTTTTGATTTTTGTGTCGGAGGTTTCTTCGGGCCGGTAATCGGCCACGGCGGCGGCGCAGACGGCGATATCGACGGGCAGGGCCTTGAGGCAGGCATCCAGCATTTCCTGCGCGGTCTGCACATGCACGGCATGGACAAGGCGCGGGACGGGTTCCTTCACCGGGCCAGCCACCAGCGTCACATGCGCGCCTGCCAGCGCCAGCGCCTCGGCAATCGCATGGCCCTGCTTGCCGGAAGAACGGTTGCCGATAAAACGCACGGGGTCGAGGGGTTCATAGGTGGGCCCGCTGGTGACAAGGGCCTTAAGCCCCTTTAGCGGCCCGCCTTGCAAAAAAAAAGCACTGACGGCTTTGACGATATCCGGCACTTCGGCAAGGCGCCCGGTTCCCGTTTCGCCGCAGGCCATATCGCCCGCACCGGGGGAGAGCAGCGTATAGCCGCGCTTTTTCAGGATGCCCAGGTTTTCCTGTACCGCCTTGTTTTCCCACATAACGGGGTTCATGGCGGGGGCAATCATGATGGGTTTGTCGGTTGCCAGAAGAACGGTCCCGGCGAGGTCGTCGGCCAGGCCATGCGCCGCGCGGCCGATGATATTGGCGCTGGCAGGCGCGATAAGAACGAGGTCGCAGTCGCGGGCGAGGCGGATATGCCCCATCTCCGATTCATCGGTCAGGGAAAATATGTCGGTATGCACCTTGTTCTCTGACAAAGCCGCGACAGATAAGGGGGTAATGAACTGCGCGCCGCCGGAGGTTAATATGCACCGCACGTCCGCGCCCGTATCGCGCAACCGGCGGATAAGGTCGAGGGCCTTATAGGCGGCAATACCCCCTGAAATGATCAGGAGAATGCGCCGTCCGGAAAGATCGCTGGATACCGTTGCCATGTTTTCATTATACAGGCAAAATGAGCGGCAGGGCAAACCCCCTGTGTTATGTATTTTGGAAGGATGTAATCCCGTGGATAAAGCTGTCGTAGAATTTGCGTGCCAGTCAAGAGGCCCCGCCGACGTCGTCAACGCGCTGACCCGGGACCTCGACGAGAACGATATCGGCCAGAACACCAAAACGGCCGTGATCGAGCTTGTCAATGCGGTGTCCGGCGTACTGGTCTACCTGCGCGAAAAGGGCGAGATGAAGACGAATTTCCAGACGCTGGTCGATTCCACGACCTTCGACAGCATCATGGCGCTGGTGCACCGCCACAACATTCCGGAAGATATCCGCAAGCCGCTCGTGACCTACCTGCGCGAGCTGCCCGGCTTCCCCGTCGACGCCGTCGACATGAAGCGGCTCGAAAAGGTGGAAGACGTGATGCCGAAATACGACTTCACGGTGCAGCGCCAGCAGAACGAATTCACGCGCAGCTACTTTATCAAGCCCGCGATCGCGATCGGCCTTATCAAGGCGCCGCCGCCGCCCGCGGGAACGACCGCCAGCGGCCATGTCATCCGCCCCCTCGCGGAGGCTGACCGCCCGGCCGTCGTCGCGCAGATTAAAAAGCATTGGGCGGATACGCGCATCGCCTGGGTCAATGAGTTTATCGACGCCGACGCCCTGCCGGGTTTCGTCGCGACGGAAAACGGCCGCGTCGTCGCCTCGCTCACCTACCGCACGAACGACAACTGCCTGCAGGTCGTCACCCTTGCCAGCGACAAGGAAAAACGTGGCGTCGCCACGGCGCTGCTGAAGGAAGCCGAAGAAGAAGCAAAACGCCGCAAGCTGCCGCGCGTTTTGATTTCGACCGACAACGCCAACCTGCTGGCGCTCGGCTTCTATCAGAAACGCGGCTACGTCATGCACAAGGCGCATCTGAACGTGCTGGAGGGCCTGCGCTTCGAAAAACCCACCATCCCCAAAGTCGTCAACAAAATCGCCCTGCGCGACCAGCTGGATTTTGTGAAGGATGTTTGAGGGGCTGACGGTGGGGGAGGGGTAAGATAGATTGTGGGAGGGGAGCGGGCGAGGAGGCGCATGACTAAAAAGATCCCTAAAATGAAGCCCGCCGCCCTTAAAGAACTAATGATGCTTGCCGAACAGGGAATCAAAGTCCACCAAGCGCAGCTCGGCCTCTATTATCGTCAACAAGCAAACTGGGAAGAGGCATTTTTTTGGTTGTCTCTCGCGTCCGGCGCGGCGTTGCTACAGGCGCTGCAGGAGACAAAAAACCACCTCAGCGCCGAACAAGTCTCTGAGATAAAAAAGCGATTAAAGGAATGGAGACCAATACCAGTATAGCCTAGTATTTGGCGGAAGAAACATTATAGCGCTCCTTAGTAAAAATGCCCAAACTCCTCACCATCTTCACCCTGCTGTTCCTCACCACTACCGCCTTTGCTGCGTCTGAACCCGCGCTCACCGTCACCATGGGCAAGGCGAAGCAGAGCCTCACCGCTTCCGCGCTGCTGGCGAGTCCGAAGACGCGGGAGATTGAGGTTGCCAAGGACAGCGCCTATGGCAAGCCGATGCATTACCGCGCCATCCCGCTTTCGGCGCTGCTCGACGGCGCGAAACTCTCAAAAGACGAGGTGATCGAGGCGGTGGCGACGGATGGTTTCGTCGCCATGCTGCCGCTCGATGCCCTGCTGCAGGCGAAGAAGGGCGGGGCGGAGGCTTATCTGGCTGTCGAGCCGCCGGATGCGCGCTGGCCCGCGCTTCCCGGCAAGACCGTGAGCGCGGGGCCGTTCTATATAGTATGGCTGCATCCGGAAGCTTCCGGCATCCGCAGCGAGCAATGGCCCTATATGGTGGCCGAATTGCGCGCCGCGGATTCCCCGGCAAAACGCTGGAAGGAACTTGCCGTCGACCCGAAACTCGCCGCCGGTGATCCGGTGCGGGCAGGGCAGGCGTTGTTCGTTACGCAATGCATGGCCTGCCACAAGCTGAACGGCGCGGGCAGCTCCGACCTCGGCCCCGATCTCAACCGCCCCGCGAACCCCGTCGAATATTTTAAAGTCGATGCCCTGAAAAAATACATCCGCGACCCGGCATCCTTACGCCACTGGCCCGCCATGCAGATGAAAGGCTTCGACAGTGAGGCCCTGAGCGACCATGAAATCGACCTTATTATCGCCTACCTGAAGCATATGGCGGGGCGGAAGGATGCGAAGAAGTAGGGCATTCGAGTTTCGCCCCCGCCCGTCACCCCTGCGAAAGCAGGGGTCTAAAATGCCTCAACCTGCGAGGCGGAAATTATTTCCACCGGAATGCCGATAGATGTCAGACCCCTGCTTTCGCAGGGGTTACGGTTTGAGTTGAGAGGGCGGCGCCTACTCTCCGGTTAACCCCTCCTTAACCACCCCCGTCCTATAATTTATGTAAACAAAAAAAACGCCATGTTCCGGCAGGGGGGATGCATGTCCGCAGAAGACATTGAAGAAATGACCCGTCAGATAAAACGCGAGATCGATGACGCGGGGGCGGATATCGGGGATTCAGACCCCGAAATCTGGGAGCATCTTCTGGCCGAGGATATCGTGGACGGCATCAAGGCCTGCAAGCCATCGAAAACGCCGGAGGAGACAGACGCCTGGCGCGAGCTTTATGCGCAGACCAAAATCGTCGCCGACAAGGCGCTGCTGCCCAGCGACCTGTCGGAAGCGGCCTCGGTCCTGAAGTACCAGATTCCCGATGTGCTGGTCGGCATCGCGAAGAAAGACAAGGCTGTCGCTGCGGAAATCCTCGACGACCTGAAATCCACCTATGCGCATCATGAATATGACGATGTCCGCGAGATGGCGGACAAGACGGCCAAAAAAATCGAAAAGCTGCTGGAACCGGCGCCGGAAAAATCCGCGAAATTCACCGCCGCCGCCGCCGCGCCGCCACCCGGCAGCCATCCGGTTTTCGGCGGCAAGACCATTGTGTTCACGGGTACACTGTCGATTAAACGCGACGAGGCAACCCGCATGGCCGAAGCGCTGGGCGCGAAAGTCGCGGGCTCCGTCTCCAAAAACACCGATTTCGTCGTGGCGGGGCAGGATGCCGGGTCCAAGCTCGGCAAGGCCACGGCGCTGGGCGTCACCATCCTGATGGAGCGCGAGTGGCGCGACATGATCGAGGGTAAACCCGCCCCGGATAAAGACAAAATCACCGTTTTCAAGCCGCTGCGGCTGGGCAAATAGCCGGATTGACGCTGACGCCGGATATGGTAATCTCTCGCCAGTTCAAAAAAGGCGAGAGAGACCATGTCACGACTGAAGCGTCAGTTCAGGAAGGCGAAACCTGCGGCTGTTCCCAAGCCCGACCCTGAAAAACTGAACCTGCTGCTGATGAGCAACGGGGCGCTTGCCACGAACCGGGCCGAGACAATTGCTGAACTCTACGGCGCATCGCCGGAAAACCCGAAAACGGTCATGTTTATTCCTTTCGCGCTGAAGGACCACGACGCCGTCACGGACCGCGTGAAGAAGGCTTATGCCCCGCTCGGCATCAATATCGTTTCGGCGCATGAATTCAAAGACCCGGTCGCGGAACTCGACAAGGTCGACGGCATTTATATGGGCGGCGGCAATACCTTCCGCCTGCTCGACACGCTGCAGAAGACCGGGCTGCTCGAGGCCATCCGCGACAAGGTGCAGGGTGGCATGCCCTATATGGGGGCGAGCGCCGGCATCAATGTGGCGGGCCCGACCATCATGACGACGAACGACATGCCCATCGTGCAGCCGAAAACGATGGACGCCATGAAACTCGTGCACTTCCAGATCAACCCGCATTATTTCGAAGGCAAGCCGCATTACGAGGAAGACGGGAAAATCGTGCCCTACCAGGGCGAGACGCGCGACGACCGCATCATCCAGTTCCAGGAAGAGAACGCGACGCCTGTCATTGGCCTGAAAGAGGGCTCGGCGCTCCGTATCCGCGGCAGCAAGATCGAACTCCTCGGCGGCAAGACCGCGAAGTTGTTTGAACAGGGCAAGACCCCGGCCGTGATAACCGACGGCAAGGACTTCGAGCGCTTCCTCAAGCCCGCCAAATCCGCGCCCGCCGCACCGAAAGGGCCCCAGCCATAAAACGCCCTAATATAAATATCAAGAAGCTGAAGGAAATCTTCAAAACCGCCGGAGAGCCGCCGCGCGCGGCCAAGGATTATGTGGCGCTGCGCCGCCAGTGGCCGAAGATCAAGGACAAGCTTCCCGACGGCGACGGGCATCCCGTGCTGTTCCTGCCCGGCTTCCTGTCAACCGACAACGGCATGACCTCCTTCCTGCGAGAATGCGTCGCGGAAAAGGGCTATGACGTCTACGGCTGGGACAACGGCCGCAACATGGGCTTCGACGAGAAGACCGCCACGGCGCTCAAGAAACGCCTCAAGGAAGTCTATAAAAAGGGCGGCAAGAAAAAGGTGACGCTGATCGGCCACAGCCTGGGCGGCGTCTATGCGCGGGAGCTGGCGCGCGAATTCCCTGAAATGGTGCGCGGCGTTATCACGATGGGCTCGCCCTTCGGGATGCTGGACGACGCCGACAAGGGCGCCTATGAAGTCGTGCGCAAGGCCTATGAATACTGCAATCCCGGCGCGTCGCCGCTCGAAGAGGCCGGTTTTGAAAACCGCTGCCTGACGCCGCCGCCCGTGCCGACGACCTCCATCTTCTCGAAAAAAGACGGCATCGTGAAATGGCAGGCGTCGCTGAATCCGGTTGCGCCGGAAACGGAAAATATCGAAGTCGACGGCAGCCATGTGGGCATGGCCTGCAATCCCCTGTCGGTGACGGTCATTCTCGACCGCCTCGCGCAGGAAGAGGGGGACTGGAAGCCTTTCGATACGAAAAAATACGCGCATGCCGTCTTCCCCGACACGCCGACGATCCTGCCTGCCAACCCCGAGCACCAGCACGACAAGGACAAGTCGATATTCAAGAAGAAGAAAGGGCCGTCGCGGTAAGTTCAGGCCTTTGAAATCGCTAGGTTTGTACGCGTTATGAGTTATTTCGGCTTGCCCTTTTCATAAAACAGGCTCATTATCCCCCGAACATTCTCTGAAGGATCCGTCGTGTTTAAGAAGATCACCGCAATGTTCAATGCCGCCGTCGAGCCGACACGCACCGCGCTCGACTACGCCTCGCTGCTGCTCACCTGGGACAAAATCAAGGACAGGCTGCCCGAGGGCGACGGCCACCCCGTGCTGTTCCTGCCCGGCTTTCTGTCCGACGACGGGCTGATGGACCGGCTGCGCGCCTGCGTGAAATCGAAGGGCTACCACACCTACGGCTGGGAAAACGGCGTCAATTTCGGCTTCGACGAAAAAACCGCCAGGGCGCTCAAGAAACGCTTGCACGAAATCTACCGCCAGAACGGCAGGAAAAAAGTTTCCCTCGTCGGCCATAGCCTCGGCGGCGTCTATGCGCGGGAACTCGCGCGCGAATTCCCCGGGATGGTGCGCGACGTCGTGACCATGGGCTCGCCCTTCGGCCAGCTGGACGATCTCGACAAGGGCGCGGTTTCGGTCGTGCGCAAGGTTTATGATTTCTTCAACCCCGACACCTCGCCGATGAATGACCAGCACATGGGCAAACGCTGCCTGACGCCGCCGCCGGTGCCGACGACCTCCATTTACACGAAGGGCGACGGCGTCGTGGACTGGCGCTCCTCGCTGAACCCGCGCACGGAACTGTCCGAAAATATCCGCGTCGACGGCGGCCATATCGGCATCGTGTTCAACCCGATGGCTGTGACGGCGGTGCTCGACCGCCTGTCGCAGAAAGAAGGCCACTGGATGCCCTTCGACCGCAGCGATTATAAAGAAATGGGCTTTCCCAAAGCCGAACTCGGCACCAAGCTGCCGCCCAACCCGGAATTCCGGCACCAGAAGAACAAGTCGATGTTCAAGGGCAGACCGGGTTCTTGACGGTCATCAAGCACGGGTCGCCAAATTCCTTTACATTGAAAGCATGAACAGGAGTCCCGTTTCATGAGAAATCGCCATTCAGAACGCCACATGGTTTCCCGCATCGGCTGGCTCAGGGCCGCGGTGCTGGGGGCGAATGACGGGATCATTTCGACGGCGAGCCTGATGGTCGGCGTGGCGGCCTCTGCTGCGAGCCGCGGCGATGTGATGGTCGCAGGCATCGCGGGGCTGGTCGCGGGGGCGATGTCGATGGCCGCGGGCGAATATGTCTCGGTGAGCTCGCAGGCCGATACGGAGAATGCCGACCTCGCGCGCGAAAAGGCCGAGCTGGCGAGCCAGCCCGAGCTCGAGCACCGCGAACTGACGCAGATTTACGTGAAGCGCGGCCTGGAGCCGGAACTGGCGCGGCAGGTCGCCACGCAACTGATGGCGAAAGACGCGCTGGGCGCCCATGCGTGGGATGAGCTGGGCATTTCTGAAATGACCACGGCGCGGCCGGTGCAGGCGGCGCTGACCTCGGCGGTGACGTTTTCGGTCGGCGCGGTCATGCCGCTGCTGGTCGTTATCGCCGCGCCGCAGGCGCTGCTGGCGCCGCTGGTTTCGGCGGCGTCTCTCGCGCTGCTGGCGGTCCTCGGGGCGCTGGGCGCGAAGGCGGGGGGCGCCGGTGTCGTGAAAGCGATGGTCCGCGTCACCTTCTGGGGCGCGCTTGCGATGGGCCTTACGGCCGGCGTCGGCATGCTTGTCGGTCACGCAGTTTAGGGCGGAGTTAGAACTTCATCCGTAACGGGCGCATCGCGATGATGGACTGCGCGAGGCCTGCTTCCATATTTTTCTCGATGGCCTGTACCTGTTCGTCCAGGCGCTGTTTCTGAATGGCCGTTATTTCCTCGGCATTCGTTTCCCGGTCGCGGATCCAGTAGCGGTTCTTGCCGCTGGGGCGCTCGAGCGCCGGGCCGTCTTCACGGTGGCGCTGGCCGTTCAGATACCATTCCTTGCTGCCGTCGGGGTGCTCGATGGCGGGGCCGTCTTCGCGATGGCGCTTGTCGTCCAGGTACCATTCTTTCGTGCCGTCCGCCTTTTCGATGGCCGGGCCGGTGGCGCAATGGCGCTTGCCGTTCAGATACCAGAGTTTCTCTTTTTTGTTGATCACGGCGGGACCGTCTTCGCGGTGATACATGCCGTCAAGATACCATTCCTGCGTGCCGTCCGCCTTTGAGACGGCGGGCCCGCCTTCGCGGTGATGCTTGCCGTTTTTGAACCAGGCTTCCTCCACGCCGGGGACGATGATGGCCGGGCCATCCTCGCGATGGCGTTCTCCGTTTATGCACCATTCTTCCGTGCCGTCCGCGCGGTGGACGGCCGGGCCGCCGATGCGGTGGCGTTCGTTGTTGAGGTACCAGTCGAAAGTGCCGTCCGGTTTCTCGACGGCGGGGCCATTTTCGCGGTGGAGGCCACCATCCTTGTGCCAGTGCTTTTCGCCGTCCGCGCCGATAAAGGCGGGCTCGTCGCCGTCGCGATGCCTTTTACCTTCTTTGTACCACTCCTGCGCGCCGTTCGCCTGGATGACGGCCGGCAAATCGCCGTCGCGGTGCAGCTTGCCGTCCTTGTACCATTCCTGGTGCTTGCCCTCCGTCTGGATGACAGCGGGTCCGTCCAGACGGTGGCGCTTTCCGTTCACGCGCCATTCCTGATAGCCGTCGATATCGATTGCCGGTCCATCTTCACGGTGGTACCGGTCGCGCAGCAGCCATTCCTTGCCGCCGTCGGGATGCTCGATCGCCGGGCCGTCTTCGCGATGGCTCTGGCCGTTCTGACACCAGCGTTTATAGCCGTCCGCCCGTTCGACGGCGGGCGCGCCATCGCGGTGCAGTTTTCCTTCCCTGAACCATTTCTTCGTGCCGTCGCCTTCTTCAACGGCGGGAAGGTCGTCGTTGCGGTGGGGCACGCCATTGCGGTACCACTTTTTGGTGCCATCGCTCAGGAAGACCGCCGGGCCCTTGTCGCAATCGATATAATCCTTGCCGTCGCGCACGGCGCGAACGACATGGGCCTTTGGCTTGCCGGGTTTGTGGCGGCTTTTATTGTTAAAATTCTGGCGCATGGATTTTCCTGCTACGGCCTGAAAGAGTAATGCAAATTCATAGTTATGTCAAATATTTAAGCCGGAATCCTTCTAAATAATTGACATAACTCTATAAACCCCATATTGTGCCGCCAGTCAAAGCCCGACCCGTGTTAAGGGCGGGGATACTATTTACCCCTATAATGAATCTGCCGGGACTGTAGAGGGTGCCGGACAGACGACCCGGAGTTACAAATCATGTCTTCCCCTGAAGAAAACCTCATCACCATTCCCTTCATCGACGTGCGCGAAAAAGGCGCCATCGGCATTGTGGAGGAGCACAAGGCAAAGACGGCCGACCTGCTGGCCAAAAGCGCGGGCGCCTTCGGCTGGAAGTCGAAGATGGTCGCCGGCATCGCGCTGCCGATCGGCGACAAGCTGTCGCGCCGCTGGCTGAAGAAGGCGAACAACCCGTATCGCGATGAAATCGAAAAGACCGCGCAGATCGTGGGCGGCAAGGGCGTCGTCTGCCTGAACATGTGCTATGAATGGGGCTGCACCTCCGGCTCTTTCCAGGTGGAGCCAGGCAAGGCCCCGCACCTCGTGCGCATTCTCGACTGGCCGTTTCCGGCGCTGGGCGAAAACACCGTTGTCGCCCTGCAGAAGGGGCCCGCGGGCGAGTTCCACAACGTCACATGGCCGGGCATGAGCGGCTGTTTCAACGCGGTTGCGCACGGCCGCTTCGCCGCAGCGCTCAACCAGGCGCCGATGCGCCGCCACTGGACGGGAATTTTCATCGACTGGGCGCGCAACCGGCATCTTATCAACAAGCAAAAGGCCCTGCCGCCCGCGCATCTGCTGCGCCACGTCTTTGAGACCGCGAAAGACTATGCGGAAGCGAAGAAGATGCTGTCGACCGAACCCATCTCCATCCCCGTCATCTATATCCTGACCGGCATGAAGGAAGGCGAGGGCTGCGTCATCGAGCGCACGGAAAACAACGCCTTCATCCGCGAAATGCAGAACGGCCGCGTCACGGCGGCGAACCATTTTGAATCGCCCCTGAACGGCCTCGGCCACGGCTGGATGCCGCGCGCGACAAACAGCCACAATCGCGTCGTCTGCGCGATGGGCGTCGACATGACCGATATTTCAAAAGACTTCGAATGGTTCAGGGAGCCCATCGCCAACTACGAAAGCCGCCTGGCCATGGTGGCGAAGGCCGACACGGGCAACTTCAAGGTTATCGGCACGGCGGGCGTGAAGCCGGTGACAAAAGTGTTCAGAATGTAGGGCTGATGGGCAAGGACATCGACATTATCCTGACAAACGACGAAACCGAGGTCCGCCGGCTGGTGGGCAAGGGGTATTGCCCCGTCGAATGTTCCATCAACGGCCATAGTATCGTCGACTCCCTTGTGATGGACCACCACGAAGACCTCTCGCATCTTGAAGCCGTTTCGGTGCGCGCCATCCGCGACCATGCGGGGGCCAGGGGCGATGACCCACGTTTTGTCGTGGTGGGCGCCTGCGACGCGGACGCCGCTTATGCGATTGCCGCGCTGGCGGGCATGATACCGCAGAGCAAGGCGACGCTGGCGCTGGGCGATACCATCGGCATCATGGATACCACGCCGATCGGCAGGAAGCTGCTGGATCTGCCCTATGGCGATTTTCTGGAGGTCTGGTTCGAGGGCCACGAGCGCACGCGCACCAACCGCACGCCGCAGGGCGCGATTGATGCCGTCCTCGACTGGCAGAAACTCACCGCCGAGCTGGAAAATCCGGGGCCTGCGCTGCAGAAACGCCTGCGGCAGGCGCGGGACAGCGAGGCGCACCGCATCGACATTGCGAAGCAGGATCTTGCGCGCGCCACCGTTGAAAACGGCGTCTGCCTGATGCCGCATTCCGATGTCTTCGGCTTCGACGTCTGGTACGGGCGCAACGAAAGCGCATCGGCGGACACCTGCGCGGGCTGGCAGAACCAGGTCGTTGTTATCTACAACAAAATTTCAAAGAACATCGCCATCGGCTGCCCCAACAAAAAAGTCGCCGAAGAACTGTTCGGCGAGGGCGGCCTCAAAAACGTCTTCGGCAAGCTTCCCGGCGGCGCCTGGGGCGGCCGCGAAAGCATCGGCGGCTCCCCGCGCGGCCTGCCCATGACGCTGGAGGATGCGCAGGCGGCATTCAAGATTGTTGCGGGCTTGGTTGCGGAGCGGCGGCCGGGGGTGAAGCCGGGGCTTGTCGCTGGTAAACAGCTGTGATTACTTCGGTGCCCGATGCATTGGGTATTGCGTCCCCAGAATTCGTGATTGTCAATCCGCTGCGCAGATACTAAGCAGGAAACATATGAAAAAATACAAATATTGTATTCTTTTGGTAATTGTACTCGTGACGATTCAGTCCTCTGGAGCATTTGCAGCAACCGCGAAAGCGTGCACGGAACAGAAGGCCGATGAGGCTAGTAAAGAATATGGTTCCTATGAGCAGAATGATTGGACGTGGCATCAATTATATCGCTCATTCCAAAGGTATGGGTACTGCGCTGATGCTTCTAACCCAGGTATTTGGAACGCGGAGTTGGCGACAGTCTATGATGAAGCCGTCGAGTTCCTCTTGACACAAAAGTGGGACACATTCGGCGATTTTGCAATGTTAGCTCGAACTAATAGTTCTTTTAGAAGATTTGTTATATCGCGCATTAGTGAAGCGACAAGTGCAAATGGTGTAACAGCAATCCTTAAAAACGTGCGACATAAATGCCCAGTAAAGTCCAAATCGCTTTGCCACGATATTGAAAAACACATCAATGGGTCGGAGATACAGTAATTGCACGATAGGAGGTGGAATTCTGGGGGCACGTACCTAACTCAATGATTATCTAAATTCCTGCCTGTCATGCCAGCGAAAGCTGGCATCTCGCGCGAAGCGCATTTATAAAGGCGGGCCTTTGGCCCGCGAGATTCCGAATTCAGGGGACACATCCTACTTTCCTGTCATCCCCGCGAACGCGGGGATCCAGTACCGTAGTCATTAAAACGCGGTTCGTGGAGAATGAGCTGACCGTTGTTTAACTTGCAATCTGTGTGTACAGGTCAATCCAGGCCGGGTTGAAGTTCTCGATCAGGTCAATCTTCCACTGGCGCCGCCATTTTTTGATCTGCTTTTCGCGCGTGATAACGGCTTCGGGTGTCGAAAGGGCTTCGTAGTAGACGAGGCAGGCGATGCCGTATTTCTTCGTGAAGCCTTCGAACAGTTTTTCCTTGTGCTGAAAGACGCGGCCGGGAAGGCCGCTGGTTATTCCCGTGTAGAGTGCGCCGTTTCTGCGGTTGCTCAGGATATAAACGTAGTAAAGCATGGGGAAAAATTAGCGCAGGCTGGAGCGAAAAACAACGGCCTGCGATATTTGCGCGAGCCGCGTTTTTATAACCACGGTACTGGATCCCCGCGTTCGCGGGGATGACATTTTAAAAACCAAAGGGGTCTGATTAAAAACCAAAGGGGCCTGTGTACCTTGAAATTCAACCTGCCTGTCATGCCAGCGAAAGCTGGCATCTCGCGCGAAGCGCATTTATAAAGGCGGGCCTTTGGCCCGCAAGATTCCGTTGTTTCAGGCTGGTTTGCAGGCGCTCTCTAGGGCTCTGTACCTGTGCTTTCATCCCGCTCTGGGCCTTCTCTGCGCATGCTCTGAAATGCGGCTGGATGCGATGAAACAAGGCTTTCATGCGCTTTTGCGCCCCTTTTCGGCCTTTTTGTGAAAAGCGGCCAAAACGCTTCTAAGGCTCTGTAATACCGAGGTAATATGCGTGCTGAGTTTGTGCTCCCGCGGCGCGCTGTTTGCGCTGATCTGCGTTGATTACTTCGCTCCGGTCGGGTTCATGCGTTTCGTGCAGTTGGCGTAGAAGGCCGGATTGGCGGTCTTGTATTCCGCGCAGGGGTCGGCGGGCGGCGCCGCAGGTACGGGCGCTGCTGCTGTCGTCGTCGCGGTTACGGCGGGAGCGGGGGTTGCGGCGTTCTGGCCTTTCAATGCATTTAGTATTGTCTGCTGCTCGTTGGGCGGGAGATTCCGGATTTGCGCCAGCAGCGCCGCCATGGTTGCCTGCTGCGTGGGCGCGGCGGTATTCTGGGCCGGATCGGTTTTCAGTGACGGCTCGATCTGTGCGGAAATCATTTTCTTCTGCTCGGGCGAGAGAAGCTTCTCCCATTCGGCGCCGGTTGCGGCCATGCCCGGTATGCTGTTCAGGGCGGTGGCCTGTTCGACCAGCGATTGCTTTTGCTCGGGCGACATGTTCCGGTAGGTTTCAAGCGCCTGGTTCAGTATCTCATTGCGGTCTTTCTCCGACATGCCTTTGAAAGCATCAAGTGTCGGATCGCCGGATCCCGATGAAGAACTGCCGGGCTTGTCGGCGACGCTGCGGAATTGCTCGGCATGGGTCGCTGGCGCCAGGCAGAGTGCGGCAACGAGCGCGAACACCGCCATATTTATATGAATGAAATGTTTCATGCAGCCCCCCCGGCTTTATGATTAAATCGCGAAAGCGCACATCAGCGGGACAAGCACCCAGAAATATGCGGCTTCCGCCCCCACGGCGGCGCCGGCGCCCTGCAGGAAGACCAGGCCAAGGCCGTTTTCGACGGTGTGCTGGCTGTGGTCCGCAAAGGTTTCGCTGGCCACGGCAAAATATTGCCCGCGCGGCGCGATTTTGTTCAGGTAGTATTTCGCCCGCGGGTCGCCGCGCGCGGCGGCCTTGGTGAACCAGTCCACGGCCGTCTGGTGGCTTTTGGGCACGCCCTTGCCAAGATAATAAAGCGTTCCCAGATGGTATTGCGATTGCGCATCGCCCTGGAGGGCGGCCTTGGTATACCACTTCGCGGCTTCGGTATAATCCCTCTCCACGCCCATGCCCTTGGTGTAAAGATAGGCAAGACTGTATTGCGCATAGGCGTCGCCTTGTTCGGCGGCCTTGCGGAACCAGAAAGCGGCTTTGGTATAATCCTGCTGGACGCCGCGCCCTTCGGCGTAGATGACGGCCAGGTTGTTCTGCACCAGCGGGTCGTTCATGGCGGCGGTGATCTGCTGGGGCGTCGGTTCTTTCTTCGCTGCCTGCGCGGAGGCAGACAGCGACAGAAGCGCGAGCAGGGCGAGCACGGCAAACCGGATAAGCATTTGAATGGTACGACCGCTAAATAATTCAATTATCTTGATTTTACGCCTATGTTTTTAATAATCCATGAACATAAGACATTATTTGAGGTATCGGTTCCTTATTCCTTGATTCACGGCCATTTACCCGCCCGCCTTCACTAAGCCTTTGAAGAAGCTTGGCAGCCGCCCGTCCAAGTCGCTAGGCTGGAGGGCAGGCTGATTCCGCTTGGGGGGCGGGCGGCTTCGACGTGAGCCGGGGAGAGATAAATCCGATGCGTTATGTGCTGATCCTTGTCGTGATCGCGGCGCTGGCTGGCGGAGGCTGGTGGGTTTTCTTTTACAAGGAAACAAAACCGGCACCGGCGGTCGCGGTGACCTCCAGCAATGTCGTCGGCACCGTCATTTATACGGAAGGGACGGCGACGCTGACGCCGCAGGGCGGCAAGGCGGCGCCGGCGCAGGTGACCGACAAGGTCCACCTGCAGGACACGCTGGAGACGGGCGCTGCGTCGCGCATGTTCGTGCTGTTCATCGACGACACGCAGTTCACGCTGTCGGAAAAGACGAAACTGACGGTCGACCGGTATGTTTTCGATCCGGACGACAGTGCTTCGAATGCGGGCAGCTATTCGGTGCTGGCGGGCGCCTTCCGCTATGTCAGCGGCCTGGTGGCGAAGAAGGAAAATCCGGATGTGCAGATCAACACGCCGGTCGGCTCTATCGGCATCCGCGGCACGGACATCACCGGCGGGATGATCAACGGCGAATACAAGATCCAGGTCGATGACGGCTCCGTCAGCGTGAAGACAGGCGGCGGCGAGCAGACCGTCAACAAGGGCCAGATGACGGGCGTGCTGGGCGCCAATGCGGCGCCGTCGTTCCCGACCTACAGCGCGCAGGAACAGCAGCAGCCGCTGCGCCAGATGGTTTATCTGCAGGACACCAAGGCCGTGCAGCAGCGCATGCAGCAGATGCAGCCGCAGCAGCAGCAGATGCGCCGGCAATACCAGCAATACATGCGCCAGCAGGGCGGGCCCGGCGGCATGCCGGGTGGTCCCGGAATGCAGGGTGGAATGCGCGGGCCCGGCGGCATGCCGGGCGGGCAACCAGGTGGACAACCAGGTGGACAACCGGGCATGCAGGGTGGTGGCATGCGCGGACCCGGCCAGCAGGGAATGCAGGGCGGCCCCGGCGGACAAATGCCGGGTGGTCCGGGCATGCAGCGAGGTGGTCCCGGCGGAATGCCAGGTGGTCAGGGCGGCATGATGCAGGGCGGACAGCCTGGAATGATGCAAGGCGGGCCCGGCGGTATGCAGGGCGGACAGCCCGGGATGATGCAAGGCGGACCTGGTGGCATGCAGGGTGGGCAGCCTGGAATAATGCAAGGCGGACCCGGCGGCATGCCGGGCGGACAACCTGGAATGATGCAAGGCGGACCTGGTGGCATGCAGGGTGGGCAGCCTGGAATGATGCAAGGCGGACCTGGTGGCATGCCGCCGGGTCCGCCTTGCATCATTCCAGGCTGTCCGCCCTGCATGCCAC